>CAZLNH010000165.1:0-10904 GCA_964560775.1 uncultured Woeseiaceae bacterium | reverse complement strand
CCAGCGTCGAGCGCGTCTCGAACTCGTTGCCGCAACTGCAGGTTATCTTGACGTCACTGTAGTTGGGATGAATGTTGGGTTTCATGACGAGGCTCCGGCGCCCAGGGGGATGCAAAAGGGCGCGTAGCATAATGTGAACCGCCCGGCCCTGCAAGCCCGCACTTCGGGCGTTTCGTTATCCACAAAACCTGTGGATAACATTGTGGAAGAAAATTGAGTGAGTGGCCTAAGTGAGGATTTTTAAAGCGTGCTTGTTAGAATGTCTAATTTATGTCCAAATTATTAAAGCGTTTCAAATCAGTCACTTGATAGCTACTCTCGACAGTTGATCTGAGCTACAGCGCCTATTAGACGGATATTACAGGCTAACGTCCGCGCTGTGCATAAAGCGCCTCGCCGCGGCCGGCGGCCGCGCCCGTGCAGGGCCGTCACCGGGTGCCGGTGTGGGGCAGAAACCTGGCCTGCAGGTCGTTCAAAAACCGGAGCCCGCGCGGGGTCGGGCGCCATCGGCCGGGGCCGGGCTGCTCCAGCAGGCCGTCGGCGGCGGCCGCCTCGAGGTCGGCCGTGACGACGCCGGGAGCCAGGCCGGTTCGCTCCCGGAACGTGTCCTCGCTGAATCCGGCCGGCAGGCGCAGCGCGTTCAGCAGGAATTCGAACGCGAGATCTGCCTCGGCAACCGGTGCTGAAGGACCGGCGAGCGTACCGGCCAGCGCCGCATCCATGTAACTTTGCGGGTGCGCGGGCCTTCTGTAGCGGCGAACCACGCCGTCGCTGCCGGTCACCTTGCCGTGTGCGCCGGCGCCGATGGCGAGGTAGTCACCAAACGACCAGTAGTTCAGGTTGTGGCGGCATTCGCGGCCGGGCAGCGCAAACGCTGAAATCTCGTATTGTTTGAAGCCAGTCGCAGCGAGTGCGGCATGGCCCGCGTCCTGTATCGCTGCGCTGTCGTCCTCATCCGGAAGATCAGCGGGCGGGCGGCGGTGAAACACCGTGTTCGGCTCGAGCGTCAACTGGTAATACGATATGTGCTCGGGCGCGAGACTCAGCGCCTGTTCGATATCCTGCAGCGCCATCGCCCGCGTCTGGCCCGGCAGGGCGAACATCAGGTCGAGATTTACGTTGTCGAAGCCGCCGTCGCGGGCGTCGTGAAACGCGGCATTGATATCGTTCGCGCTGTGGATGCGGCCGAGCCGCTCGAGCGAGACATCACTGAAACTCTGCGCGCCAATCGACAGGCGGTTGACGCCGGCACGATGATAGCCGGCCAGGTTGTGCCGCTCGACAGTGCCGGGATTCGCTTCCAGCGTGATTTCAGAATCCGGTGCGACGGCGTAACGCTCACGAACGTACCCGAGTATTTCGCCGATCTCGGCGCCACTGAACAAGCTCGGCGTACCGCCGCCTATGAATATGCTGGACAGCGGCCTGCCGGCGACGCTTGCCGCCTGGGCGTCGAGGTCCCGGCATAGCGCATCGATGTAACGCATGCGCGGCGGTTCGTCACCGGCCGTATGCGAGTTGAAATCACAATAAGGACATTTGCGCACGCACCACGGCAGGTGCAGGTACATTGTTAGCGGCACGGTTATCCCGGCCATGACTGTGCCAGTTGGTCCTTCAGGACGGCGAATGCCTGGCCGCGATGACTGCGGGCGTTTTTCTCGGCCGCGCTCATCATCGCCGCCGACTTGCCGGCCCGCGGGTCAAAAAATACCGGGTCGTAACCAAACCCCCGGTCGCCTCTGCGTTCATCAAGTATCTCGCCGCGCCAGGTACCCTCGGCAATCAGCGGCGCCTTGTCGTCTGCTGTATGCACGAACACCGCGACGCACTTGAATGCGGCACCCCGCGCGGCACTGCTTACGCCTTGAAGCGCGTCAAGCAGGCGATCGATGTTGTCGTCGTCCCCGGCGTTCACGCCCGCGTAGCGCGCCGAGTGCACACCGGGCGCACCGTCCAGTGCATCGACGCACAAGCCGGAATCATCCGCGATCGCCGGCAGGCCGGTCAGGCGCGCGGCATGGCGTGCCTTGAGCAGGGCATTGTCCATGAACGTGTCGCCTGTTTCGGCGGCGCCGCTGACGGCAAAATCCGCCTGCGGCACCACGCTTAAACCCAGCGGCGCAAGTAGCCGCCTGATTTCACGGATCTTGCCGGGATTACCGCTGGCAAGGACAACTGTATGTGCGCGTGCCGGCATGCGGGTTCTGCCCCTGTCGGGTCAGGACGTACCGTCAAGCGCCGCATTCTGTGCGGCGATTATGCCCTGGACGCCGTGCTCCGCGAGGGCAAGTAATGCATCGAACTCATTGCGCGTGAACGCATGACCCTCGGCTGTGCCCTGCACTTCGATAAAGCGGCCCGCTTCGTTCATGACGATGTTCATGTCCGTTTCGGCTTGCGAGTCCTCGTCGTAGTCCAGATCGAGAACCGGCGTGCCGGCGAAGATGCCGACGGATACGGCCGCGATCTGACCGTGGATCGGATTTCGCTTGAGCCCTTTTTTGGCACACAGGCGCCGGATTGCGAGCGTCATTGCGACAAAAGCGCCACTGACGGCCGCCGTGCGCGTACCGCCGTCGGCCTGCAGCACGTCGCAGTCGAGTGTCACGGTGCGCTCGCCCAGGGCCTCGAGGTCCGTGGCCGCGCGCAGCGACCGGCCGATCAGGCGCTGGATCTCCTGGGTGCGGCCGCTTTGACGGCCACGTGCAGCCTCGCGGCCTGAGCGTGTATGCGTCGAGCGCGGCAGCATGCCGTACTCGCCGGTCACCCAGCCACGCCCGGCACCGCGCATCCATGGCGGTACCCGGTTTTCGATACTCGCTGTGCAAAGCACGCGGGTATCGCCGAACTCGGCGAGGACGCTGCCTTCCGCGTGGCGTGTGAAATCGGGAATAAAGCGCACCGTCCTTAATTCGTCCGGTGCACGTCCACTGGGTCGCATTCGATAATTCTCCTCAAACGGCGGCAGGTTGCCGCCGGCGCTATCGTTTCACTCGCCGAGCCAGCGCAGTGCCGTGCCGGTGGTGTTGTCGCTGTAAGGGGCATTCGTTTCCAGCGCCTTGATACTCAGCGCCTTCAGGTTGTCCGCGAGCGTTTCGCTTTCACGCGTGGCGATCGCGGCAATCTCGGCATCCGGAATTCCGCTCCACAGTCCGTCGCTGCAGGCCAACAGCACATCACCGGGCAGCAACGGTTTCTTAACCGTCAGGGTCATGTCCGGCACCGGGGCGTCACCGCCCAGGCAACATTCGACGAAATTGCGCATTGGGTGGTCCAGCGCCTCCCGCTCGGTGATCGCGCCTTCCTGGATCAGGACCTCGACATGGCTGTGATCGCGCTAGCGCGAAACCATTTGTCCATCGCGCAAATGGTAGATGCGGCTGTCGCCGGTATGGCACCAGAACGACCCGCCTTCCTGTACGAGACAAACGGCGCCCGTCGCGCGCGGGCGAAAGTCGACGGCGAGACTGGCACCGATTGCCACGACCTCGTCGTGCGCTCGTGCGAGCGAGTTGTACAAAAAGCCCTGTGGATCGAACACCGGCAGCGGCACCTTCGTGAACAGTCGCTGCATGACGGACAGCGCAGTCTCGGCGGCGCGGGCGCCATCCGAATGTCCGCCCATGCCGTCGAACACGAGCATCAGCGCCGCCTGTTCAGCGACTATGACGGCTCCCCGATCCTGATTGTCCTTGCGGTCGCCAGTCGCGGAAATCTTGGCGTATTCAATCTGCATTCACGTCTGCGCTTTGGTACTGCTTTAGTACTATTCCAGTTCTGCTTCAGTTCTACGATAGTAATACGATCGGTTGTTGCCGCCGGTTACCGCGCACGACTCGCGTCCGACAACGCCGTCACGGTTTCGCTCCGGCCGGTTTGCGGGCAGTATGGCGTGCTTTGATGCATGGCATCTGTGACCGGTCAAGCACTTCCGGCGAGATGCGGGTAACGTCCAGGAGGACGGTCAATGCTCCACAGTATGACAGGGTTTGCGCGGCAGATCGCGGAATTGCCGCTCGGCACGCTGACCTGTGAAATCCGCGCCGTGAATCACCGCTACCTGGATGTGCAATTCCGCCTGCCGGATGAACTGCGGCCCAAGGAAGTCGAACTTCGCCAGTGCGTCAGCGAAACGGTCGGCCGCGGCAAGGTCGACTGCTCGCTGCATTTCAGGCGTGCGGCCGGCGCCGCCGACGATTTGATGCTTAATCACGACCTGATCCGGCAATTAGCCGCGCGCACGGCCGAACTGGGTACGCTGCTGCCGGAGTTGGAGCCTCCGGGGGCGCTCGATATCCTGCGCTGGCCCGGGGTCATCGAGGAACCACGCATCGATACCGAGCCGCTGTACGACGCCGCCCGCGCACTGCTGTCGCAGACGCTCGCCGAGCTCGCCGCGATGCGTGGCAGCGAAGGCCAGCGACTCGGCGCAATGCTGACGACGCGGTGTGACGAAATTCTCGCGATTGCCGCCACGGTCAGGAAGCGCATGCCTGACGTGCTGGCGGCAACCCGCGAGCGCCAGCGAGAGCGGCTTCAGAAACTCGCGGTTGAAGCGGAACCGGCGCGACTCGAAGCAGAGCTTGCGCTGGTCAGCCAGAAACTCGATGTCGATGAGGAACTGGACCGCCTCGAGAGCCACATCACCGAGATTCGCCAGATCCTGACGTCGGGCGAACCGGTCGGGCGCCGCCTTGATTTCCTGATGCAGGAACTGAACCGCGAAGCGAACACGCTGGGCTCCAAGTCCGCGGACACCGAGACCACGCGTGCGGCGGTGGACCTCAAGGTCCTGATCGAGCAAATGCGCGAACAGATCCAGAACATCGAGTGACGGCCGCCGTAACGATGGATACGAAAGCGAGGCTGTTCGTGCTGGCCGCGCCGTCAGGCGCCGGCAAGACCACGCTCGTCAAGGCGCTGGTGCAGCGGAATCCGCACCTGCGTTTCTCGATTTCCTATACGACGCGCAAGCAACGCAAGACCGAAGTGGGCGGCGCGGACTACTTTTTCGTCACCAAAGACGCGTTCCGGAAGCTCGAAGAGAATGGCGAACTGCTCGAATCGGCGCTTGTCTTCGACAACCACTACGGTACGAGCCGCGGCCAGGTCGAGCAACACCTGTCGGCCGGCGAGCACGTCATCCTCGAAATAGACTGGCAGGGTGCGCGCCAGGTGCGGCAGTCGATGCCGGAGTGCGTCTCTGTTTTCATCCTGCCGCCGTCGCGCGGCGAGCTCGAGCGGCGCCTGCGCGACCGCCGCACGGACAGCGACGCGGTGATCGAGCGGCGGCTGAAGGATGCGCTGTCCGACATGTCGCACTGGCTCGAATTCGACTATTGCGTCATCAATGACGACCTCGAGACGGCCGTCATGGAACTCGAGGAAATCCTTGCGGGCGGTGGTCAGGGGAACCGCACCGACAGCCCGGAATTGCGCCGCAAAGTCGAAAAGATACTGGTATAGCAGGGCGTCTCTGCAGTAGACTGCGCGGCCAGCCTGAATTCGGCCGCCTGCCGGGCGTGCCACGGAGTACCTGTCACATGGCCAGAATCACGGTCGAAGATTGCCTGCACAACATCGACAACATCTTTGAAATGGTGCTGGTCGCGTCGAAGCGCGCGCGCCGCATCGCCCACGGTGCCGACGCACTGGTGGATCTCGAGAATGACAAGCCCACCGTCATCGCGCTGCGCGAGATCGCCGATGGCCACATCACGCCGTCAATCCTCGAGGAAGTCGAGCAGCAGCCGTCGGAAGAGTTCCTGGAACCCGAGCCCGTTGAAGACACCCTGCCAATGCGCGGTATCTCGATCGGCGACTGACGCGGTCATCGCGAGGAGCGGCCCCGCCATCGCAAGGCGCGTAGCACCTCCGCCATCGCAAGGCGCGTAGCACCTCCGTCATCGCGAGGCGCGTAGCACCTCCGTCATCGCGAGGAGCGAAGCGACGTGGCGATCTCGCAAAATTCATGACTCTGCCAACCGGTCCGAGATTGCCACGCCCTACGGGCTCGCAATGACAGCGCGGCGCCCGCGCCCACGGGAATTTGCTGAATTCGCCCCCACGAAGCTGCACGACGCCCCCGGCACACGGGTAAGATTGGCGGATGGACTACGCTGCTTCGCTGCTGTCGAAACTGCCGGGCGTCCCGGGCCGCCGGGACCACGGGCTGCGGCGCCTGCTCGACGTGCTCCATTCCTACCTGCCGCCGGAACAGGTCAAGTCTATCGTCAAGGCACACCGCTTTGGCGCGCATGCGCACGAGGGGCAGAAGCGCAAGAGCGGCGAAGCCTACATTTCCCACCCGATCGCCGTCGCACAGATCCTGGCGGACATGCGCATGGACGCACAGGCAATTGCCGCGGCGATATTGCATGACGTCGTCGAAGACACCGCGACGCCGATTGCGGAGCTGGAGCGGGAGTTTGGCCAGGAAGTAGCGGCGCTGGTCGATGGGGTCAGCAAGCTGGACCACATGCATTTCCACAGCCGCGCGGAAGCACAGGCAGAAAGCTTTCGCAAGATGATGCTGGCGATGATCGAGGACATTCGCGTAATCCTCGTCAAGCTGGCGGACCGGCTGCACAACATGCGGACGCTTGAGGCGATGCCTCGTGACAAGCAGCGGCGCATCGCGCGGGAGACGCTCGAGATCTACGCACCGATCGCGAACCGGCTCGGCATCAATCGCATGAAGGTCGACCTCGAAGATCTCGGGCTGCGGTACCTGTACCCGTACCGCTACCGTGTGCTGGAGCGTGCGCTACGGCGCAGCAAGGGCAACCAGCGACAAATCGTCCGTACTATTTCCGAGCGCATCGAAAAGGCACTGGCCGAACAGGAAATCACGGGCGATGTGCTGGGGCGGGAAAAACACCTGTACAGCATCTACAAGAAGATGTCGGAGAAAAAGCGGCCGCTCGCGAATATCGTCGACGTATACGGCTTCCGCATCATCGTCGACGATGTCAACACGTGCTACCGGGTGCTCGGTATCGTGCACGGCCTGTACAAGCCGATGCCGGGCCGCTTCAAGGACTACATCGCGATACCGCGCGTGAATGGCTACCAGTCGCTGCATACGACGCTGTTCGGCCCAAAGAGCATGCCGCTCGAGGTACAGATTCGCACTGCGCAGATGGACCGGGTGGCGGAATCCGGCGTTGCCGCGCATTGGCAGTACAAGGCCGTGGACAAGGGAACGGCGACGCCGCACCGGCGCGCCCGCGAGTGGCTGTCGAAGCTGGTCGAAATCCAGCGCTCCGGCAGCTCGGAGGAATTTCTCGAAAGCGTCAAGATCGACCTGTTTCCTGACAAGATTTATGTTTTCACGCCGCAAGGCGACATCATGCCGTTGCCGAAGGGCGCGACGACTGTGGATTTTGCCTACGCGGTACATACCGACATTGGCAATCGCTGTGTCGCCGCCAAAGTGGACCGCAACCTCGTGCCACTGCGGACACAACTGCAGAACAGCCAGACCGTCGAGATCATCACGGCCCGGGGCGCAAAACCGAACCCGAACTGGGTAACGTTCGTCGCCACGGCCAAGGCCCGGTCAGCGATCCGCCAATACATGAAGCAGATGCGCACCAGCGAGTCGACGGACCTCGGCAAGCGCCTGCTGGACCGGTCGCTGAAGGATCTCGGCTCTTCGCTGCGCAAAATCGGCAAGTTGCGGATGCGGCAGGCGCTCGAGGAGCTCGGGATCGAGTCCCCGGCACAGCTTTACGAGCAGCTGGGACTCGGTGAACGGCTCGCACCGTTTACGGCACGCTTCCTGCTCGGCATCGGCGACGACGGCGCACCGCGCGACACGACCGCCAGCCTTACGATCGCCGGAACCGAGGGCATGGTTGTCACCTTCGCCAAGTGCTGCTATCCGATTCCCGGCGATGACATCATGGGCTACCTCAGTGCCGGCCGCGGCGTCGTCATACACCGGAACAATTGCGGCAACCTGATCAACTTCCGCAAGCAGCCCGAGAAGTGGATCACCGTAAACTGGGAAAGTAACGTGGAACGCGAATTTTCAACGCAGATTCGCGTCTCTACAATGAACCGTACTGGTGTACTGGCCGAGGTTGCCGCGACGATCGCGGATTGCGATTCGAACATCGAACAGGTTGCTGTGGCGGATCGCTACGATGACCTGTCCGAGCTGACGTTCCTCGTGCAGGTAAAAGATCGCGTGCACCTTGCCAGGATCATGCGCAGTGTGCGCAATATGCCGAACGTAGTCCGCGTGACGCGTGACTGCGCCTGATCAATCCGGAGATATAAAGTGACACGGCAAACCGTAAATACCGACAAAGCACCCTCCGCCATCGGACCCTATTCGCAGGGCGTGCAGGCCGGCAACCTCGTCTTCCTTTCCGGGCAGATTCCTCTCGTACCGGCGACCATGGAGATCGTCGACGGTGACTTCGAACGCCGCACGCGCCAGGTATTCGACAACCTGCGTGCCGTCGCCGAAGCCGCCGGTGGCAGCATGGACCAGGTCGTCAAGCTGACGATTTACCTGACGGACCTCGGCAACTTTGGCACTGTCAATGAAATCATGTCCGAATACTTTTCCGAGCCGTATCCGGCACGCGCCGCACTTGGTGTTGCAGCGCTGCCGAAGAATGCCGACATCGAGGCCGAGGCCATCCTGGCGCTTTAGCCCGGATGATTCATGAACGTTTTGCTGCGGGGGTTGGCGGAGGCGTACTCCGGGGGAGGGCTTTTCAGGGACGCTGGAAATACGTCCCTGTACGCTCCGTGCCGGACGTCCCTGTCCGGCACGGCCCTGAAAAGCCCTCCCCCGAAGCACACCTCCGCCCCTACCTCCGTGCCGTTCATGAATCATCCGGGCTGAGCAGGCTCGCGCAATGCCCGAAACGCACCCTCTGCACGCACCGCTGACGAGTCTGTCCGGTGTCGGGCCGGCACTGGCTGCGAAGCTCGAGCGGCTGCACCTGCACAGGATCGAGGACCTGCTGTTCCTGCTGCCGCTGCGTTACGAGGACCGTACGTCGGTGGTGCGCATTGGCGCTTTGCAGCCGGGGCAACGCGCGCTGGTATGCGGCGAGGTGTTGCTTGCGGAGATTGTCTTTCGTGGGCGCCGCAGTTTGCTCGTTCGGCTGAGCGACGGGACCGGGCAGCTGACTCTGCGGTTCTTCTATTTTTCCCGGCAGCAGCAGGCGCAATTTGCGAGCGGTGTGACACTCAGCTGCTACGGTGACGTGCGTACCGGCCCACTCGGTTTCGAGATGGTTCATCCGGAGTATCGTATTCAGCGTGCGGGGGCCGCGCCTGTGCTGAGCGATGCGCTGACACCGATCTATCCATCCACCGAAGGCGTGCAGCAGGGGCGCTTGCGCAATCTCGCGACCCAGGCGTTAAAGCGCATGCAGAAATTCCCACCGCAGGAACTGCTACCCGAAGCCATCCGCCGCGAAACCGGCATGCCGACGCTGGTCGAGGCACTCAACTACCTGCACCAGCCTCCGCCCGAAGCCGATGTCGCGTTACTTGCCACGGGCAACCATCCCTGCCAGCAACGGCTGGCGTTTGAGGAACTGCTCGCGCACTACCTGAGCCTGAGAAACCTGCGGCGCGCGGCCAATCTGGAAGTTGCGCCGGCGCTCGCCGGCGGTGACGACCTGGTACGGCAATTTACCGGCAGCCTGCCGTTCCGTTTTACGGCGGCACAGGACCGGGTGTTACGCGAGATCGAGGACGATCTACGGCAGCCGCACCCGATGATGCGGCTGATACAGGGCGATGTCGGTTCGGGGAAAACCGTCGTTGCTGCCGTGGCCTGCCTGCGCGCCATTGCGTGCGGTGTGCAGGCGGCAGTCATGGCACCCACCGAGTTGCTCGCCGAGCAACATCTGCGAAACTTCGAAAGCTGGTTTGACGCGCTTGGTATTGAGACATGGTGGCTTGCCGGGAGCCAGCGCCAGGCAGCGCGCCAGCAATCGCTCGCGGCGATTGCCGATGGCCAGGCCCGCCTAATCGTCGGTACGCATGCACTGTTCCAGGAGAGCGTACGCTTCAAACATCTCGGCCTGATCGTTATCGATGAGCAGCATCGCTTCGGTGTGCACCAGCGCATGGCGTTGCGTGACAAGGGCGGCGCCGGGCACGGCCAGCCGCACCAGCTGGTCATGACGGCGACGCCAATTCCGCGCACGCTGGCGATGGCCGCGTACGCGGACCTCGACACGTCGGTCATCGACGAGTTGCCGCCCGGACGCCAGCCGGTGCAGACGGTCGCACTGCCGGAGTCACGGCGCGATGCGGTGATCGAGCGCGTGCGCGAGGCCTGCGCCGGCGGCCAGCAGGCTTACTGGGTTTGTCCACTGATCGAGGAATCCGAACAGCTGGACTTCCAGGCGGCACAGGCTAGCTTCGAACAACTGAGCAGGGCATTGCCGGGATTGCGCGTCGGTCTCGTGCACGGCCGTATGAAATCCGCTGAACGCGACAGCACTATGGGCGCGTTCAAGAACGGCGACGTGCACTTGCTCGTTGCGACTACGGTTATCGAAGTTGGCGTCGATGTGCCGAACGCCAGCCTGATGATTATCGAGAATGCCGAGCGTATGGGGCTCTCGCAGCTGCACCAGTTGCGCGGCCGTGTCGGACGCGGTGCCGCGCAAAGTCACTGCGTCTTGCTGTACCGCCAGCCGCTCGGGCAGCTGGCGCACAGCCGTCTCGCCGTGCTGCGCGACACCAACGATGGTTTTGTCGTCGCGCAACGCGACCTCGAGTTTCGCGGCCCCGGGGAACTACTTGGCACGCGCCAGACCGGCTTGCCGCAGTACCGCATCGCAGACCTCGTACGGGACGCGGAACTGATGCCGCGCGTGCAAAAGGCCGCCGGAGTACTTATGCAGAGCGACCCGGCA
>CAZLNH010000164.1:0-3261 GCA_964560775.1 uncultured Woeseiaceae bacterium | reverse complement strand
GCGAAGAAGATAATGCCGAGCATTTGCCCGTCGGCCGCGGCCTGGATCACATTGGGCGGAATCATGTCCTGGAATATCTGTGCGACATCGCCGGGCCCGCGATCCTCGGCATTCAGTACGATTTCATCGCTGTCGGCTTCGAGCGCGAGCATGTCGCCGGCCGGTTCGCCGTTGACATAGCCAGGTCCGACAACATTGACAAGGATCAGGCCGACGAATATTGCCGCAAGCGTCGTGCCCAGGTAGAAAATGAGCGTCTTGCTGCCAAGCGAGCCAAGATTGCCGCCGGATCCGATGCCGGCAACACCGACCGTAATCGACGAGAAGATCAGCGGCACGATGATCATCTTCAGGGCATTCAGGAACAGCGTGCCGATGTAATCGAAGATGGCGACAAAGTTGATGCCGAAGATCGACACCGGATCTTCGCCGGACGGAGTCAGGACATTGATCGTGCCGCCGGCGAGCGCCGCCAGGACGATCGCGATCAGAATTTGCCAGTGCAGTGCGATCCTTGTCATCGATATCCCCCCCATCCAACCTGGCCCGTTATGCGGGCATCGTAACCCCGTCGTCGCGAGGTGCGTAGCGCCGTGGCGATCTTGTTCCGCCTGGCAGCGTCATTATCCGTGCGAGGTCGCCACGGCCGCTGCGCGGCCTCGCGATGACGTCGGCTTTGCGCGGCCTCGCGATGACGTCGGCTCTGCGCGGCCTCGCGATGGCGTCGGCTCTACTGGAACATCGTCTGCTGGTTCAGCGCGTCGCGGTTGCGCACGACGTCCGCGCGGCGCTCTAGTTCCAGCACCATAGCGGCGTACTCGGCATTTCCTGCCTGTGCCGCCAGGTTGGCCTTGCCTTCATCTCGCTCCGCAACCGGGATTGCTTCGGGCCGGCCCGGCCGGACATCGATCAGCTGGAATACCGCAAAGTCGCCATCGTCGGTGCGCGTGGTGCCGGTCGGCCTCTCATCGCCTGCCGGCTTGTTGAGGTCGAATACCGCGGCACTCAGTGCGGCGTCGGAAGCCTGGTCCTGCCGGCCAATCGTCAGCGTCGTCACATCATCCGCGCTGGCCGTCTCCGCCGCGCTTTCAAACTCCGCGCCGTCTCGAAGCGCCGCCTGCAATTCACTGGTCCGATCGCTGACGATATTGCTGGCGCGTTCGCTCCGGATGGCATCGGCTATACCGTCACGAACGTCCTCGAGCGGCAACCGTTCTGCCTCATTGTATTCGGCCACCTGCACGACGACCGACCGGTTTGCATCGAGCTCAACGATATCGCTGATAAGCCGTTCGCGAAGTACAGACGGTTCGAAAACTGTTTCGATCATAGCCTGGTTGCTGCCGAATCCGGCACCGCCGGTACGCGTAAAGCCGGTTGCGGTTTTTACTTCAAGCCCAAGGTCGTCGGCCATTTCACCGATGTCGCTTGCATCGAATAATGCATCGGCAAGCCTCTGTTCAACATCCCGCCATGAATCTTCGACCTTGCCGTCGACCAGTTCGCGCTCCAGTTCCGCCCGTACCTGCGACAGGGGCAGTGGACCACCGGCCTGGATTTCCTCAAGGCGTATGACATGGAAGCCGAATTCGGTACGAACGGGGCCGGCCACTTCGCCTTCCCGCAACGCAAAAACAGCGTCACCAAGTTCGTCGGGGAAATACTGTGACTGCGCCAGCAGGCCGAGATCGCCGCCCTGCTCCGCGGTGCCGCTATCTTCAGAATGCTGGCGGGCGAGATCGGCGATCGGTTCGCCGGCACGTACACGCTCGGCCAATGCGGCGGCCTCGTCACGCGCCGCGTTCTCGTCGTCGCCGAACGGGATCAGGATATGGCGCGCGCGCCGCTGTTCGTCCTGCAGAAAGCGGCCGCGGGCATCTTCGTAGTAACTCTGTAGTTCATCCTCGCTGATTTCGATTTGCTCGCGCAGGGCGTCCCGCCGCACCTCGACAAACCTGAGGTCAACGGACTCCTCGGAACGAAACTCGTCCGGGCGCTCATCGTAATAACTTTGTATTGCATCGTCAGTAACGTCGATGCTGGCCTCGATGGCATCGACGTCGAACGTGGCCACGCGAACCTCGCGTTGTTCACCGACCAGGTTAAGGAAGCGGCGAAACTCACCCGGTGTCACGAATGCAGTAGCGGCGACGCCACGCTGCAACTGGCTCAGGCGCAGCTGGTAGCGCTGGAATTCCTCGAACGCCGCCGGCGTCTGGCCGCGCTCGGCGAGCCACGCATAATAAGTGTCGCTGGAGAAGCGGCCATTGACCTGGAACTCCGGAACACCTTGAATGACCTGCGCCACCATTTCGTCAGTGATGCGGTAGCCCTCCTCAGCGAGGTACTGATCGACGAGTTTCTCGCCGATCAGGTTGTTCAGCACGCCTTCCCGGATGGCTTCACGCAACTGCTCCGGCACTGCACCACCGGATTCCGCGAACCGCAGCAGTTGCTGCTGATAGGCGTTGTCGAACTGCGCCATCGAGATCTCCTCGCCGTTGACCTTCGCGGCATAGGTGGAACCGATGAAGTCGTAGTTGATGCCGAAGAACAGGAACGGCAGGCAGATGATGGCAAGGATGACGAGGGCAAAGCGGCCAGTGAACCGGTCTCGGATGTTTTGCAGCATAGGTTAAGGTCAGTGTCGTAGTCGGAATGGTGGATGAAGCGAGGCAGCAGCAGCCCCGCGGCCGCGCCAGGCGCTGAAACAGGGGTGGCATGATACTGGACGGGGGGTATAACGCCAAGCGCTGCCACCGTCATCGCGAGGCGCAACGCCCCGTCATCGCGAGGCGCAAGCCCCCCGTCATCGCGAGGCGCGCAGCGCCGTGGCGACCTCGTATGGCCCACGACTCTGCCAACCGGATCGAGATTGCCGCGGCCTTCGGCCTCGCAACGACAGCCGTCATCGCGAGGCGCGCAGCGCCGTGGCGACCTCGTATGGCCCACGCCTCTGCCAACCGGATCGAGATTGCCACGGCCTTCGGCCTCGCAACGACAGCCGTCATCGCGAGGCGCGCAGCGCCGTGGCGACCTCGTATGGTCCACGCCTCTGCCAAGCGGATCGAGATTGCCGCGGCCTTCGGCCTCGCAACGACAGCCGTCGTCGCGACGGCGGCACCACAAAAAAAGGGTCCCCGAATCGGGGACCCTTTTTCTGTCTTCTGGCGGAGTGGACGGGACTCGAACCCGCGACCCCCGGCGTGACAGGCCGGTATTCTAACCAGCTGAACTACCACTCCGTGACCTGTGGTGGGT
>CAZLNH010000163.1:0-2683 GCA_964560775.1 uncultured Woeseiaceae bacterium | reverse complement strand
AATCAATGCAACTGCTCTTTGACTATGTCCCCATAGTCATCTTTATTGCCGCCTATTTTTTCAAGGACATATTCTTCGCCACCGCCGTGTTGATGGTTGCGATGCCGACACTTATGCTCTTGCAATGGTTGATGACCCGCAGGATTAACCGCATGTATCTCGCCTCGACGGGTCTGATACTGGTACTTGGGGCCGCTACACTCTTTTTTCGCAATGCGACCTTTCTGTACTGGAAACCGACGGTTCTGAACTGGGCCTTTGCGCTGGTGTTCGTGGGCAGCCAATGGATCGGCGACAAACCGGTTGTGCAGCGACTGATGGAACGCGCTGTAGAGCTTTCCAGCGGCCAATGGCTGCGTTTGAACACACTGTGGGCTGCATTTTTTGTCGTTATTGGCGGTGTCAATCTGTTCGTTGCATACAATTTCAGTGAGGAGTTCTGGGTCACTTTCAAGTTGTTCGGGATGCTGGGCCTGACTATTGTATTCATCATTGTGCAAAGTATCTGGCTGAGTTTCGTCATGAAAAAGAATGAGTCACAGCACCAGGACCAGGAGTCGCCGTAGTGTGGTATGCAATTATCAGCGAGGACGTTGTCGACAGTCTCGAACGACGGAAAGGCGCTCGTGATGCGCATTTGCAGCGATTACAGGAACTGGTGAAAGATGGCCGGGTACTGGTCGCCGGTCCACACCCCGCCACTGATACAAATGAGCCGGGCACTGCCGGGTTTACAGGCAGCCTGGTAATTGTCGATTTTCCATCGATTGCCGATGCGCAAGCCTGGGCCGATGCTGATCCCTATGTCGCAGCCGGTGTCTACGCAAAGGTCACCGTCAAGCCGTTCAAGAAGGTACTTCCTTGAATGAGGCACGCGTACAGCTGATTGAGCGCTTGCTTAAGGAAAAGTTCAGGCCGCAGGAACTTCTGGTCAAGGATCAGAGTCATCTTCATGCAGGTCATGCCGGCGCAAAGGATGGCCGCGGGCATTTCGATGTCTCAATCGTCGCGGAGGCATTTCGCGGCGTAGCGCCTGTGAAGCGTCATCGTATGGTGTTTGAGGCACTGGGTGACTTGCTGCAATCCGACATTCACGCGCTTCGAATCAAGGCGTCGTCTCCCGATGACTAACGTCCGGATTTGAAGTACTACGTTTTTATCAAGCCTAAAAGGATATTTCAGATGTACTCGACTATTGGCAAAAACCGAGCTGTGCTTACACTGCCGGCGATTCTGGCCAGCACAGCATTTCTGTTTGCCAGCGCCTCGATACACGCAGAGACCGTGCGCACCGTCAATGGTGAAGCTGTCGACAGCGCCGTGGTGGACTTCTATTTGCAGAGCCGTACGAACAAACCACCGACGGAAATAACCGCACAGGAACGAGAGCAGATGCTCAGCGAACTGACGGACATCTATGTACTTACTACGCAGGACGCCGCAAAAGCGGTAAAGGACGATCCACGCGTCCAGGCTCAGATCGAATTACAACGGCGCGGCGTCATCGCGCAGGCCGTCGCAAGCCGGTTTTTTTCAGATGTGAACATAACTGACGAAGAAATAACGGCTGAGTACAAAAGACAGACTGAGTTGGCACCTCCTCTCCAGTACAAGGCCCGGCATATTCTGGTGGAATCGCAGGGCGAAGCGGAGGGATTGATAACCCAACTGAACGACGGTGCTGATTTCGAGGCTCTTGCGGCAGAGCACTCAACAGGTCCTTCTGCATCAAACGGTGGCGACCTCGGTTGGTTCGCACCGAATCAGATGGTTGCGCCGTTTTCAGATGCAGTCGCCAAACTTGAGGACGGCGACTATACGGAAGCACCGGTGCAAACAGACTTTGGCTGGCATGTCATTCTGCGTGAACAGTCGCGCCAGACTGAAGCACCTCCGCTGGACAGTGTACGTAATGAGGTGGTGCAGGCATTGCAACAAAGACGCTTCCAAGAATACCTCGATGAGCTGCGTACCAAGGCAACCATCGAGTAGAGAGCCTCAACCACGAAAGCCGGTCCGCACATGAGCGGACCGGCTTTGTGCGCATGTCAGCGGGCGGCATCGCAGCGCTATCGCGCATGCGCCGCGCTCATCGCTTGGCGATAATCCAGACGGCGTGAATAATGCCGGGAATATAGCCGAGCAGCGTGAGCAGAATATTGATCCAGAAATGCTTGCCAATGCCCTCCTGCAAAAAGACCCCGAGCGGTGGCAGGATGATTGCTATGATGATGCGTAACAGGTCCAACGGACGTACTCCTTTGCGCAATGGATGTTGCGCGGGCGGCGACACGATTGCTCGCCAGCGGGTCAGGTAATTCGTCATCTTGGATCATCGGGCGCGACGGTTCCGTGCTGTACCGAACATACAGCCCCGAGGCTGGCACTCGCTCCTCGCGCCGCGCTGGAAACGAATAGCGATCGTCACTAGAGGATGAGCTAATCGATCCCGTATCGAAGATAAAGGGTGCCGTTATGCAGCGCTTACGCTTTTTTACTTAATATGAAAACCAGCAAAGAAAAAGGGCGCCCGAAAGCGCCCTTTTTTTGTTGCTGTCATTTTTCTGTGAGGCGAGTCACAGCAATATTCAGCCGTGCTGGCATCATAGCTCGCGAGTCACACCTAATCGCTCAGGGGTGGCTCCTCCAACCCTCGCAACTCCTATGAGTTGATTCGAGATCT
>CAZLNH010000162.1:0-11304 GCA_964560775.1 uncultured Woeseiaceae bacterium | reverse complement strand
CGAATTCCGGACACGATACCGTTTCTTCGTCGGTTTCAGCTGGTTACGCTGCGGGTATTTCTGTGGCACCGCGTACTCCATCGATGGGAGGATCAGGCAATCTTAAGTCGGCAGGCGGAGCCATGCACCAAGGCCCATTTAAGGGTACCGCTGAATTCATTCTTGAAGCGCGACAACGCAGTCTCGACGAGACTTAACCGCGTGTCACCGGATTCTCTCTGCCATGCGCGTCGGCCGACACGATCGAAACGTCGATTATTCTTATCTCGTTGGTCGCTGTCGATGCCTGCATCGTCGCTGGTTTTTGCATTACGCCCGGGTGGGACGGAACAGGGCCTTCTGACGCATGGTACTCAATGGCATGATAGGTCGAATCGCTGCGTCGCGAGCTTTGATGTGAGGAACTCTGCAGTAGTCGCGTCAACGACAAGATGTAGCTAACGGGGTCGGCGAATGCGCTTGTCTGCCCGGGCCGTCGGGCCACGGTGAAATTTCAAGCCGCTGCTGTCAATGAGGATGTGCACGGGGCTATCCGTGGTGCCCGGAATCCGCACATGCGCGGGTCGTGGGGCTTCTACTTTTGGGTTTCCTGAAGGATGAGTCGAACGGTCTCTCCGGGCTGATCCCACATCGGGAAATGACCGCATTTGCCGAACCAGTGCAGCCTGGCAGATGGAAACGCCTCTTTCGCTCTGGCGGCCTGGCGCGGCAGACACAGGCGATCCTCGCGCCCCCATCCGATGACGACGGGGCGAGATGTCTCTGCCGCCGGTCCCTCCTGTGCCGGCGCCGTGGCGAGGTCGCGCACGAGCGCATTGAGGGTCTTCGTCGCGGCAAAGCTCTTCAGTTCGGTCGCCACGATATCGCCGTCCAGCTTCCAGGGCCGTGCCGACAGCTGCGCCAGAAGCATGCTACGGGTCGCGGCAGACCGGGAGAGGGCCGGCAGTGCTGGCCCAAGGCCACGCAGGAGGCGGATCGACGCTGTGAGCGTGGCGCAGAAGTACTTTCTTTCCCAGCCTTGCCAGAAGCCGCCCGGATCGAGGGCGACCGTCGCGCCGACCTTGCCGCGGCGCGCCATCTCGAGCACGATCCTTGCGCCGAGCGAGCTGCCGACGATGTCGATGCCGTCAAGGCCTTGTTCGGTGATAAAGGCATCGACGCTGTCGGCGAGCGCCCTAAACGTGCCGCTGTCGGCAACTGCCGGCGTTTCGCCATGCCCCGGCAGGTCCACGGCCACCACCTCGCGCGCCTCGCAAAGCGCTGGAAAGATCGTAGTCCAGGAATGCCACGAGCCGCCGAGGCCGTGCACGAGGAGAAGCGGCGGGCCTGCGCCCTTTCTAATAAAATTCAGCATCGGTGACGAGACGCTCCACATTGCCAGTCTTTAGAGGAACCGGTTATTCAGTGTTGGTCCCCTACCGAATGTCGCGTCCAAAATCACCCCTTGCTGTTGCAACACGGTGCGGTATCGAAACAGCTCCGGTCTGAGCATCGTGTGGAGGTTTGCCGTCGGCATATGTCTCGACGTGAGGGGCCTTTGGGAAAGGTCAAGGCTGGCCTTGGTCCATTCAAATCAGCGAACCAAGGGATGCGCGAGACGCAGCCGCGGCGCTCCTTGGGCTGAGAATTTCAGTTCTCTTTCGCTGACCCGAACTAGATAAATTCGACGTTACTTGCCCCACCCCGCTTCAGGCATCGCGCTGTCGTCCGCCGACTACTGCCATATAGCTTGCTGCTATTGCACCCAGTAGCATGGCTACAAACATCCAGAACGCTGCGGAGGCCGATGCTTCCCGCGCTTCATCTGCGGCGCCACGAGCCATGGTTTCGGCTTCTGTATTAACCTCGTCCGAGCCGGTCTGGCTGGCGATAGACGCCACCGAATCCGCCGCTCCGTCAACCGTGCCAATTGAACTCGCCGCCCCGTCAGCAACGGCAGCCCCTGCACGAACGCCACCGCTAACGATGGAGCCCACCGCCGAAGTCAGTAAAAAGGCTGTCAGCAACGTGGCCACTGCCCAAGTAAGAAAGCCATGCGTAAAATCCCGGAAGAACACCTGGTCGGTTTGCAGCGCTGTCCACTTGGTCCGCAGACGGCCCGCGAGGTAGCCGCCCATACCGGACGCGGCAAGCTGCGTGAAACTAAGCCACGCGATCGCGGCGAATCCCAACGTGCCGGCGCCAATACCCTCCGTGGCCCACGGCGACACCGCTGAAAAGCCCAATCCGGTCCCAAGGATCAGCAACAACAGTGACAACGCTGCAGCACCGACAGCGCCAGCAATGACCGCCCCCCAGGAAACGGCGTTGGACCGCCCTGTCGCGTCATCAGTATTCGTGGGGACCCGGCGCGCTCCGGCCGACTCCCTCCCCGTGTTCACTGCTACCCCTGGGTTCACTGCTGCCATGACCGTCCGCTCCGTTAAGGATGAAAGGGGACAATATTATCTAAATCGCCGGGAGCTGTTCCGTTTGTTAACGAACACACTGGTCGGTATTTTATCCCGCTGCGATCAGCGAGTGCCTGCCCGCGGGAAACGTTTGGTCATCCTGAGTGAGGTTCCGAACTTTTCCCGCGCTTGCGTGCTGCAGATGCGATTGGGCGAGTTTATCCGGTCTGAACTGGAGCCGATTCTTCAGGCCGGGTGACCGCGGCACTCTGCCTGGCATTACGGCCGCTACGGCAACATAGCGCGGAATGTTAGTTTCCGAACGGAATGGAGACATTCCGTAGTACATAGTCCTCCGACTATCTCTCCGGAAACTCGTGATATGAAAGCACTCTGTTGGCATGGCAAGGAGGACGTCCGTGTTGACACCGTTGACGATCCCGTTTTGCAGGATCCTCATGACGCGATTATCCGGGTGACGGCGACCGCCATTTGTGGTTCCGACCTCCATCTGTACGGCGCACTCGTTCCGACGCTCGAGGAGGGCGATATCCTCGGCCATGAATTCATGGGCGAAGTCGTCGAAACCGGCTCCGCAGTGACCCGGCTGAAAGTCGGAGATCGAGTCGTCGTGCCGTTCACGATTGCCTGCGGGGACTGCTTTTTCTGCGAGAAGCAACTGTACTCGCTCTGCGACAACTCCAACCCCAAGAAGCATCTGGCAGTAAAGCAGATGGGACACGCAACCTGCGGGATGTTCGGTTACAGCCACATGACCGGCGGGTTTTCGGGGGGCCAGGCGGAACTGGTGCGGGTCCCTCACGCGGATGTTGGCCCGATCCAGGTGCCGGACGGTCTCCCGGATGAGAAGGTGCTGTTCCTTTCCGATATCTTTCCGACCGGTTACATGGCCGCAGAGAACGCAAATATTGAGGCTGGAGATACCGTCGCGATCTGGGGCTGCGGACCGGTTGGCCAGTTTGCGATCCGCAGCGCGTGGATGCTCGGTGCGGCGCGAGTCATCGCGATCGATCACGTACCGGAACGTCTCGCGATGGCGCAGTCGTTCGGCGACGCGGAGATCATTGATAGCCACGATCCCGATGAAGTGTACGAACGGTTGATGGAAATGACCGCAGGTCGCGGCCCGGACGGTTGTATCGATGCAGTCGGGGCTGAAGCACATGGTCATGGCGCTGTAAATGCGGTGACTGACAAGGCGAAAGACCTGGCGCACGTCAAGGGGGTTCCAAACCCGTATGTGCTACAACAGATCGCCAAGTGCTGCCGCAAGGGCGGTACGTTGTCGATTCCGGGTGTCTATGTCGGATTCGTAAACATGTTTCCGATGGGCGCCGTGATGAACAAGGCGCTGACGATCAGAACCGGACAGACCCACATGCAGCGCTACCTGGAGCCGTTGCTGAAGCACGTTGTCGAGGGCGACATCGACCTTTCCCGGATCATCACGCACCGCCTGGCGCTTGCCGATGCGCCCCGCGGCTACGACCTGTTCCAGAAACACGAGGATGGCTGCATAAAAGTCGTTATGACTCCTTGATCGTGCATCGTGTGCCTGGTCGGGCGGAAGCGACCGGTGTGTGCGTTGGGCGCGGCCTTGTTGCATGACTCCATTTTAGGTCGGAGTTTGGTGGCGAGTGTTTCTTTTTAGGAGACACAGTGCCCATCGGGCTTTCCAAACGTCGTCATCGTGTTCAGAATTGAACAAGCAATGCGGATCTCAGTTACCTGTGATTGCATAGTGCGGCTTGCAAGGGTACCGCCGACGGAGCCATGCACCAAGGTCCTTCGCTAGCGCGCACACTCAATCAAAACAAATGATTTCAAGGCTCGCGCCCCAGCAAGCGATCATATTCGCGTTTCACGACCGCGTAGCATTCACATACCTTCTGCTCCAGGCCCGGACGGTCTAGCACTGTAATTTGGCCACGGTGGTATTTGATCAGTCCCGCCTCCTGCAAATGGCCGGCGGCTTCGGTGACGCCTTCCCGGCGCACGCCCAGCATGTTGGCAATCAGTTCCTGTGTCATCGCGAGAACGTTTGACGGTAAACGATCCAAACTGAGCAATAGCCAGCGGCACAGTTGCTGCGCCACCAGGTGGTGCCGGTTGCAAACGGCGGTCTGAGCCATCTGCGTGACAAGCGCCTGCGTGTAACGAAGGGCGATATGGTGCAGGTATCCGCTCTTGTCGAATTCTTCCTTAAGCGCCGCCGCCCGCATCCGATAGCCCCCGCCCGCACTTTGTACGACCGCCCGGCTCGATGTGGATTCGCCGCCCATAAATAGAGAAACGCCGACCAGCCCTTCGCACCCCGCCACAGCGATCTCGGCCGAATCTCCGTTCTCCATGACGTACAGCAGCGAAATGATGCTACTCGTGGGAAAGTAGACGTAGGGCTGGTCGCCGTCGACCTCGTAGATGACCGTGCCGAGTCGCAGGGAAACCGGTTCCAGCCAGGGCATGAGCCGCTGGTAGTCCTCATGCGGGAGTGTCCCAAGCAAGCGATTCAGTTTGGGACTATCTGCAACCACTTCGGGAACAGTTCTCATGCCAGCCTTTATATCGGGTTATAGTTTGGGGCCGAGTGACCCAAAATCCGCTATTTACCACGTCGTATTCGAACGTATCTGTACGCTAGCGAACATTGTGTGAAACGGACTGGCAAAACAAGGCCGGCGCCGGTGTCCCGATGGCGCCGGCGCCCGGTTACGCAAAAAAACCGACTGCGATTATTATGCGCGGCCGGCGTCTTTCGAAAGCCTAATTCGGATGATTTAAGATGATGTTGTTTACCCTGTGGTTTTCATGCCGCCGTTGATGACTTGTTAGCCCGCTGGCGTGCGTCTCCATCGCCGCCGCGTAACCTCTTGGTGCAGTCATTCTCGTAAGCCTCCGGAACGAAAGACCATTGAAGCAGTACCTTTCAGCAGGACTTCGGTCTGCTGCACTGACGCGGTCATTCTTGTCCCGAGCTCATGAGTTTTGAAGGAGCTGTGCGAGGGCTGTATTCGGAAAAAATACTTAGGCGGACGGCCACGCAACGTATGTACGGTTACGTACATCAATCAGCTCGTGATCCATGACGACCAGGACCCTATGGCTTTTAAGAAGGAAGGATTCACAGCTGAACAAACGACTAGCGTGCCATCACCTCCATCGCGTTCAGGCCTGCGAAGCCCGCGCCACCAATGACGACATGGATTTTCCCAGTGCCGCCCATTGCTTTAGCCTAATGTGATACGGGCATGCAGGCCTGATTAGACGGCGCCAAAGACCGCGACGAGCAACCTACAATCCTGACCGTCGCCACGTTTGTGTTCACGGTCGCTCTCTAAAATTGAATGGGCACCGCCAGCCCGCCTCGACCTTACGGCCACTATACTGCTTGGCCTCACTCGCATTGCCGAAATCTGCCAGATTCGGATTAATGGTCCCTTGCAAGTGAATGTCGCGCAACCGGGTGGCCGCTTGCATCTTTCTATAGCGTCCATCCTTTCGCAGCTTCTCGAACTGACGGTGAGAATTAAACACCAGCACCGGGTGGCTGAACCGCCGGGCAAATCGTGAAGCATTCGAGTGTAGGCCGATGATAAAGAACGGATGTCCGGCAATGCTCAAGCTGAAATGCGGACTATTCCCATCGCTACTGACATCGTCCGCAGGTTCATTGCCTGCCAAAAAATCAAGTTTATGGATCCTCCACAGTTGCGACCACAATAAGAACTCGAAACGAAACTCGCTCACATCGAGTGGTCCGCGGAATATAGCTACGTGAGAATGCACTATGTCTTTCTCGCACGCTTCGCCTTCAATCATCTCAACAAATTGAGAAAGTGCGTTAAACACGGGCCGATCATTGTCGCGGTCACCGAGTGTGGCGAACTCGTGAGTTTGGATAGAGCCGCGCGCCAGTGCCGACTTAGCGCCAACACAAGGATAGGCGGGGTCGTCCAGAAACTCTAGAAAGCTCTTACCCAGATCAGACAAGGGGATGCGCTTTGTTTCCGTGACATTTTGACGTACGGGTTGCAGCGGTATCTCTCCACTTTGCCATTGCCGCGTCAAACGTGGCACCCTGCGGGGTCTTCAAGAAATAAAACGGAATAAACGGCCGCCAGTCGCGAGAAAGTCTGCTGTGGCGTCTGCCATACGAAGTCCCAACGCAGATGGCTGTGGACCGGAACTGGATGAGCTGTCTGATGGCTTCGTGCGGACCAGTGGACATTGTGGTCAGCCGCCGGCTGCATTTTCCCACTTGAAGAATGCGGTCCCTGCTTCATAACAACACCGCCCCAGATCGTTCGCGTGCTTTGGCGCCGTCATCACCCCTCGCATCGCGTGCGCGATCTATGTTTTGCTGTTTTCTCGTCGTCACTTTACAGGCGAGGGCAGGTGCTATCCCGTCGCCGCTGCGATAAGGATTTGCGGTTGATGATTTCATTACACACTCCTACTTATTCGGTCGAATGCATCATTGAGGGATTTGGAGATAGCAGCTATACCTGCGTTGCGAAAGTTCTCTATCGTACGGTTGAAGAAGACAACGTTACGTGCATCATTAGGACTCTTTCTGTTCGCTAACACGCACATTACTCAGCGTTTTTCCTTGGGCCCGCTATAAGCAAGGTACGTAGCCCCTGTGGCGTATGCGGCAACCACGTGGTCAGGGATGCCCTTGAGTGTTTTCTGCCGACGGAGAGGCAATCTGGCGACGGTACGCGCCCCTCATGCATAGGTTTTGACCGACCTCGCCCATACCAGACTGCGATTTGAAATGACAACTCGTCTCGTTGGTAAAGAGCAGTTGCCGTGTACGTTGCCTCACGGACGGAGAGGGCGACCGGTGGCAGGATTTTCCCGGCCCATCTACAGAGACTCAGGAGCACAGGAAGTTGGGGTACCTTGTACAACGGGACGCGCCGGGTGGGTCGCCCATGGCCGATGATTCATCTTTACTACGTCTCGCAGTGGTGCTCAAAGCTTCCGGGTATTTACTCACCGTGATCTGACGCCGGACGCGTTTCTGCTTAAGAAATGTGACTCCTGCTTCAGTGCGACGCCCTTCATAATGACTTCAGGCTTCAACCGCTTCCCCCGCCATGGCGCCGACTTCGCGCTTCGCGTCCCGGGCACGCCACCGTCTCCAGAATCGGTTTCAAGCCGCCTCGACTTTGAGCAAGGCCGCTCCGCGATCGACCGAAGCGAATTTCCAAACGACAGGCCGCACCTCTCATTCGTCGTTCGCATCGCATCAGTACGATAGCGAACATTGCACGCAATCTTTATCTTTACGCTACCGTTAGGGTAATCAAGTACTCGGCTGCAAGATGGTGACGACGGGGATGAAAGTCGTCTACGCGGTTCGCTCAAGCAGCAGGACGGTGGCTCAAGCCGGACCAGGCCGTGAATAGAAACTACGAACCATTGGAGCGGGAGACGGCCCCGCGAGGTGCCTTGCCTGCGGGACTCTTGGCAACCTTAACGACAGGCACGGGGTTATCCAGAACGGCTCGACGCTGAGGTACATAGTGGAGTATTTTCTCCGTTTCCGATCGAACTTGCTCGTAACACTCGCAGGCAGCCCGCTCGAGCGCCGGTCGATCCAGTACGGTGATGAGGCCTCGGTGGTAGGAGATTATGTCGGCGTCTTTCAATTTCATGGCCGCTGCAGTCACACCCTCGCGCCGTACGCCGATCATAGTGCTGATGAACTCTTGAGTCATGGTCACTTCGTTATGCGGCAGGCGGTCCAGTGTCAGGAGGAGCCAGCGGCATAGTTGCTCGAAAACGGAGTGGTAGCGATTGCAGATCGCTGTCTGGGTTACGTGAGAAATTGTGGCCTGAGTGTAGCGCAGCATTAGCCACATCAGTTCGCTGTGGCGGTCGAATTCCTTCTGCACCAGTTCTTTCGGAAGGCGATAGGCGTGACCTGCGCTCTGCACAAAAGACCGGGAACTCGTAGGTTCGAAACCGAGGAACAAACTGATACCGAGCAGCCCCTCGTTGCCGACGATCGAAATTGCCGTCGAGGTGCCATTCTGCAGCATGAATTGAATCGAGATAATCGCGTCGGCCGGAAAGTAGACGTGGCGCATTGGCTGCCCCGATTCGTAGAGCAACGAGCGTAACTCCAGAGGAACCAGTTCCATATGCGGGTACAGCCGGGTCTGCACCTCTGGCGAAAGGGCAGCCAGCAAGTGATTCTCTTGAGGATCCAGTTTAGGGCTTGAGCCTGGGTCGACTAACGGTGCGATTGTCTGGGTCACAACGAACTCCGAAATCCTGACAGTAAACCTGATATTTCGCGCAGGACCAGGCGCTGGGTCTGTGCGGAAGCGCACACAGTGCCGTGGTTGTAAAGGAGCACAGACCGCCCGGGCGATTTTCCACCGCCGTGCCGTGGCGAACCAGCGAGCGGCTAACGTCACGCGAAGGCGCTATGGTCCATCATGCGCGAACACCAACGTAAACCCGATCCCGCTTGATTCGCACGCACTGATGACGGGCCTCGACCCGCTTCGATAATTTCGCCGAAAATGACACTGTGAGTTGGACAACGCACCGACCCCAGCCCGGAATTTGAATACTCTGAATTATTCCCTGCATCTGTGGGGAGCTATGTCCAATATCGATTGCAACTTTCAAGTACCGATTTTGAAAGCGGAATGATGATTTCTTGTTCATTTCTACGGACAACAGCTTCCGTAGAATTTAAACCTGATACCGGATTCTGAATGGAACATTATCGGACTTGCCGTTCGCGATTTGTTAGCCACTTACATTGTCGCCTCGCCGATCGGCTGGCACTGCGAAAAAGTGCACGTACAGCAGGCCTGCGTACCTTTCCCTTGAGAGCACCCGGACAATGAATATGCGACTGGGTGCCTTTATTCGTGCGGAAATGGAGCCGATTCTTCAGGACTGGGAAGAATTTGCAAAAACCATCCTTAACGCCAAGCATTTGAACAAGGCCGGGTTGCGCGACCACGCCAGGCAAATGCTTCTAGCAATTGCGGGCGATCTCGATGTATATCAGAGTGACGCCGAACAGGCCGCCAAATCAAAAGGCATGGAGCCGAAGGATGGGAGGGAAACTTCGGCAGAAGTGCACGGCGGGGATCGACATTCCAGCGGCTTCAGCGTGGTGGAGACAGTTTCCGAGTTTCGGGCTCTGCGGGCTAGCGTGGTTTCACAATGGACACAAGCTTTTCCAACAATAACCGTCCAGCAGCATGCAGATCTCACCAGGTTTCATGAAGCGATAGACCAGGCTGTTGCTGAATCGCTGGAACAATATTCAATCCTGAAAGAGATGGAGACGCGGCTGTTCGGTGCCATTCTTGTCGCATCGCCCGATCCCATTTATGTTCTGGATCTAGAAGGCAAATTTATCTATGCAAACAAGGCTACCGCCGATCTTTTCGCGCTTGAACCTGACGAGATAATCGGAAAATCTACCTTCGATCTCGAATTTTCATTTGCTTCGGACTTCCAGCAAAAGCTTGAAACGGTGATTGCGGATCAGTCCACCTACCGAGGCAGGTTTATCCACACGTTCGCTTCTGGACATGGCGAAAGATTCGAGTATTTGCTTGCGCCGGTGCTGGACGAACATCAACAAACCGAAGCGATTGTCTGCATTTCGCGAGATGTTACGGAACAGGCGATCGCCGAGGAAAAAATATGGCACAACGCTCACCACGACCTTCTGACCGGACTGCCGAATCGACGTCTTTTCCTCGATCGTCTGGAACAGCAGATCAAACATGCAAAGCGCAGCAGCCTGCTGCTTTCCGTCCTATTCATGGATCTTGATGGTTTCAAGGACGTCAATGATTCGTTCGGCCATGACGCGGGTGACCTTTTACTTTCTGAAGTGGCTCTGCGTCTTACTAAATGTGTCCGGGAGGAAGATACAGTAGCCCGACTGGGTGGCGATGAATTCACAATGATTCTTACCGATATTCAAGAGCGCAAGGATGTCGAGCGCGTGATCCAGGCTATCATTGATGCACTCGCAAAACCCTTCCAGATCGATAAACAGCCTGTCCAGATTTCCGTGAGCATTGGAAGCTCGTTCTACCCCTCGGACGCATCCTCCGCTATCGGTCTGCTAGAGGACGCGGATCGGGCCATGTACAAAGCCAAAAAATCCGCTTCTAACCGGATGTTAACTCAGGATACGGGGACTTAGTGTACGGTGGCGGCGCGCAGGCCAACGATTGGCGGGCAGCAGTTCGGTTGCTCTCGGACCGCCAGCGCATTATCTCTCGGTCACGTGCTACATAACTGAAGACCGCGCTGATTTGTCCAGGTGGTGCCCGCGTATTAAAAGGCTGTGATTTTGTCCCGAGTTATGCGAAAAATAGGAATTCGCCACACGCAGGCCGAAATGAAAGTTGTCGAGGGCGCATGAGCTATTCCGGAGCCGTAGACTGTGACGCACATAACAATGCCTGCGCAAAACGGTGGAAAACGCTGTGCCAGACGACATACTAGGGAAGTATTTTTTACAGTCATCCGTTTGAGGCAGCATGATTAGTATTCCTCGACCTCACCGTCTTCGAAAGTCGCTGCTACGACGCGGCGCCGCGTTGTCTCGGTCACCTGGAGCCGCTGCTGATGCGCTCAACTCTGGAGCGGTTGCGGATCGCTTGACGAAGCAAGCTGCTGCATCAGCTTGCCGAGCCATTTTTCGTACCTTGCCGCTTTTCGTCCTCGCGGTTGCGGCCGATGCGGCGGTTGTGGCTGAAACCGTCGATTTCGCCGAGATGTCGCTGGAAGAGCTGGGCAACATCAGAATTACGTCCATATCGAAAAGGCCCGAGAGCCTCGCGGATGCGGCCGGCTCGGTGTTCGTTATCACGGCGGAAGACATCCGGCGTTCGGG
>CAZLNH010000161.1:0-7754 GCA_964560775.1 uncultured Woeseiaceae bacterium | reverse complement strand
TCGAGCGCACGAAACGCGGCTACCGTCATGACGGCGACCGGGATCGACGTGCTGATCGTCAGGCCGGCGCGCAGCCCGAGATAGGCATTTGCCGCACCGAACACGATGCCGAAGAAGATACCGAGCAGCGCTGCCTTGAGCGTGAACTCCGGAATCGATGCATCCGCGCTGACGTATGGTTCGTAGGTCTCGCCGTCCTTCAGTTCGACATAGGCGAGGCGGGAGAGGCCCGGTCTTTCTGCCTTGTTATGGATGGCCATGCGCACGGTTCCTGTCAATGCCGTCGTCGCGAGCCGCAAAGCGGCGTGGCAATCTCGTGAACATTACCACGGTGCCAGGTTTACGAGGTCGCCACGCCGCGTTGCGGCTCGCGATGACGGTGCGCGCACGCCACACTGCACAGGCGATGCCGTTTGATACCACGAAGAAACTCAGTAAAAAAGCCGCCCAGACGAACTGGGCGGCTCAATCACAAGAGGTGCAGTGGCGGGGCAGGCAGCGACGTCGGGAATCGCCGCGCTCCTGCACGTACGAATTGTGTCGCGTGTGGTCTGCCACACTGGCGCATCGCTGACCGGCTGTCGCCCTTTTCGGGCGGCGGAACGGCATCGCGGATGAGAGGTTTCGCGCTTTGCCATCGACCGGCGTCGGCGTCCTGGCCTGCGGAAACGCCTGTGTTGCTCCCGTTGCACCTCATCTCCGTGCGTACCGGTTTGGTACAGCGTGGATCCTACTACATGTTGTGTAGATTTTGAAATAGCGCACAACATATGCTGGCAAGCATCCCTCGTGACCGATTTCGCGGCAGCCAGCCGGCAGCCTTGTGGCGGCGCGATCGCAATCGATGCCGGCGCCGATGCCAGTCAAACTGACGGCACCGGTGACGACAGCGGCGACCTGTGATTACATGCCTGCCTGTTGCACCGTCGCTCGGGGCGCTGTGCCTCTGCGATCGCAGGCCAAGGCGACCAGGGAGGCAACAGCGCTGGCGTATGCGCCTGAAATTTTCTCGCAAGGATGTATCGATGAGCCTGGACTACACGAAGGATAAGAAAAATACGGTCAAACAGATGCGCGACAAAGCGCGCTATGACCGCGACACCGTGCACGGAATTCTGGACCTGGGCCTCGTCGCGCACGTTGCATTCGTCCAGGACGGGCAACCCGTCGTCGTGCCGATGATCCACGCCCGTGATGGCGAAACGCTCTACCTGCACGGCGCGCGCAAGGCCCGGGTGGTCCGGTTGCTGGAGCAATGCACGCAAATCTGCGTGAATGTCACGCTGGTCGACGGGATCGTGCTGGCGCGATCGGCCTTCAATTCGTCGATGAACTACCGGTCGGTGACGGTGTTTGGCCGGCCGTCACTGGTTGAGGGCCATGACGAAAAGGTGCATGCCATGAAGTGCATCAGTGAGCACCTGATGCCGGGACGCTGGGACGAACTGCGACCGCCGCATGACAAGGAGGTCAAGATGACCGGCGTCATTGCCATGAGCATCGACGAGGCATCCGCAAAGATATCCAAAGGCCTGCCGGTGGACGAGGAAGAGGACTACGATATCCCGGTCTGGGCCGGCACACTGCCGGTTACCCAGACGCTGGGCAAACTGATCAGCGACGAGAGGCTGATTCCGGGCGCCGATGTGCCATCTGCCGTTGTGCGGTCCCTGCAGGATCGGACGCTTTGATTATCCCTGCGCAATCCGGCCGGAGAATCCGTGGGACGCGCAGTGGGGCGAAACGCGGTAACCTGATTGCAGGGCCCCGTACCCACGGAGATACGCCATGACCAACACTACCAACCGCCAGATTCGCCTCGCCAGTCGCCCGACCGGCTGGGTAACACCGGACAACTTCGACACGTCAGAAGGCGAGGTCCCGGAAGCCGGCGACGGCCAGCTTGTCGTACGCAACATTTACCTCTCCGTCGACCCGTACATGCGCGGGCGTATGAACGACGTCAAGTCCTACGTGCCCCCGTTCCAGGTCGGCGAAGTCCTGCAAGGCGGCGTTGTCGGCCAGGTCGTCGCCAGCAACAACAGGAAGTTCAGCGAAGGCGACTTTGTCACGGGCATGCTCGGCTGGGAGGATTACTCGCTGTCCGATGGCAGCGGGCTGCGCCGCATCAGCAAGGGTGACGCCCCGCTGTCGTATCACCTCGGCGTGCTGGGTATGACGGGCATGACGGCCTACGTCGGCCTGCTGAAAATCGCCGAGGCCAAAGCCGGCGACACCGTATTCGTCTCGGCCGCATCGGGCGCGGTCGGCAGCATTGTCGGGCAACTGGCGCGAATTCACGGCTGCCGCGTGATCGGATGCGCGGGCTCCGACGAAAAAGTCGAGCTGCTGACGAGCGAGTTCGGTTTTGACGCCGGATTCAATTACAAGACCAGCAAGTCGATTCCGGACAGCATTGCAAAAGCGTGCCCGGACGGCATCGACGTCAACTTCGAAAACGTGGGCGGTGAGATCTTCGAGGCGGCGCTGTGGAACATGCGCAGCTTTGGCCGCATCGCCCTGTGCGGCATGGTCGCCAATTACAACGACGACAGGCTGCAACCGGGCCCGCGCGGCATGATGGTCGTTATCGGCCGGCGCCTGACGATTCGCGGGTTTATCGTGACGGATCACCCGGAGGCATGCAGTGAATACGTCGGCCTGGCCGGTACCTGGCTTGCTGAAGGAAAGCTCACCTACCGCGAAACCATTGCCGAGGGCCTCGACAACGCACCAAAAGCGTTTATCGACATGCTCAAGGGCGGCAATATCGGCAAGCAGATCGTCCGTATCGACGATGAGTAGCACGAAATTGTCATCGCGAGGCGCGCAGCGCCGGGGCGATCTCGTCCCGCCTGCCTGAGGGGTTATCGGTGCGAGGTCGCCACGGCGCTTTGCGCCTCGCGATGACGACGCACTTTGACGCCCCCCAAAAAAAACCCCGGCAGCGCCGGGGTTAAGTGGTTATGCAAAAGCTCGTTTACTGGTAGTGGTACATGATCTCCAGGCCGTAAACGCGGCCCTTGTTGAGCGGCGAGAACGTCGCTTTCGAACCGGACAGTGACGGCACCGGGAACAGCGGACCGCCGGCAAAGTTGGGCGGAAGCTGTGTGTCACCGCCAATCGTTGACTCGTCCTTAAGGTTCTTGCCGAACGCCGAGATCGTCAGCTGATCGTCCATCATCGTCAATGCGATGCGTGCCTCGAAGTTGTCGATCGCGCGCAATGATCCCCGGTTGTTGTCCGTGTACTTGGCCGGGTCGCGACGATAGCCGCCAGCCATCACTGACAAGCCGCCCCAGGGGGTTTCCGCTTCGTAGACAAGTTGCGCACCGTAGGACCAGGGGGCGAGGCGTGGAATTTCGAGATCGTAATCCGCGCGATCGATTACGCCATCACCAGTAAGGTCAAACAGGATCTCATCGTACTTACCGTCGACATAGCCGAGACTCGCCCGCATGAACAACGATTCGGTTATGACGAAACTTGTCTCGAGGTCAACGCCGGTGATCGTCGCGTCGGCGGTATTGCGAATCAACTGGATGACACCGACCACAGGATCGGATAAGTTGATTTCGCGCTGCATGTTTTCGATCGTGTTGTGGTATGCAGCCGCATTGACACGCACGAGGCCGTCAGCGAAGTCTTTCTTTACACCAATTTCAAAGGACGTCTGTTCTTCGTCGTCGAAGACTTCATTCGAAATCGCGACTGCTGTATGGCGCATGTTGTAGCCGCCGCTGCGGAATCCCTTGGTCCAGAAGCCATATAGCATTGTCGATTCATTCGGATGCATTTGCAGGCCGATCTTCGGCGTGAAATTCTTCCAGGTATTCGAATCATTGAGGTCGGCGGCCGCACAACCGTCGTCAAGGGTGCAGGCATTGAACGGAATCGCCGAGATCCGCGCACTCTTTTCCTCGCGGGTATACCGTCCACCGAGGTTCAGGGTGAACAGGTCCGAAAGCTCGACATCGAGCGACGTGAAAACGCCGAAAGTCTCCGTGTCCTGCGTACCTCCGCCCGTAATATCCAGTCCGGCAGGCGGAATCAGGCGATTCTCGAGATACAACAATTCCTGCTCGAAGAAATAAACACCGCTGGTGACATGGAGATTATCGAACGTCCCGGAGTAACGCAGCTCATTCGAAAACTGTGTCTGCTCGGTACGTGCACCCGCGTGAAACAGAAAGACCGGCGATGCATCGATGTCGCCAAACGTCAGCGAATTGTATTCGCGGTGCGCGAGGATATTGACGATCTGGCCATCACCGACGTCCACGTCAAATGTGGATTCGAGGATACCGTGCGTCCAGTCGTTATCGTAGAAGCCACGCTCGTCAATTGAGAAATCGAAGTTCGTCGTGCCGAACAGGCCCTGGTTCTGCGATGCCGGTCCGTCGCCATCCGAATACCCGTGCTCGATGCGCAGCAGGTGATCCATGCTGTCCGTCGCCGTGAACTGCAAGGCACCGCGAATGACATTGGTCTCGGCCACGCCGTGGTCGGCACCGGTCGCGAGGTTCGTGTGCCAGCCGCCATCGTCATTGCGATGCCAGCCGAACTTGCCCTTCAGCCGGTCGCTGATCGGGCCGGAGACCACCGCGGACGTGTAGAAATTGCCACCGGTTTCGCCGGCGAGCTTGGCTTTGAGACTGAAGGTGTCTGTCGGTCGCGTCGTGCGCAGCAATACGGCACCACCCGTCACGTTACGTCCGAACAGCAGGCCCTGCGGTCCGCGCAATACCTCGATACCTTCCAGATCGAAAAGATCGAACACGACACCGGCGTTGATGCCCAAATACATGCCGTCAACGAAGACACCGACTGTCGGGTCAATCGAAGGAATGGAGCTATTGATGCCCAGGCCGCGAATCGAGAAGTTCGCAACACCGCGCGCGGTGCCAACATCTTCAAGTTGCACGCTCGGTGCGGAGTAGCCGATGCCCTGCAGGTCGCGCAGATGCATCGCGTCGATCTGGTTTTCGTTGTAGGCGCTGATTGCTACTGCGGCATCCTGTACATCAACGCCCCCCGCGCGCTTGGTTGCGGTGACGATGATCTCTTCGAGAAACGCGTCCGCCGCGCGATTTTGTGCCTGCGCGAGTCCGGGCACAGCGAATACAAGTGCTGTGCCGGCAATCGCGAGGCCGAGCCTGACCGTGGTGCGAATTTGCATGACTGGTTCTCCGTCGTATGCCGTTTAGTTCCCGATTAGTTCCCGAACCGGCTTTTGTCCTGACCACAACAGCATGCCGGGGTTCCCGGACGTGCCGCTGATTCCCTGTTTTATGCGCCGTATGGTACTGAATAACTTCGGATAATGTAACAACAACCGTATACGGGGAAATTCCATGGGCAAGGATCAACCGTACCGGTGTTGCTAATCCCCCACACCAGGTCGAAATGCCGGCCGGTCAGCCGACGTGTGGGAAGCCACTGTGCTCCAATTCCAGCCGCAGCAGGTGCTCCTTGACCGGCAACCCCCCGCCGAACCCGGTCAACTGGCCGCCACTGCCAATGACGCGGTGGCACGGTATGACGATAGGCAGGGGGTTGCGGCCGTTCGCCGCACCGACCGCCCGCACGGCTTTTGGCCGCCCGATCCGGCGCGCGATTTCCCCGTAAGATGCCGTCGTGCCGTACGGAATCTTGCCGAGTTCGGCGAGCACGGCAAGCTGGAATTCGGTCCCGTCCGGCCTGAGCGGCAGATCGAACTCCTTCAGGTCTCCGGCAAAGTACGCGATGAGCTGCTCGCGGGCCGCAGCGAACGGTTGCTCCGAGTAGATCCAGTTGGTCTCCGGCTGGCGCCGCATGGCACCTTCCGGAAACCCGATCAGGTGCAGCGCATCGTCGTCGCCAGCCAGCAGCAGGTCGCCAATGGGCGTGTTTACATAGCAGTAGTGCATGGGTTTATCCTCCGGAACCCGGGTTTGAGTTCCACAACAGCATGACCGCATAGGCCCGCCAGGGGCGCCAGCGTTCCGCTCTCTCCAACAATGCCGCCGGCGAGACCCGGTTTGGCGGATCCAGCGCCTTCAGCAGCCCCAGGTCCGACGCCGGCAGTGCGTCCGGGTACTTGAGGACACGCATCGCGACGTATTGCGCTGTCCAGTCACCAATACCGCGTATGGCGGTCAGGCGCTCATGGAACATGCCAACGTCCTGGATTGGATCAAAATCGATGTCACCGTCACGCACCGCCTGAGCTACGCGCCGAAGCGTCTCCGCGCGGCTCTTGACGAGACCGATATCGTTGAAGCGCGCCCGGCAGAGTACCGCCGGCGTCGGGAACAGGTGTGTCAGCCCACCGGTATACGGAGAACGTAGCGGCTCGCCATAGCGGACTGCGATTCGGCCGGCCAGCGTCGTCGCGGCCTTGACCGATATCTGCTGTCCGAGGATGGCCCGGACCGTCAGCTCGAAGCCGTCCCAGGCACCGGGGACCCGGATGCCGGGATGGCCGTCGAGGAGTTTGCCGAGCAACGGATCTTCCGACAGCACGGCCGCAATCTCGGCAACAGGCGCATCGACATCAAATACGTCGCGCGCCGTCGCAATCACTTCGAACAGCCGGCCGGGCTCGACACCGTACAACGTCAGTGACAGGAACCCCGGCATCTTGTCCTCTCGGACCTCGACAAGACCTTGCGTATCTCCCAGTGCCAGCGTGCGCCGATAGCAGCCGTCGCTGACCGACTCGATGCCAGGCGTGGCGCGATCGGCATGGAAACGCAGTGCGGATGACCAGCCGAACGGACGACGGTACGGCAGCCGGACGGTAAGCGGCGCATTCGGGTGGGGCTGCGCGTCCTCGCCGCAATATCGGCGCAGGTCGCGAGGCGACCGGCCGTAAACCTTGCGGAACGCGTCGTTAAAGCGGCGCACGCTGCCGTAACCGGCGGCATCCGCAATATGCGTCATCGGCAACGTCGTGTCGTCGATCAGGCGCTTGGCGAAATGCAGCCGGCGCGTGTGTGCGACCGCCAGCGGTGACGCACCGACATGTGTCGTGAACAGGCGCCTCAGGTGGCGGCTCGTAACACCGAGCCGGTCGGCGAGCGCTTCGATATTGCTGCTATCGAGTGCACCGCTTTCAATCAGGCGCAGGCCCCGGCGCACCGTTGTCGATGTTCCGGCCCAGGCCGGTGTGCCCGGCGCGCACTCCGGCCGGCACCGCAGACAGGGACGGAAGCCTGCTTCGCCGGCGGCAGCCGCCGTCGGGAAGTACTCGACATTCTCGCGCTTCGGCGAAACCGCCGGGCAGACGGGCCGGCAGTAGATGCCGGTGGTCTTGACGCCGGTAAAGAAACGGCCGTCAAAACGGGTGTCGCGGGCAAGGCGGGCCCGCTCGCAGATTTCTGTTTGCAGCATGTGGCCTCCAGGCCCGGATCCGTCACCGATTCGCGGGTAAGATCGGTCAGGCCATTGTTCGTCCAGCGGATTTTCGTCGGGAGCGGAATACCGGGGTGTATTTCCGAGCGACGAAAATGCGCTGGGCGGCCAATGGACCAGCGAGAGCCCGCGCAATCGGTGATGGATGCGGGCTGTATGCGCAGCAGTATACGCCGCGCCGGGGGGCAAACTAGCCGGAATCGGACCTGTACGATCCCGGCAAACCGGCGCGCCGGTCAGTCGTCGACACCGCCCATGCAGAGGTATTTCATTTCGAGGTAATCGTCCATGCCGTACTTCGAACCCTCGCGGCCCTGGCCGGATTCCTTGACGCCGCCGAACGGTGCCATTTCGTTGGA
>CAZLNH010000160.1:0-17430 GCA_964560775.1 uncultured Woeseiaceae bacterium | reverse complement strand
GCGATGTCGATGTAGAACACCGTGTCTTCGCGGGTGCGGGGCGTGATTTCGGCTGGCAAGCCCATCGATTTGGCCTGCAGTTCGGTGCGTTCCGCGCCGCTCATGTCGCCGAACAGGCCCAGCGAAATCTTGATGCCCTCGTCGTCTGTGCGGACCATGTAGGCCTCGCCAATACCGCCGGCCTGCAACGTTTCGAGCATCCTGTCGGCCGTCGTTCGATCCGGGATATTGCGAATCTGTACCCAGTGGCCGACGAAAATCTCGCCGCGGGTCGTGCGGAGGCTGGCCAGCATGCCGTCCGCTTCGGTTTCGGCAAGAGCCCTGTCGGCATCGCCGCTATCGCGGAACGGGCCGATGCTGACACAAGTGCGACCGACGGCCGCCGCCAGTTCGATGGGTTCGATGACTTCAGCGGGTGCATCACTTTCAGCGCCGTCTCCTGGCAGCGCGCTGCCGGGTGCCTGCGTGCTGCTGCCGTCCGCCAGTTCGAGCGGCGGCCCCAGTTCCCCTTCGGTGACGATAGCGACGCCCCGCTCATTGCTGTCGCCGCTGACCTGCCCCCACAGGAAATACAGCACGTTCGCGAGCAACAACAGCAGCAGCAGATTTCTCATGTCTTGCCTTGCACCATGATCGCGAGACCCTGCAGCACCAGGTTCGGCCGGTGAATTGCAGTACCATCCAGCCGCTCCAGAATGCGCGACGCATCCCCGCCGGTCAAGACGAGCTTCGGCCGGTAGCGTGCCGCGCGAAGTGTGCGCACGGCACGCTCAATGCCGCCGCAAACGGCGCCCAATGAGCCGTTATAGATGGCACTGCCGGTGCTGGTCGCGAATGCGTCCATGCCGGCAGCAGCGGTCGAGGGCGCGCGTTTTACGGCCGGCAGGTCGCTCGTATCGGAGCTCAGCGCCTCGGTCATCAGCGAGATGCCGGGCAGGATCTGGCCACCCAGGTGCCGGCCGCCGCGATCGAGCGCATCAATTGTCACAGCCGTTCCGGCATCGACAACGCACAGCGCCGAATGAAACTCATTGTATGCGCCGATCATCGCGACCCAGCGATCGACACCCAGCCGCCGCGATTGGCGGTAACTGTTCGTCACGCCGAACGCGGCTGCCGCCGTGCGTGCAAAATGCACTTCACAGTTACAGTGAATTCCGATCACTCCGGACAGCCGTGTTGCAAAGCTGGCGCCCGCAACGTTGCTGACCAGCACGGCATCGACATCGCGCGGCAGACGCGTTGTCAGTGCGGCGATGCCGGTGTCGGCCAGTGTCTCGTGCGTGATGGCGCCGGTACGGGCGAGGCGCGCGCCTTCGGCGATACCCCACTTCAGGCGCGTATTGCCGGCGTCGAACAGCAGCGCTCGGCGTGCTGTCATGTGTCGCCGCCGCCTTCGTCGGACAGTCGCACGGTGCCGGTGAAAACGCGGCGCCGCCCGTGCTCCGTCAGTACGCGCAATGCACCGGTGCTGTCAATGCCGTCCGCCGTGCCGTCGATAACACTGTCCGGCATTTCCACAACGACGTGCCTGCCTCGCAGCCAGTCGTAGTCGTTCCATGCGGCGAGGAACGGCCCGATACCTTCTGCTTCGAAACTGATGACGGCGCGCTGCATCTCATCGATCAGGGCCGCGGCTACGTTGTTCCTGGAAGGTGGCTCGTCCATGCAGCTTCGAAGATCCGTTATTGGTTTTGGTAATTCGGTGATCGGATCGTCATTGTTTGCGGCGCTCAGGTCGACATTCATGCCGACACCGCAGACCATCGTGATGCTGGTGCCAGTGCCTGTCATCGCATCGGTCAGGATGCCACCGAGCTTTTTTCCTCCCGCCATGATGTCGTTTGGCCATTTGAGGCCATGGCCATTTGCACCCAGGTGTTTCAGTGCATCAGCGACAGCAACACCAATGACCAGCGTCAGCCCGGACAAATTCTGCGGGCTACGCTGGAATGTATAGCTCATCGAAAATGTCAGGCCCGTCATCGGCGGCGCGTGCCAGATTCGGCTGTAACGGCCGCGGCCGGCGGTCTGGTGTTCAGCCAGTACGACCTCGATGCGGCCTGCCTTGCGCCTGGCGCACTCGAGCAGCCAGGTGTTAGTCGATGCTACTTCGCCGAGAACTTCAAGACGCTCCAGCAATTGCCGCGTGTCGTTGCTCAGCAACCGGTGGATCAGGTCGGCATCCAGCGCGCCGGGCATGGCTCAACCGCGATCCCGGCGGAAGATCATCAGCCGCGGATTGCGATGCTCGCTGCCATCCCGCATCCGGCGAATATTGGAGCGATGACTGTAAACAAGGTAGAGCGCGAGCGCGAGGCAATAGAGAAACAGTGGTTGATCAGCCGGCAGTCGCGTCATCGCGAGGTAGGTGGGTGCCGCAACACCGGCCGACATGGTTGCAAGCCCGACGTAACCGAACAGCACGAGTACCCAGGCCCAGACCAGCAGGATCGGCACCAGCAATGCTGGCGACAATACTGCTATCGTGCCGACCAGCGTCGCCGCTCCCTTGCCGCCGCGGAAATTGTGCCAGATTGGCCACACGTGGCCGATAACGGCGGCCGCGGCACAGGCCAGCGTCAGCCATGTGCGCGACACCTGCGCGTCAGTTGGCACAAACGGCAAAGCAAGTTGCGGAACAAAACCCGCACCGACCATCCCCTTGCCGACATCGATGATGATGACACCAACGGCGAACATCCACCCTTGCGTGCGCAGTGCGTTGGTGCCGCCGGCATTGCCACTGCCCATCGTGCGAATGTCAACGCCGCCGGCAACCCGGCCCATCAGCATCGACCCCATGATGGAACCAATGAAATAACTCAGGAGGAATTTGCTACCGAGCTCCAGCATCGCCGCGACCGTTCCTGCTTGGTGGAAATACCGGCGCATTGTAGCATCCACCTTGCCAGACGCCGTTTCCGGAATAAGAATGACAACAGACGCTGTAACGGTAATCTACAACCCTACGGCCGCGCGCGGCCGTGCGGCGCGACGCATTGCAGCCGTCAGCGCGGCATTCGACCGGCTCGGCCTGGCGCATCGTCTCGAACCCAGCCGTGCGGCCGGCGGCGTCGAAGCTGCCGTCTGGCAGGCCGCGATGGACGGAGCGACCCGCATCATCGTCGCCGGCGGCGACGGCAGCGTGCATGAGGCCGCGAATGGCCTGATGCGGGCCAGTCGCGAGACCGCCCTCGGCGTCGTGCCACTTGGCACCGGCAACGATTTCGCCAAGGCCTGCAGCATCCCGCAAGATGCCAGCGACGCGGCGGAATTGCTGGCGGAACGTATCCAGCACGGTGTGCCGCCGCGCACCGTTGATGTCGGGCGCATGAACGGGCGTTACTTCGTCAACGGTGCCGGCATTGGTTTTGACGCACGCGTATCCGAGCTTGCGGACGACATACGGTGGCCGCTCGGCGACCTTGTGTACCTCATTGCCGTTTTTCGCGGCCTGCTGGAAGGCTGTTGCACGCCGGCGCTTACGCTCGAATACAACGGCGTGATTCGTCACGGCCCGCTGACGCTTGCGAGCATCTGCAACGGGTCGTGGGTTGGGGGCATGTTTCCGATCGCGCCGATGGCGCGTAACGATGATGGACAGTTCGAACTGGTATTCGCCGATCCGCTGGGCCGGCTCGAGGTTATCGCACTGTTGCCGAGCCTGCTCCAAGGCAAGCACATGGGCCGCAAGGCCATTCATCACGCGGCAGTGACAAGTTGCCGGATTCGTGCTGAACTGCCGCTGGCATCGCACCTCGACGGTGAGAACCAGCCACCGGCGACAGAATTCGAGATTGAACTATTGCCGGAGGCATTGCGGTTGGTATGAGGCGACGTCTGTCATTGCGAGCCCGCAGGGCGTGGCAATCTCTTTCCGATTGGCAGAGTCATTGCCGGTGCGAGATCGCCACGTCGTTGCGACCCTCGCGATGACGGTGCTATCAGAGGCACTTGCCGGTCAACCAGGCCTGGCGTTTCTGCAGGGTCGCTTTGTCGCTGTCCTCGTCAAGTGCCAGGTACGCGGTATTTTCCGGTGCTGCTTCGAGCTTTGCCTTGAACGTCAGCAGTTCATCGCGGCGAAAGACGGTGATCGTTACCTTGTCGCCTGGTGAATACTCCCGTAGCCGTTGGTCGAATGTGGCGGCGGTGAGGCGAATATCATCGAGCGCCACGATCTCGTCGCCGGGGGCGATTCCCGCTTGCTCGCCGGGGCTGCTGGCATGGACGACACTGACCAGTGTGCCGGCGGGTGACTCCGTCACTACCGCGCCGAGCCAGGGCGCAGAAACAGTGTTCGTGCCGGCTGCCGGCTTGCCGCCGCTGTCGTTGCGACTTTCAGCGGTCCGCCAGTGAACTTGCACGCCGACTTCGCGCAATAACAGCGCCAGCGGCAGGTCTGCCGTTCCGCGCACATAGCGAGCGAAGAAGTCGGCGAGTTCGAGGCCGGACAGTTCGGCGGCAACGGATTCAAGGCCGCGTTCGGGCATGCCCTCGCCGGTTTCGCCGTAGCGTTGCCAGCATTCGCGAACGACGTTGTCGAGCGTCACCTTGCCATCCGTACCGTGACGAAGTGTCAGATCGAGCGCCAAAGAGATCAAAGCACCCTTGGCGTAATAGCTGATGATCGCATTGGCGGCATTGGCATCCTGCTTGTAGAACTTTGTCCACGCATCAAAGCTCGACTCCTCGACGCTCTGCCGGAAGCGCCCGTGGGTGCGGTATACGCGCGTGATCGTTTGCCCGAGCAATTCGAGGTAGCTCTCTGTTGTAACCAGGCCGGACCGCAGCAGTGCCAGGTCATCGTAATAGGACGTAATGCCCTCGAATACCCACAGCAGACCGGTGTAGGCCTCCGACTGCAACTGATACGGATCGAATACCGCCGGCTTCATGCGCTTGACGTTCCACAGGTGGAAGTACTCGTGCGAACAGAGGCCGAGGAAACGCCGGTAGCCGTTGGCGATTGCCGTGTCGCCGCGTTTCGGCAATTCACTGCGGCTGCAGACGAGGCTAGATGACCAGCGGTGCTCGAGCCCGCCGTAGCCGTCATTGACGACGTTCAGAAGGAAACAGTAGCGGTCGAGGTCTTTCGGTGCCCCAAGAAACGACAGGTGGTTTGTGCACAGCGTCGACAGGTCACGACAAATGCGCGCCATGTCAGCACGGCGGTGACCGCGTATTGCGATCGTATGCGGAATGCCGCCCGCCTCGAACTCACCGATCTGCAGGTCACCGGCTTCCACCGGATGGTCGATCAGCTCGGCGTAGTCGGCGGCGCAGTAGCGGCCGAAGCCATACGGCTCCGCGCCATCGCGTTGCATTGACGTCGCCACGCGCCAGCCCTTGCCGCCGGGTGCCGGCGGCGGCCGGATATCGAGTTCGCACGGGACAGTCTCCTGCCCCTCGACCATTGGAAACACGCAAGTGCCATTGAAATACGCGTGTGTCGTGTCGAGATGCGCACCGCGCACACTCAGATCCCACGCGTAAATTTCCGCGACAATCGTCAGCACACTGCCGCACGGTGCTGCCTGCCAGCGGCTCTTGTCCAGTTTCGTAAGCTCTTCAATCTCGCCGCCGGCTTCCGCGCGAATTGCCACGACGTGCCGCGCGTAGTCGCGGATCATGTAGCTGCCGGGAATCCAGGCGGGAATCGATAGTACCTGCCCGTGCGGATCCGGTTCGGAAATCGTCAGCGTGACTTCAAACAGGTGCGCGCCGGGATTTGACGGCGTGATCGTGTAGCGATGCGGTGACGTCATGCGGTACTGCCGAACAAGGGTTCGTGCAGCTTGAGCGTCAGGCACTTGGCAGATCCACCGGCCTTGAGGAATTCCGACAAATTGACTTCGTGCACCTCGAAACCCGCCAGCATCAGGCGTGCCTTGAGCGGCTCGGACGCCTTGTTCAGGAAGACCCTGTCGCCGACATTGACCGCGTTGCAGGCAAAATTACCGGCATCGGCCGTGTCGACGACGATGCGCTTGTGCGACGGAATGCGACTCTCTATTGCAATGCGCGAGTCGAAATCGAACGCCGGCGGGTGATACATCAGGAAGCCGCCCTGCAACGGGCAAAAGCAGGTATCGATATGGTAGAAACGCGAGTCGGTCAGGCGTATCGAGACCAGGTCGAGATCGAAAAATGCCTGTATCTCTGCGTGCGCCTCGATTTCCGTTCGAAAGCCGTAGCCGGTCCATAGCCACGGACCACCGCGGTCCAACAGGCAATCACCCGCGCCCTCGAAACCGATTTTCTCGTCGAGGTCCAGCAACTCAAATCCGTTCTCGCGAAACCACTTCTTGAAGTGCGGCTCCTCCGGCCGGCGCTCGTGCGGCATGAAATGACTGGCGATCGCCTTGTTGCCATAGACGACACCGGCATTTGCCGTAAACACCATATCGGGCAGGTCGGGTTGCGGATCAATCCGGACGATCTCGGCGTGCTCTGCCAGCGTGTCGCGCAGTTCGCACCACTGCTCTCGGGCGAGTTTAATGTCCAGCGAACTCTCATGTCCCGCCATCCACGGATTAATGACGTACTCGACGGAAAAAAAGTCCGGCGGACACATCAGTATCCTGTCGCGCGTAGCGCTCATTGATTACACTCCTGGTTATCGGCGTCGATCGTGCATCAGCGCCGCGGCAAATGAATTTCCGCCAGCATGCAGCGCACGCTGCCGCCGGCTGAGGCTTCGATACGGTCAATTGGCGCACTTATGATTCGCGCACTGGCTTCGACGACCGCAAGCTGCGCATCGGTGAGGGACTGGCGAGCCTGGGCGGACATCGCCAGCAGCCGGTCGCCTCCGGACGATCGTAACTCCAACATGTTGCCCGCGAACGCTTCGAGCTGGTTCATGCTGAGTTCGATGACGGTATGGCCGGTCGACTCCAGGCTTTCCAGCACCGCTTGACGCTGCTCGGAGCGTGGCAGCGCATCGGTGCAGATGAATGCCAGTTCCTCGCCGATGCTCATCAGGACGTTGGTGTGGTAGATCGGCGCACCACTGCGGTCGACGGCATCAAAGGCAAGCACCTCGTAATCAAGGCGTTGTGCGAAATCACCAAGCACATCGAGATGAGTGCGCGTAGACAGGCACGCGTAGGCAATACGGTTGACCCGGTCGAACACCAGGCTGCCGGTGCCCTCCAGGTAGTGACCATCGTCTTCATGCGGTGACAGGTCAATGAGCTGCCGGACTATGTAGCCGTGCTCTGCCACCAGCTGGTCAATAACATCCTGGCGACGTTCGGTACGGCGATTTTCGGCCTCCATCGGGTACAGGACGACGGTGCCGTCCGCATGTGTGCTGATCCAGTTGTTCGGGAACACCGAGTCCGGCGTTGGCGGCTCCGCCGTATCGTCGACGGCAATGACGTCTATGCCGGCTTCAACCAACATATCCTTCAAAGCCGTGAACTCGCTCAGCGCGGCCTGCTGCTGTTCATCTTCAGACAGGTCTGTCCTGCCCTGGAAACGGTTCGATTCAGCCGTCAACGGATTGCTGTGAAACCGCGCCGGCCGGATCATCAGCACGGCGCCGGCCAGTTGTGATTCCTGCTGCGAGGTCATAAGGTTCAGTATTCGGTGAGCCAGCGCCAGACGCCACCAGGCCCGGTAACTCAGGAAGCAACAGATTATGCCTGTAAACAGCGAGCGGGTTAAATCGTATTGGGCCGCGATCCGAAATCCCGGCTGGCTATGTTTCGTCTGGTTTGGCATGACGGCAGGCATATCACTGCTGGAAACGCCGGTAAAATTCACTGCCCCGTTGCTGGGCCGGGTTGCGGCGCTCGATGTCGGCCGGGTTGTATTTGCGGCGTTGAACAAGGCGGAGCTGATCGCCCTCGTCCTGTTGCTGGTCCTGGTTCGCACATCGGGCAAGGCCCGCGCGCTGTGGGCAGCTGTTGGCGCGCTGGTGCTGATTATGCTGGCGCAGTCGGCATGGCTCCTGCCCGAACTGGCAAGCCGGGCGCAACAGATCGCAAGTGGAGTCGAGCCGCCGGCATCATATGCGCACGGCACCTATGCCGTACTTGAACTCAGCAAGCTCATTCTGTTGCTGGTAATTGGTTTTCGTTCATTGGTACCGCCCACGATATCGCGAGGTTGATCCGATGGTTGCTGAATATTGGCTGACTGCCGGAATCACGGCTGTGGTAATAATCCTTTGCACAGCATTGCACTACGAGACCTTGCGGCTGGTAAGCACCCGTGTGCCGCTACTGAAGGCACCGCCGCGTCCGCGCATTATCCTGCTGATCCTGGGCTTGCTGATGTTACATGTCGCCGAGATCTGGATTTTCGGGGCGGCTTATTATTCATTGCTCGCGATGGCCGATCAAAGCGCATTGGTCGGGGCAAGCGCCTTGTCCATGGTCGACTGCGTCTACTTCTCGGCCACCGTTTTTTCGACAGTCGGCTTCGGTGACATTTCACCAACCGGCCCGATCCGATTCCTGGCTGGTACCGAAGCTGTAGCCGGCCTGACATTCATCACATGGTCTGCGTCATACACCTACCTCGTCATGAAGAATACATGGACGTTTGACAGTGACTGACGCCGGACTGCCGGCTGTGCGGCGAAACGACATAACAATCAACACCGCCGACGGCCATCCCATACCCGTCATTACCTGGAGCCCGAAAGACAAACCCACCGCCATATTGCAGATTTTTCATGGCCTGTCCGAGCACGCGGAACGTTATGCACGTTTTGCAAACGCGGCAACTGCGAAAGGCTATGTGGTAATCGCACACGATCATCGAGGGCACGGCAAAACGAGCCCGGAGTCGGGGCTCGGCCATTTTTCAGACGCTGATGGCTGGAACCTGATCCTGCAGGATGCAAAAAGCGTCCAGGATAATGCCAGCGGCCAGCATCCCGGCCTCCCCGTTATTCTTTTGGGCCACAGCATGGGTTCTTATATTGCGCAGGACTTCGCCATGCGTCATCCGCACAGCATCTCTGCCCTTGTGCTGTCCGGGTCGACGTCGCCGTCGCGGCTCAAAGTGAGGCTGGGACAGTGGGTCGCGCGGTCGGAAGCCCTGCGCCGCGGCCGGCGGCACCGCAGCAGGCGGTTGAATGCGATGGGTTTTGGCGCCTTTAATCGACGGTTCGAACCGGCACGGACACCGTTTGACTGGCTGTCACGCGATCCGGCGGAAGTGGACCGGTATATCGCCGATCCGTTGTGCGGTTCCGTCTCTTCGGCAAAGTTGTGGCAGGACCTGCTGGGCGGGTTGCTTGCAATTTGTTCGACGAAAGCGCTGCAACGTATCCCGTCCGGGCTGCCGGTGCTGATTTTCGGTGGCGAGGACGACCCGGTTGGCGGCCGGCGCGGTATGACCCGCCTTGCCGCTGCTTATGAGCGTAGCGGGCATACCGCCGTCACGCTGAAGATCTATTCCGGCGGGCGGCACGAGATGCTGAATGAGACGAACCGCGACGACGTGACCGACGACATCCTGGGATGGCTGGAACGAACACCGCTGTAAACGAAAAAAGGCGCTTTCCCGAAGGAAAGCGCCCTTGTTTTTCGAACAGCGTCCTCTTCGAACGCTTGAGCCTCTCGGCCTATTCGAACTCCGCCCGCAGACGGAAGTACCAGAAGCCACCATCAAAACCAAATGGCGTTCCGGTAGCGTAGGTGTTGCCGGAACCGTTGGTGCCGTCGAGGTTATACGTATCAATGGGACCATGGCTGTCGCCCACATTCTGCGCACCAGCGATGATGCTCCACGTATTGTTGAACGTATAGGCTGCTTCTACGTCGAAGATCCACTCGGCGTCGTAGCACTGGTCGTTCTGGTTCGCCACGACACAGTCGAGCGTATAGCCCGTTCCGTCAGCACCGCGGTCGGTCGTATCGCTGCTGAAACCGGAGCTTATCCAGTCGTCGTAGTAGCTTGCACGTACCAGGAAGCGCCAGTTGTCGCCAAGGAAGTGGTTGTACGTGAAGATACCGCGATGGCTCGGGTTGTAGTGCTCGAGGTCCACAACGCGGTTGCGGGATACTTCCTCACCGGCGTCCTCGACTTCCGTTTCAGTCCAGTTCCACGCCGCCGTCAGGCTGCCGCTGCCTGCATCGCGCATATCAACGTTCCAGGTTGCGACGAGGTCGATACCCTGCGTCGTCGTCTTGAAGTCGTTGGTGTAGAACGATACCGAGTTAAGATCGGCCGCGCCTGGCACACCCAGTTCCTGCAGACACAGGGCCAGGTTACCGTTTGGATTTGCCCTCGCATTCGGGCAATCGACGTTGTCCGGTATATCCTCGTCGCTGATCAATATCGAGCCGGTCTGTGAGATGCGATCCTCCACTTCGATATTGAAGTAGTCGGCGGTCAGGCTGAACGTGTCGGTGACATCCCAGACAACACCCGCCGAGAAGTTCGTCGCATCTTCCGGTCCGAGCGGTTCCGCACCCAGGAACTGGGCAATCGGGTTGGACGGCGGAATCTGGCCGCGCTGCTGCAGTTCACCGTCAATCGTAATCGTCGAGACCTTGGTGATGTTCGACTGGCCCGGTGTCGGTGCACGGAAGCCGGTGCTGGCCGATGCACGAACAGCGAAGGTGTCAGTCAGCGCCAGGCGGGTTGCCAGCTTGCCGTTGGTCGTGTCACCGAAGTCCTCGAAGTCCTCGTAACGCAACGCGAGGGCAACCGTCCAGTTCTCGACGATATCAGCCTCGAGCTCGCCGTAGACAGCGATGTTTGAACGGCCGAACTTGCCCGCCTGGTTCGGGCTGAAGCCCGCGAACCCGTGTGCGCCGATGCTGAGATCCGGCAATGGCACTGCGCCACCGGCGTAGAAGTTCGTGCCGTTGCCACTCTGGAAGGCAAAACGCCCTGCCTGCCACGCATTTTCCTCGCCGATGGTTACCGTGAAGACCTCGTCGCGATACTCACCACCGAAGGCAAAGCTCAGGTCCGAGGCAAACGCGTCGACGGCGATCGGCCATACGAAGTCTGCATTGAAGTTCGTCTCCGACTGTATGTATTCGCCGGCCCGGAAATTCCTTTGCAGTTCGCCGTTGATGATGCCGTCCGGTCCGAGCGACGGGCTCCACGTGTTGTTCAGGTAGAACTCAACCGCGTTGCGGCCAAAGCTGCCGCTGAAGTCGTAGCTGATACCGTTCTGGAATTCTCCGCGGATACCGCCGACGATCGACGTGTCCTCGAGGATACCACCGAAGCGCGGCGTGTAGCCGCCGGGCAATAGCTGGTTCAGAACAAAGCAATTCGCCGGCAGTGCGGCAATAATGGCGCTGTCATTGACGGGCGCTACGCCGTCGGAACCGGAGCCAGGCGCGACCACCGCCGGGCAATTTGACGTGAAGCCCGTGTCTCCTTGCTCAATAGTGGTGTCAACAATGGCGCGATACGTCGTACCGTCGAAATCATGTGTATAAACGCCCGGCCGGCTGTTCGGGTTGCGGAAAAAGAAGTCACCTTCAGTCTCGCGGCCGCCTATGTTACCGTACGCATAGATTTCCTGCGTCGGCGACAGCGTGATGCCCGTGTTGATGAACAGGTTGAAGTTGTCGCGGTACTCCGGCGCACCCCAGATCTGCGTGAACGGTGTGCGGATATCTGGTACGCCGCCCGCGATCAGTGCCAGCGCATCGGTGCGCTGCGTGCTGCCGCTTTCGGCCGTTTCGTCAGCCTCGTGCCACTGGAACGTAACGTTGGCAAAGCCGTCGTTGCCCAGCGGAAAACCGGCATTGGCGGCAAACTGGAACATCGTTCCGTCACCTTCAAAGTGCTCGCCGGTCCGGACTTCAGCGACGAAACCGTCGCGGTCCTCGCGCAACACGAAGTTCATAACGCCAGCGATGGCGTCCGAACCGTACTGTGCGGCGGCACCGTCTCGCAGCACTTCCGTCTGTGCGATGGCCAGTGCGGGAATGGCAGAGATGTCAGCACCCTGGGAGCCGGCTGCCAGCGATCCACCCAGTTCGGCGATGACGCCTGACCGGTGGCGGCGCTTGCCGTTAATAAGTACCAGTGAGTTATCGGGCGGCAGGCCGCGCAACGTCGCCGGACGCACCAGCGAGGCGGCGTCGGAGATAGCCTGTCGCGTGACGTTGTACGATGGCACCGTGTTACGCAGCATGTCGTCGAGGTCAGTGGTGCCCATGTTTTCGAATTCGCGGCCACTGATCACGTCGATAGGCACGGATGACTCCGCGACGGTGCGCTCCGCGCGCCGTGTACCTGTCGTGATGATTTCCTCAATTGTCTCGTCCGAGTCCTCCTGCGCCATTGCGACAGGCCCCAAGGCCGGTACTGCAAGGATCGCGGCGGAAACGGAGAGCAGCCACCTAAAGGACTTAGGTACGTTTAGCATTTGCGTTCTCCCCCAACAAAAATTCATTCGTGGTTGTTCGCACGGGCCTTGGCACACGGACGCGCCGCGGCGGATGCGATTGGCTGATTGAACCACTCTGCGCGACGAAAATAAAGCCGCGCCGATGGTTTTTTTGGTTTCAGCGGGAATCAACTGTAGCAGGCAGGCAACATCGGACCGCGCGACGGAGGCGCTGAATTCACTCGAAATGGACTTTTTCGAGGCCGCTGCGGGACCCCGCGTAGCGTACGTGCAACACCCGAATTCCGGCTATCCGACGGGCTTGCGCGCCGCCCCTGCAACAGCCCGCGCCCGCCCGTTTCGGGCCTGGTTCGAGAGCTGTGCCGTTGCCCGGTTCGGCCCGCGGCGCCGGCCGGGCGAACCTTGCCCCTGCCGCATTCAGTCATGCTTCCGCGCTGCTGCCGTTGACGCGAACAGCGTGTCGCAGCGTCAGAAGGTCGTTGAATCTGCCGTCTTGCCCTGGCGCTTGAACGTCGAGATCACCGAAGCGGCTTCGAGCATCACCATTATGCTGGTGACCAGCACGATGAGATCGATCGTTACCAGCAGCCAGTTGTCGGCCTGCCAGAACTCGATCAGTTTCAGGACGGCCGCCCACGATGAGGTGATCATGACAAATATCATCGGGATCAGGGTGTAGCGCGCCGGACGGCCCAGCTTGATCAACATGACGCTGATAACCAGCAGCGTCAGGCCCGCCAGGATCTGGTTGGTCGAACCGAACAGTGGCCAGATAATCAGGCCGCCCGAGCCGGAAGCGCCGCCAGCGCCGAAAGCGAGCAGCAGGCAGCAGGTCACGGCAATCAAAGTCGCCGCGACACCCTTGTTGAACAGCGGAATCCCGTAGATCTCGCCCCATTCCTGGATGATGTAACGCTGCAACCGGACGCCCGAATCCATCGTCGTGCCGGCAAACAGCACCACCATCGTTGCCAGGAGAGTGGTGGCAATCTCAGTGGGCAGGCCCCAACCGTTCGTAATCATCTGCGCACCGCCGAGGATAAAAGTCCCCGCGCCGGCGCTGCCGTACTTGTCGTAGATTTCGTGCCAGAGTTCAGGCGTCGCTGCGAGCGCGACGCCACTGACGGCCACAATCGTAATCAGTGCCAGCGAGCCCTCCCCGACCGCGCCGAGATAGCCGACGAATCGCGCATCGGTCTCTTTATCGATTTGTTTGGAACTCGTGCCGGACGACACGATTCCGTGGAATCCGGAGACCGCGCCGCAGGCGATCGTCACAAACAGCAACGGTATCAGCGACGGAGATCCTTCTGCCATTTGCTGGTTGAAGGCCGGCGCGGAAATGTCCGGCATCGACAGCAGCACTGCGCCGTACAGCAGGAACAAGCCGACAAACAGCTGCATACCGTTAATGAAATCCCGCGGCTGCAACAGCATCCAGACCGGCAGCATCGACGCGATCGCCGCGTACACGAACAACAGGATGATCCAGTTGGCATTGGCCGACATCCCAAGCAGGTTCTCGGGTAACTCCAGTGGCATAACGCTGCCGACGTACACGGAAAAATACAGCGCGAGAACACCAAGCAGGGACAGCACCGTCAGGTTGAAATTGCGATGTATGAGCTGGCCGATAATCAAGGCGACAACAATCGCCGACCATGCCGGGAATACGGCGCTGGGCGTGCCAACAAACGCGCTGGCAATCACGACTCCGAAAACAGCATTGACCATCAGCAACACAAGAAAAACGACAACCATGAACAATGCACGGGTGCGTTTGCCAATCACGGCTTCCGACAGCGCGCCGATCGACTTTCCCTTGTGGCGAACGCTGGCCCACAATGCGCCAAAGTCATGCACGCCCGCGAAGAATACAGTGCCGAGCGTTACCCACAGTACCGCAGGTACCCATCCCCAGTAGACGGCAATAGCAGGCCCGACAATCGGCGCTGCGCCGGCGACCGACGTAAAATGATGGCCCCACAGGACGTATTTGTTGGTGGGATGGTAATCGGAGCCGTCATTGAACTCGTGCGCCGGCGTCACGAAGTCCGGATCCAGCCGGTAGATGCTGTTGGCTATGAATTTCGAATAGACAAACCAGCCGAAGGCCATTCCGGCAATGCCAAGGGCCACGATCATGATGGACTGCATGTATATCCCCCCCGAGTTACACTTGTGCGGCGTCCGCGGCAACACGAAACGCCGGCGGCAGAGCTTAGCGCGTGCCGGATTTTTGTGAAAGTTGACCGCCGCCAGCCATCAGTCGTTTGTAAAGTGCGTACATCACCCATGCGGCCAACGCGACAATCAAGATCAGCATCAACCAGCGCATCAGAACGGCGAAAAATGAGGCGTTGATGGCCGGCCACGCAAATTCGTAAGCGCCGAGGGCAGCCAGCCTGTCGGTCATCCAGTGCCACCCGCTGTGCGCCAGCAACGCCGAAATGACGATGGTGCCGGCGCGCTCGGGCAGGCCGAGACGAAATGCCGCGTTCAATAGCGGCACGGCAATGACTATCAGCAGAATCTGCCCCAACTCCACGCCGATATTAAATGCGAGCAGCGACGTTAACAGGTGCGACCCCGCAAACTGCAGCGTTTCACCCAGGGCGAATGAAAAGCCGAAACCGTGCACAAGCCCGAAGCCAAATGCGACGACCCAGCGGCGCTCCCAGCGCGACCCGACGATGTTTTCCAGCGCCATATAGACGATTGACGCGGCAATCAGTGACTCGATCAGCGCGGGAAACCAGGGCACGGATGGAGTGATCCCGAAAGCCGAGCCGATCAACGTGATCGAGTGCGCGACGGTAAACGATGTCACGATCGCGATCAGCGGCCTGATCCGGCGAAACGGGATTATCAGGCACAAGACAAACAGCAGGTGATCCGTACCGTCCAGGATGTGATCGAAGCCAAACGCAATGAAACGTGTGAAGGCGTTGTGCCACGACGGGTCCAGGTCGACGACGCCCGGATCGTTCGAAAATTCGAACAGCCGTTCCGTGCCATCCGGCGCCACGAACGTGAGTACCGTAATCGTGCTGAGTCCGAGGCGGCGAAATTGCGGCTCGATGGCAAATGCGGCATCGGCGGACCGGATCGGATACCGGATCAGTACATCGAGCAGCGCCTGGTCGCGGTACAACTCGGTGTCAGCATCGAGCGCGGGACCGGTTACGTGCTGCAGCGCGGAGTCATAGCCGCGAAATGACCGGTCGGAGGGCAGCGACAGCCGGACCGCGGCGATGTCTTGCTCGGTGAGCAAGCGGTCATCTTCAAAAAGGCTGACTTCGTTGGCGATCCAGACAGTGGCGGCATCACGCAGCGGTTTGCCCGCCGACGCGATGTCGAGATAACCGGGGCCGCGTACCGGAAAATTCACGTCACGCATCGCTTCAAGCGGCACGCGTACGAGCAGGTTCAGTGTCGAACCCTGCGGTTTCACGTAACTCTGCACGACAACGTCCGAGGGAATTTCATGACCGTATACAGCGACGGGCACGAACAGGATTGCCAGGGCAAGAGCCGGAACCCACTGCGAAAAAGGCTTGCGTGGCAGCATAGTCATTGCAAACGTAACTTTGTCGTCGAAAAATTCAGCGCGGCCGACAATAGCGGGATTTGCGGCGGCCTTCGAGTTTTTTCGGCAGGCTGCGAAAGAGATTCCGTAGTATACTGCCGCGTCACAGGTGCTGACGTCGTCGCATCGGAATCATCGGGGGGGAATGACGGATGATGACCAAAAAGCACGCAATTTTTGCGGGCGCAGTACTCGCAATTATCGTCGCACTTGGCTGCGGCCAGAAAGTGCTCGAAAACACGGCCAATGCTGACGTCAGGGAAGCACCGAAGTTTGTCGTCGATCCATTCTGGCCCAAGCCGTTGCCCAACCACTGGATATTGGGCGCCACCATTGGCCTCGCCGTCGATTCGCGGGACCATGTCTACATAATTCATCGCCGCGACACGTTCAACGAGCGCACGGAAATCGGCGCGGCAACAGACCCGGTCAAGGCAGATTGCTGCATCCCGGCACCCAACGTTCTTGAGTTCGATCCCGCAGGCAAACTTGTCAATCATTGGGGCGGCCCCGGGGAAGGCTACGACTGGCCAACCTCGAATCACGGCATCTCAATCGACCACAAGGACAATATCTGGATTGGCGGCAACGGCGATACAGACGCCCATATCCTTAAGTTTACGCGTGATGGCAAGTTCCTTGCGCAATTCGGCACACCAGGGGCCGAAACGGACAGCCACAGCAGCGAGAATTTCGGCAGTGTTGCGGAAGTCTCATTCGACGCGTCTGCCAATGAAGCCTACGTCGCCGACGGATACCGCAACAAGCGAGTCGCTGTACTCGACGCAGACAACGGCGAATTAAAGCGGTACTGGGGCGCCTACGGCAATGAACCGGACGACGCTGATCTCGGTCCGTTCGTTCCGGGCCAGGCGCCAGCGCAACAGTTTCGCAATCCGGTCCACTGTGCCCAACCATCGAACGACGGTCTCGTCTACGTCTGTGACCGTGTCAACAATCGCCTGCAGGTATTCGAGACGGATGGCACGTTCGTCAAGGAAATGTTTGTCAAGCCAAACAGCCTCGGTGACGGTTCTGTCTGGGATATTTCGTTCTCACCCGACGAAGCACAGACGTACATCTACCTGGCGGACGGCACGAATCGCAAGATTTTCATTATTGAGCGTGAGTCCCTCGAGATCCTGACGAACTTTGGCGATGGCGGGCGCAACCCGGGACAGTTCTTTGCCATTCACAACATCGCCACTGATTCAAAAGGCAACATCTACACGACTGAAACCTACGAAGGCAAGCGACTGCAAAAATTCAGCTACACCGGCATGGCACCGGTTGAAGTGATGGACCAGGGAACGCCGTGGCCGGCCGACAAGCTGTAACCGGACAGGTACCATGACCATGAATCCACAGCTTTCACGACGGCGTTTTATCAAGGCAGTCATCGCATCGAGCGCCGCTGCGGCGAGTAATGCCGGCGTTCAGTCGGTCATGGCACAGGACCGGCAGGCGGGAACCGTCGAACGCCTGATGTCATTGAACA
>CAZLNH010000159.1:0-6498 GCA_964560775.1 uncultured Woeseiaceae bacterium | reverse complement strand
TGAAAATATTCAGAATAGCGCTGTCGGTAGTTTGCTTGGGTATTTGGTCGCCGATCGTCGTCGCCGATGACATGGCGGATGTCCGAGCCGTCGTGGACGACTACATGCGGTTCGAAGGAACAGACCTGTCGTCGCAGCAGGCACTGATGACGGACGACAGTCTGTTCATCAATGCGGGTCGCCGCCAGTCGAACCAGGCACATAACGCGATGCTTCAAGTGGCCATTGAAGAGGCATTCGGCGAGTGGGACACCGAGAGTGCGTTCTATGCAACGGCGGAAGACGTAATTGTCAGGGTTTACGGGCCAGCGGCGATTGCCAGCTTTTATCGGCACTGGGACTTTGTCCCGAGTCAGAAACTACTGGACCTGACCAACGGCAATCCACCGAGTGCAATTCCCCCGCAGATCGTCACGCTGGTGTTGGTCAAGGAAGGCCAGGACTGGAAGATCGCGTTGCGGCACAACTCGCCGTTGCATCCCGCTAACTAGCGATGCGGCACGGTCGTCGGGTGATCATGCCCGCGACTGCCCGGTATGGGTCAAAAGCCGACATCCGTTGGCACTTCCCGACCATGTCGCCTAACGCTTAAGCTGACCATCGCCAGTATCTGGCGCGGTGGTTGCGGCTGCAAGCGCCGTGACAGATACGGCAAGGCGGCTGGTCCAGCGCATTGTTAGACGGCATTCGCACTCCCTTAATCGTCTGCTTGTGGCCGGTTGCCGCCCGATACCGAGGTTCTGATAAGCCTCCGCTGTTGACGCGGAACTGCCGTTCACACGGATAGAATCTGAGTGCCAGGGATTGTTTTCGAACGACGCCCATAAGCCTTGGAGAGGTGCGTTATGCCCATCGACATCGCGATACTGAGCTTGGAGAACCCGACCTTCTATACCTATGTCCTTGCAGCAAGCATCATGCTTCTAAAGCTATTGTTCCAGCCATGGATGACTGTCTATCGCATGATGAAGGTACGTGCTGGATTTCGTAGTCCAGAAGATGCCAGGAAGAGCCCGTTAAACGCCAATCCGAAGCCTGGCCAGCTGGAAGTTAACGAATATGTGGATCGATCGCGTCGAATCAACTTGAATGACTTGGAGAGTATTCCGGCCTTTCTAGTTGCGGGATTCCTATTGGTGCTGACTGGACCTCCGCTGCTTCTCGCGCAGGTATTAATCTGGACTTATGTTGTTGCCCGGGCGGCGCATTTTATCGCGTACACCACAGCCCAAATGCATGATATCCGTGCAACCTGTTGGACTTTCAGTTCGCTGTCCGTCATCGCAATGATCGTATACGTGTTGTACAGGCTCCTCTGACGTGATCGATACCCACAGGCTACCTCGTTCAGTCACAGATGAACGTCAGGAAGTGGCCGTTAGTTGTCCCACGTGCACCCACAGTTAACCGACGGCTTCCGGGGAAAGCTACCTTACCGCTGTGCTAGAAGCTGCTGCGAGATTGCCGCACCGACTCGTTCGTTCCACCGAGACGACGCGTACCTCCAAGTGTCTTCCACAAAATGGGTGACGATGCCGCTGCTTCCGTCGGCAGGGTAGTAGATGTAGCCCGAGCCGTTCTCCGGGTCCGGTTCATACAGGACCAAGTACACTGGAGGATCATCGCGCGGCTCAAGCAGGAACCGGACTTCGTACGTTTCCAGCCCGGTCGGCCGGTCTGTAGCCTCCCCGCGGTCCCAGTCAACGATGCTGCGGTTAAAGCTGACGGGCCCCATGAACTCGCTAAAGCCTGTGCCAGGACCGACCCAAAAACTAAGCTCCTGCACAACTGTTGGGTCCGTGATCGTCAGCGGCTCTGCCAGGGCGTCGCCGCGAATCTCAATCGCAAATACTTGGCCCCAAGCGCCGGACCAAGCGGGAGCGTGAGGAATCAAGAGAAAGACCACCAGCAGGACTAGCGTTGCACGCTTCATGTTCAAGGGCTCCACCGACGGATCCTCATATTATAGCTGGCCACCGGAACATTGCTGGGCCGCCGCGGAGTTCCTGAAGTGGAAACTTGAGAAATAGCAAATGACCGCTTCTTGCCGACTACCGTCTGACACCAGATCAATTTCTCCAGCCATCGACCGTCCGCTCCTAGGCGAAAACAGTCGGTCGAGGCGGGACACAAACTGACACTGACTGTACGATCAGGTCAAAGCTACCGCACTCAATTTCCAAATCGCTGGCCTCCACCGACCAACTTCGCACGACCCGGCAGAGACCAAACATAAGGCTTGCCCGGGATTTACGAATTCCATGGAATAAACCGCGCTGCCTGATCGTCCTCCCGTCACAAGCAACCTAATGGAGGATACGATCATGGCTTGTAACTACGAAAGAAGTTTGACTTGCGAAAATCGCGGCCGCGCGCTGGCCGTCATCCTGTCGTGCCTGATTGCCGGCAGTGCCTCACTGGCACTCGGTGCCGACGTCAGCGCTTCGGTGGATGCCGACAGCTCGGTGCGGGTATTGCAATCCGGCCAATCCGGAAACGGCCTGTCGAACCAGGGCCGTGCCGAGGCGGAGACGCGCACCAACGCGCAAGCGGAGGTGCAGTCCGGTAGCTTCGAATCGAACGCGCAGGCTGAATCCGGTGCTTCGGTACAAGGCTCCGCGCACGCATCGCAGGACAGCGATGACGAACCGTCCGAGCCGGTCAGCGATCGCGTTGAGAGCAGGGTTGAGACGCTGTCCGGCCGCTCGCAGAAGACTGCGGGCCGTGCGCAAGCCGCAGTCGGTTCTTCGGCCGAGGCTGGCATCGAGACTGGCCAGAATGTGACCGCTCGGGCCAGCGAGCAGCTCGAAGTCACGGCGGATCTCGCTGTCGAGGTAACGGATCGCGCTGCTTCGGGCGTGGACGGCACTGTGCATGCCATCGAGGTGCCGGAAACGGATGCAGACCTGGCCGCAATGGCAACAGGCAACGCCGCCGCAGCCGGCGAAGTGCGGGCGATCGATGTGGTCGATGCGACAGTCGAGTCGACGCTCAAGGGCGAGGTCGCGGGCTCGATCAATTCCACCGTGCAGGACGATATCCGGGATTCCATCCAGGCTGACCTGGTTGAGGATATTACCCGGTCATTGCCGCTGCCCAGCCGGAACTGAGCCGTTCGTGTAACGGGGCCGGCGGGAAGGCCCGCCGGCCCCCATTCCAGGAGTTACGATCATGAAAATCGGACAGCCGATACTGAGCATGGCATGGCTGGCGGCATTCGCGCCCGCCTTGGCCGCCGCCAGTGACAACGCGCCCGAATTCGGTTTCACGGCAGACGCAGGCTACCAGTACGACAGCAATGTCAACGTCGCCGAGATCGATACCAGTACCGGCCAGTCCGACAGCGCGTTGCTGCTGAATGCCGGCGTGCATGCATCGCTGCCGCTCACCGGCAAGCTGGATTTCAAGCTTGCGTACGACTACGGGCAGACCAGCTATCGCCAGTTTGCGCAATTCGATCTTGCGATTCACCACGGCCAGGGCGCGCTCGCTTATGGCATAGCCGGCTTCGATAGCGCACTGACACTCGACCGTTACGCGGTGCGTCTCGGCGGCGAGTCGTTTCTCGACATCAACCAGGTGTCCCCGAGCGCTGGGCGGCTGTTCGGCGAGTCCTTCTACCTGCGGGCGGCGTTCACGCTCGCCGACAAGCAGTACGTCGCTGCCGCCGAGCGCAACGCGACGAACGATGAGATCCGCGCGGATGCGTATTTCCTGTTCGACGGCATGCAACGTTACCTGTCATTGGGCTACACCCGGAACCGGGAGGATGCGTTCGACGCAGAGCTGGACTACGCGGCCGATCGCGCGATGCTGGCCTATGGCCACCGCGTCGATCTCGGAACGCTGCCGTTCGACCTGAAAACCCGGCTGCAATTCGAACAGCGGACATACGCCAACGTCACCGAAGCCATCGATGTACCGCGGCGAGATCGCCGCCTGCGCGCAGGGGTCAGCGCCGCCGTGCCGTTATCAGAGCATTTCGTCCTGAAAAGCGAGGTGGAGTATGCCGCCAATCATTCCAACCTGGCCGCGGCCACATTTAACGAAACTGTTTGCTCGCTCGCGCTTGCGGTCGCATTCTAGCGAACCGGAAAGAGTGTCGGGCCGGGCCCGCTTAGTTGCCGGAAAGCAGGGGTGCGGGCTGAACAATCAGCCCGTAGCCGAACACCGGATCGAAGCCTTTTTGGCCGAGATCTTCCGCGCCGGACTGCAGCGACTCGAGCAGGGCATCCGCCGACAGTCCACTTGCGCGGCGCGTAGCAGCAATGACCACCGCGACGTGTGGCGACGCCATGGACGTACCGGATTCGAGCCGCCAGCCGGCCCCTGCGTCGGCCACCTTGACGTCAACGCCAAAAGCCGCGAAGTCGACTTGCGTGCCGCGGTTGGCATAACGAAATACTTGCTTGTCCCGGTCGATCGCGGTCACGCCGACCACATGGTCGTACGCGGCGGGATAGAGCGGTTCGGCCGCCGGTCCGTTATTGCCGACTGCGGCAACGACCGGCAGACCGTTAGTCGCGATCGCCGCCAGCGCACGCTCGAGCAGTGCGTTGGGTGGGCCAGCGAGGCTCATGTTTACGACGTCGACCTCCTGCATTGCCAGCCAGTCCAGAGCGGCGACCAGGCTTTCGGTGCTGGCGCCCGGCGTGTGGTTCGGCGCCTGGAAGAACACCGATGCGGCGAAGATCTGAGCCTTGTCGTCGGCACTGCGCGCGATCAGCGACGCCACGGCCGTCCCGTGCCCAAGCGGCCGTTCCCCTTCGAGGGTGACGAAATCCGCATCGAACACGCGGTTTTCGCGCAATGAGAAATGCGCCAGGTCGACCGCAGAATCGATCATGCCGATGCGCAGCGAATTCGCGTCCCCTGCGGGCGCGACGTCTTCTTTTATTGCGCTGCCGACAGGCGCCGGGTCCGATCCGGCAAAGGCATAAATGTGATTGAAGTCGATCGCCGCGCCCGGCAATGCATCCCGCAGGTCCACGACCGATTGTGCAACGGTCGTACGCCCCGGGTCTCGCAAGCTGACCAGGGTCAGCCCCAGCGATTGCAATTTTCGTTCCGCGATTACGTCGAAGGCCCCGTACCTCAGCAGGGCCAGCTGATCTTCGTCCAGCAGCAGGACGACCACGTCATCCTCTATCGTCCAGCCATTGGCGTCCGTGCCCGCAACGAATGCGCGAACGACGCCAGTAACGGTGCCCATTGCATTTTCACCGATCTTTGCGGCAGCCGTCAGTGTTTCATCGGCAGCATTCGTGCCGGCCTCGAGCAATTCGTCGCTGCCTGGCAACTTGTCTGCGGTTTCTTCCGTGTCCTCCACTCGTCGCCGGATTCTCGAGTCCAACTCGTCTTGCGTGCGCCTGAGGGTCGGATCCAGTGGATCGGTCAGTGGTGGCAGGGTGATCTGCGCAATTGCGGGCGGGGCAGCACCGGGAATGAGCGCTGTCGCCAGCAGCACGGCTGCACCGGCGGCGATACTTGCAATTTGGCGTTTCACGGCGACACCTTGAACGGCTTTGACCTTATAATCCTGACGTTTTCAAGGAAATTTTATTCCTCGCGGAATAAAAGCACAGGCTCATCCGTATGAACAGACAACTGGATCGCAGTTCTGTGGATCGCCGCGAGGAAATGCTCTTGATCCTGCCAAATTTGCGCCGATTTGCGTTGAGCCTGGCGGGAAACATGGCGGATGCCGACGATCTGCTGCAATCCACGGTTGAAAGGCTGTTGGAGCGCGGCCTGCCCGTCGATGCCGATTTACTGCCTTGGGGTCTCAAGGTTTGTCGCAATCTGTGGATCGACGAGCTTCGTTCGCGCAAGGTCCGGCGCAACGCAAGCCGCGATCCGGCGCTTGGTGCCGACGATGTATTTCCCGGCGAGGAACAGGTCATCGGCGAGATATCCCTGGCAGAAGTGCAGCAGGCGCTGGGCGGGATGCCGGAAGACCATCGAAGCGTGCTTGAGCTGGTTGCCGTCGAGGGTTATTCGTACAAGGAAGCTGCCGAAGTATTGCAGGAGACCCCCGCCCTCACCTTCATCGATACCCCGCTTGGATCACGGAAGGCCTTCAGCAACGCTGCTGCCAAGGGGCTCGCAGTGACCGAGTTGCGGCCGGCCGACCTGAAGGCGAACGATGAGATCATGACACTGTTTCGATATCTCTTTGATGTCATGCCGACATCATCACTGGCGGCGAGTGCCTGAGATGGCGATCTCCCGAAAGCCCCAGTCCTCGACTTCGTCCGTCGACGAACTCATCGAGAAAGGTGGGAGCGTGCCGAGCGAGCGTGGGCGCAAGAGCACCCAGGCGGCGGTGCCGCTTCGCCTGCCCCGGCCGCTCCTGGATCGGATCGATCGAGCCGTCGAAGCGCAGAGCGTGCCGACCCCACGCAACCGATGGATCTTGGAAGCGATCGTTGAGAAGCTCGAGCGGGATAGCATCGAGTAGAGATCGATGTGATATCGATACGACACGCGAGTGGCATC
>CAZLNH010000158.1:0-15468 GCA_964560775.1 uncultured Woeseiaceae bacterium | reverse complement strand
CTGCATACTCCCCTATTTGGTCTTGCTCCCGGCGGGGTTTACCGTGCCGCGGCGTGTTACCACCCGCGCGGTGCGCTCTTACCGCACCTTTTCACCCTTACCGTCACTTGCGTGCTTGGGCGGTATATTTTCTGTGGCACTTTCCATGGACTCGCGCCCTCCAGGCGTTACCTGGCGCCGTGCCCGAAGGAGCCCGGACTTTCCTCGACCGGTGCGCAAGGCGCCCGGCCGCGGTTGTCTGGTCGACTCCTGCCTTCCCGAACCGGCCATGATACTGCAAAAACCGGGATGGGGCACCGCGCGCGACGTCAATCCGCCTTGCCGGTCAATTCGAGCATGCGGCGGTAGAGGTCATTGCGGCGCCCGCCGCTGATCGATGCAACAATATCCACTGCCTGCTTGCCGGGCAATATGCCCGCGAGTTTCTCAAGCAGCACATCGGCATCGATACCGGGCGCGGCAATGACGTCAGCCGCGCCAGCGACAACGACGACAAATTCGCCCTTGCGTGCAATCCTTTGCTCATCGAGCATGGCGGCGAGTTCGCCCAGCGTTGCCTGCACGCACTGCTCATGCAGTTTGGTCAGTTCGCGGCCAACAAACGCCTGCCGCGATGCACCGAGCAGGTCGCCTGCATCGGCCAGCATCTCGCGAATGCGGTGCACGGACTCGTAGAACACGAGTGTCCTGGTCTCGGCGGCCAGTGCGCTGAGCGCCGTCCTGCGCGCGTTTTGACGGGCCGGCAGAAAGCCTTCAAAGCAAAACCGGTCTGTCGCGATGCCGGCAACGGACAGCGCGGCGATCAACGCGCTCGTGCCCGGGACCGGCGAAACCCGAATCCCCTGCTCGTGGGCCATGCGCAGCAACCGGTACCCCGGGTCGCTGACCAGTGGCGTGCCGGCATCACTGACCAGCGCCACAGACCGGCCCTCTCGGAGCGCGCTGATGACCCTTGCAGCCGCCGCCTCCTCATTGTGTTCGTGGAGCGACAACTGGGGCGCCGAGATACCGAAGTGCGATAGCAATCGTCCGGTGCGGCGGGTATCCTCGGATGCGACGAGATCGACCGCCTGCAGTGTATCGCGGGCACGCGGTGATAAATCGTCCCGGTTACCGATCGGCGTCGCAACGACGAACAGGGTGCCGTCACTCAAACCGGAAAGTCCTCATTTGGGCGAGAATCGCGTGTGGGAATCGTGGATTGCACGTAACATTCTGCCCACCTGACCTGAACCTGGCATGCCATCATGAACAACCGCCTGACTTCTGTCATTCGATCTTCGCTGTTGCTGTTACTCGTGGCAATCGGGACGGCCGGATGCGCGACAGGCAGCCAGGCGGTGACGTCGCCGGAGCAGCGGGCGGAACAACTGGCCAGGCGAGGCAGTCACGAGGACGCGGCTTCCGCCTATATCGGCCTTGCCACATCGGCCACCGGTAGCGAACGCGATCGCCTGACGTTGCTGGCCATAGAACAGTGGCTCGAGGCGGGCGACGGGCGTCGCGCGCGCAATGCATTGCGCCGCATGCCGGCGCCGCCGTCCGGCGAACTGCTGTGGCTCTGGAGCAGCAACGCCGCGGCACTGGCGCTGTTCGAAGGACGCCCCGAGGATGCACAGCGGATCCTTGAACCGTTGAGCCGCCAGGCCTTGCCTATGGCCTATCGCTTGCGGGTCGAAGCCCTGGTAGCCGACTCATGGTTTCAACTCGGCGATCCGATCCGCGCACTCTCTTTATACCGGCAGCGCGAAACATGGCTTGATACATCGCAGGACGTGGCGCGCAATCAGCAGCGCATCTGGGCTGGCCTCCTCGCCAGCAACCCGGCAAAGCTCCGCGCCGCAGCCGACGAAACGATGGACCCCGAGCTGAAGGGGTGGTTGACGCTCGGCGCGCTGGCCGCGTCCACCGGCCGGCAGGGCATCGGCTGGGCCAATGGCGTCAATCGCTGGCAACAGACGAATCCGGATCATTCCGCCATGGCCTTGCTCCAGGGCATGGAATTGCCGGCGCCGGGCGAAGTCGAGTACCCGCTCCAGATCGCATTGCTGCTGCCGCTGTCCGGCGACAATGCAAGTGCCGGCACGGCGGTGCAAAACGGCTTTTTTGGTGCCTATTTCAGCGCCGCGTCGCAACTCGACAATGCCCAGCAGGTTGCTGTCTACGACACTGGCGGCAATGGCGGCGCATCATTTGCGTACGCGGAGGCCATTGCAGACGGTGCCGAGTTTGTCGTCGGTCCCTTGCTGCGGGATTCCGTCGTAGCCGTGGCGAACGAGGGAATGTTGCCAATCCCGGTGCTCGCGCTGAATTACCTGCCCGATGAAATTCCTGCACCGCCCGGACTGTATCAATTCGCACTGTCACCCGAGGATGAAGCGGCATCGGCCGCACGCCGGGCCATTGCCGACGGCCACCGGCGCGCACTGGCGCTGGTACCGAATAACGACTGGGGCACGCGTTTGCTGCAGAGCTTTGCGCGGGAATTCGAGGCTGCCGGCGGGACCCTGCTCGACGCGCAGGATTACCAGGCGAGTAACCAGGATTTCTCATACGAGATCGAGAGCCTGATGCTGCTGTCGCAAAGTGTGCAGCGATACCAGCGCCTGCGAGCCAATATCGGCGGGCCGCTGCAGTTTGATCCGCGCCGGCGCGAGGATGCAGAATTCATCTTTCTTGCAGCGACGGCACCCGTCGCACGATTGCTGAAATCGCAACTGAAATTTCACTATACAGGCGATCTTCCTGTCTATTCCACATCACGCATCCATTCGATGGACGGACGTTCCAACTCAGACCTGAATGGCGTGATGTTCGCCGACACTCCCTGGGTTATCGCACCGCAGCCCTGGATCGCCGAGCTCCCCGGTCTTTACGCGGAGTACTGGCCGGCGGAACGGCGCATGGGACGCCTGCACGCGCTCGGATACGATGCCTATCACCTTGTTGCGGCATTATTTGCGGCGCGCTTTGATGAAATGACGGAGATCGACGGTGCAACCGGCGTGCTGTATCTCGATGCCGATGGCCGGGTGCACCGGCAACTTGCCTGGGCCCGGTTTGAGGGTGGCGAACCGGTCGCGATGCCGGACAACAGCCCGGATGGCGGCGATCCCCGGTTCGATGAGAACCTGCCCGGAGAAAGCGCCGACACGCACCGGGATTCCACATGGCTCGAGCCGACACGCAGGCAATAGGATTTGATGCCGAGTCCCGCGCCCTGGCCTGGCTTCTCGATCAGGGGCTCCGCCTGGTTGCCCGTAATTACCGTTGCCGGCTCGGCGAGATCGACCTCGTGATGACGGACCGGCAATGTCTCGTCTTTATCGAAGTACGTTATCGAAAACCCGGCAGCAAAATCTCCGCCGTGGAATCGGTCGGGCCCGCCAAGCAGCGCAAACTCGTCCGAGCCGCGGCCCGCTTCATTGGGCATCACCGACGATTTCACGACAGCACGGTCCGGTTCGATGTTGTAGCAATTGACGGTCCGTCCACCGGCTCACCCGACTGGCACTGGATTCGCGACGCGTTTCGCCCTTAGGTATACGCACTACTCACGTGCAGGGACTTGCCAGTAACGTTACTTGACGACCTTCAGATGGCCACGGCTGCTGCGCGCGGCTTCCCGCTCTTCAGGATCCGGGGGTTCGGGATTGTCGGCACCATGCGAAAATATCATGCCCTGCCCGGTCTCCTTGGCGTAAATGCCGAGCACTGACGCAATGGGTACCCACACGTCAAAGGGTACGCCGGAAAACCGGGCACGAAAACTCACCGCATCGTTCGTCAGCTTCAGGTTATGCGCGGCCGAGTAACTGATATTCAGAATGATCTTGCCGTCCTTGACGTGATCGCTGGGTACAGCGACACCGTCAATAGCCGCATCGACGACGATATGAGGTGTATTGCCGTTGTCACCCATCCACTCGTGCATGGCACGAAGCAGGTACGGCCGTTTTGATCGTGATGATGGCATGGAACCTGGTACTAAAGTCGCATTTCCTGCTCGAGTTCGGTGAGGCTTTCCTGAAACGACGGCCGCTCAAAAACGCGCTTCATGTACTTCTCGATGGGCTCAGCTTTCGATCCCAGGTCAATGCCGTAAATCGGCAAGCGCCAGAGTACCGGCGCAATACTGCAATCGACCAATGAGAAATCCTCACTGAGGAAGAATCGCTCGGCGGCAAACAGATCGACACTTGCCAATATGCTTTCGCGCAGCAATTTGCGCGACTTGCTGCCAAATTTCCGTTCACCGTCAGCCTCGAACTGTTCCGCCAGTTGGTACCAGTCGGTCTCGATCCGAAACAGCGCGAGCCTGAACTGTGCCCGCGTTACCGGGTCGACCGGCATCAGCGGCGGATGTGGGAACCGTTCATCGAGGTATTCGATGATTACCCGGGAGTCGTACAGAACAAGATCACGATCCACCAGTGTCGGCACGGTGTGATACGGATTCAGGTCCATCAGGTCCTCGGGCAAATCGGGACCATCAACATTGGCAATATCAATATTGATGTTTTTCTCCGCCAGCACGAGCCGGGTTCGGTGACTATGAATGCACGTCGGCTGCGAAAACAGCGTCATTACGGATCGTCGATTGGCAATTACTGCCATAGCAGAGTCCCCTCGGAACTTCAAAAGTGTCTATCAGGATCAGCGGACATTGGTCGGATAACGCCAGGCGGCCTGTGATGCGCCAGTGTGTCGCCGCCACGCCCCTGAAATGCTGTCACTTGCCTGGTTCATTTGTTGCAGAAACCTGGACGGGCAAAGTGGTCTTGTCGTCAGGAAACATCCTTCCAGATCTGTTTCTTCAACATCGATGCCACAATAAAGAAGAAGATCAGGTACATCAGGACCCATACCCCCAATACCCGGCGGGTACTGCGAACGGGCTCGCTGATATATTCGAGGAAATTGACTGTATCCCGAACGAATTCGTCGTACTGCTCCGCGGACATCGATCCCGCGGTCACTTGCTCATAGCGATCGAAATGCAATGCCCCGTCGTCGGCACCTTCTTCAAAGACGGCATTCTGAAATCCCTGTAATTCCCAGAGAACGTGCGGCATGCTGGTGCCGGCCAGATGCAGGTTGTCGACACCAGTCGGACTTTGCTCATCAATATAAAAGCCGCGAAGGAAATTGTAGATGTAATCCGTGCCCTTGGACCGGGCCATCAGTGACAGGTCAGGAGGTGTCTTGCCGAACCAGCGCTTCGCATCATCGGCAGGCATGCTGGCCTGGATGGTTTCAAAGATCTTTTCGGCATTGAACATGAGGTTCTCGATCACCTCGTCTTCCCTCAACTCCAGGTCCCGGGCAATACTGTTGTACCGAACGTACTTGGCCGAATGGCACCCGGCACAATAATTCATGAAGTTGCGTGCGCCGCGCTGCAAGGATGCCGTGTTACCGACATCATTGCCGGCCGGCTCCAGGTCGACGTCGCTGGTTGCTGCAAGCGCCCCGCTGCCTACTCCCAGAATCGCAAATAACGCACAAACCCGTTTCAAACCGCGGCCCCCCCTATCCATGATAGACGACCCTGTCCGGTACCGGCCGGGTCTTGTCGATCGTCGTGTAGTACGGCATCAACAGAAAGAACCCGAAGTAGATGACCGAAAAGACTCGTGCCATCAGCACATACAGGTCCTCTGCCGGCTGCAGGCCGAGCCACCCGAGTGCAAAAAAGCTGATTACGAACAGTCCGAGTGCCGAGCGGTATATCCATCCGCGATAACGGATCGACCTCACGCGAGAGCGGTCCAGCCACGGCAAAAACAGCGGCAGGAACACCGCCAGCCCCATAAGGATCGCGCCCCATAACTTATCCGGAACGGCGCGCAGGATCGCGTAGTACGGCGTGCAGTACCAGACTGGCGCGATATGCTCCGGCGTTGCCATCGTGTCAGCGGGCTCGAAATTGGCATGTTCGAGGAAATAACCGCCCATGTCCGGCGCAAAAAAGACGACAAAGGAGAACACCATCAGGAATACGATGATCGCCACCAGGTCCTTGCTCGTGTGATACGGATGGAACGCCACGCCGTCAACCGGCACACCGTCCGGGCCCTTGTTTTCCTTGATTTCCACACCATCGGGGTTGTTCGAGCCCACCTCGTGCAAAGCCATGATATGCACGACGACGAGTCCGATCAGCGCGAGCGGCAATGCGATCACGTGAAGGGCGAAAAAGCGGTTCAGCGTGATATCGGAGATCGAGTAGTCACCTCGTATGTACTCGACCAGCGCCTCGCCGATAAACGGAATGGCGCCGAACAGCGAAATGATGACCTGTGCACCCCAGTAGGACATCTGGCCCCACGGCAACAGGTAACCGGCAAAGGCTTCGGCCATCAGCACGAAAAAGATCAGCATGCCGATGATCCAGATCAGCTCGCGCGGCTTCTTGTAGGAGCCGTACAGCATGCCGCGGAACATGTGCAGATAAACGACGATAAAGAAGAACGAGGCGCCGGTCGAATGCATATAACGCATCAACCAGCCCCACTCCACGTCGCGCATGATGTACTCGACGGATGCAAACGCCTCACTCGCATCCGGCTTGTAATTCATTGTCAGGAAGATTCCGGTTACGAGCTGGATGACCAGCACGACCATTGCAAGAACACCGAAAACGTACCAGATATTGAAGTTCTTCGACGCGTAATACTCCGTCGCATGTTCCCTCATCAGCTTTGATAGCGGAAATCGGTCGTCGATCCACTTCAACAAGCCGCTTTTGGGCGTTCCGATCTCTGACTCAACGCGCGCCATTACGAAGCTCCTGTTTCGGCGCCAATCATGATGACGTCATCACGAATGTAACGGTATGGCGGAACCCGGAGGTTGGTGGGTGCCGGGACGCCCTTGTACACGCGTCCGGCGAGATCGAATCGCGAGCCGTGGCAGGGGCAGAAAAAGCCGCCATACCAGTTGTCAGCCGGACCGACCTCGAATTCGGCCAGTGGCGCGCAGCCAAGGTGCGTGCAGGATCCCTCTATCACCAGGTATTCCGGCTTGATAGAGCGGTACTGATTGTTCGCATACTCGGGCTGTTGCTCGACGATCGAGGAATCGGGGTCCCTCAGGTATTCCGTGACCTCGTCCAGCCGGGACAGCATATCGTCGCTACGGCGCAGTATGTACACCAGCTTGCCGCGCCAGGTGACGCGCACCATCTCGCCGGGCTCAAGTGACGACAATGGTACCTCGATCGGGGCACCCAGCGCCTGGGCCCGCGCGCTGGGTTTCAAGGAAGACAAAAACGGAATGGAGGCCAGGGCTATGCCCGCACCTCCGGTTACGGCGGTGGCAACAGTCAGAAAATGACGTCTGTTGCGATCAACGTCGTCGGTCATCAGGCGCTCCCTTGCACCGGCCCCGAGGGCGGCGGATTTTTACTTTGTTCGATTACTGGTAGATTTGCAGCAGACCCGAATTGACGTCAGGATGACGGCGGAATCGGGGCTTAGTGCGGAACCAAGGCGGGATTATACACGGGGCCACTTAAAATTGGCTAGACAGTGCGCTGCGCTGGCCGGGACAGCATGGTCCGCGCAGTCGGTCGCTGCGCCGGTTGCCCGGTGCATAACGCCCTGTCAACTGCCGATTTTCATCGACCTTGTCTCTGGAGTGCGGCGGGCTTATGCGGTTTGAGCAACGAATTTCGTGCCCGGTGGCGTGCCGTCCGGCGTATGGCCGCACGCCGCGCCACGATCGGTTGGCGCCGCGCTGGTTGCCGCAGGTCGTGAGCGACTGACATGGCAGCACTCAAACCCGCTTTGCTGTTTATGCTGCAATCGATCGTCGTCGGCCTTGCGGTCGCCTTCGTGGTCGTTCTGTTTCGGCCGGAACTGATGCCCGGCAGTGGCGGCACTGTGCGCGGACAGCAACCGGCCAGCTATGCCGACGCCGTCGATATCAGCGCACCTTCCGTCGCCAACGTCTATACACGCCGCCTCGTGCAGGCCAGCGCCGACCTGCCAGACGACGAGCGGCTGCAGCTCAATACCAGCCTTGGGTCGGCCGTGGTCATCGATCCGGAAGGATACCTGGTCACCAACTACCATGTCGTTGCCGGAGCGGCCGAGATCCGCGTGCAGCTGGCGGACGGACGCATTGCCAACCCGGAAATCGTCGGCTTCGATGCAGAAACCGATCTCGCTTTGCTGAAAGTTGATCTTGGTGTGCTGCCGGCCATTCCCCTCGGGCGATCCAGCCAGCTGCGCATCGGTGACGTCGTGCTTGCGATCGGCAATCCCTACGGCCTGACCAAGACTGTCACGCAAGGAATCGTCAGTGCGACAGGCCGCGGCCTGCTGCAGCTGCTGACGTTCGAAAATTTTATCCAGACTGATGCGGCGATCAATGAAGGCAATTCCGGCGGAGCGCTCGTCAACAGCCTCGGACAGCTCGTTGGCATCAACACGGCCGTTCTCGCACAGGACGCAGGAACTGAGGGCATCAGCTTTGCGATACCGGTGGACCTCGTGCGCGGCGTCGTCGAGGAAATCAAGACCAATGGCCGCGTCATCCGCGGTTGGGTCGGTCTCGAGCCAAACGAGATAGAGCCCGCTGAAGCCGAAGCCCTGGGTCTCGATGCCGATATCGGCATCATGCTCGACACCGTCATTCCCGACGGCCCGGCAGCCGCCGCGGGACTGCTGACCGGTGATGTCATCCTCTCGATCAATGGCGAGGTAATACGAAGCCGCCAGCAAGCACTCCTGCTCGTCGCCGGCCTCGAGCCGGGCACGGGCATCGACGTCGTCGTCTGGCGCGACGGACAACGATTTCAAACCCGCCTGGTCGTTGCCGAACGGCCCCTAGAATAGCTGGCCCGGATTATTCATGAACGGCACAGAGATCGGGGCGGAGCGTGGTGCGCCTTCGCCTACCACTGTAGCAAAACATTCATGAATGATCCGGGCCCTCCATGGCAACCATCACCCGGACCCGGCAGGCTGCCGCATGGCGGTGGCCGCGCCGCGTGCCGAGCCCGGGACACGGCGGATATCGGCGCCAAGCTGCCTGAGCTTTTCCTCGATGCGCTCGTAGCCGCGATCGACATGGTAAATGCGGTCGACGAGGGTCTCACCTTCCGCCGCAAGTCCCGCGAGCACGAGGCCTGCTGAAGCACGCAAGTCGGTTGCCATGACGGGCGCCGCCGTGAGCTTGTCGACGCCACGGCAAATCGCCGTATTGCCCTCGATACGAATGTCGGCGCCCATGCGCTGCAACTCGAGCACATGCTGAAAGCGATTCTCGAACACCGTTTCCGTCACCATGCCGATGCCGTCGGCAATCGCGTTCAGGGCACAAAATTGCGCCTGCATGTCCGTCGGAAAAGCCGGATACGGCAGTGTCCGGATATCGACAGCGTGCGGCCGCCTGCCATGCATCCGCAATTCAATCGTGTCCTTGCCGGTGACGATTTCCGCACCCGCCTCGGCCAGCTTGATCAGTACTGTCTCGAGTATCTCCGGATCAGTCTGCTTCAGGCGAACAGACCCGCCGGTCATGGCGGCCGCAACCAGGTAAGTGCCGCTTTCAATGCGATCCGGCAACACCCGGTACTGCGTTCCGGACAGGGCGTCGACGCCGGTAACGGTGATGGTGCTGCTGCCGGCACCGCGCACCCGGGCACCCATCGAATTCAGGAAGGCTGCAAGGTCGGACACCTCGGGCTCGCGCGCGGCGTTTTCCAGAACCGTTATACCGTCGGCGAGAACCGCGGCCATCATAAGATTTTCGGTGCCCGTCACGGTCACGGTGTCAAAGACGATATGGGCGCCTTTGAGCCGCTTGGCATGCGCATGGATATAACCGTTTCGAACAACGACCTCCGCGCCCATCGCACGCAGGCCCTGGACATGCAGGTTGACCGGGCGCGCCCCGATTGCACATCCGCCGGGTAGCGAGACTTCGGCCTCGCCGAAGCGCGCAAGCAGCGGCCCCAACACCAGTATCGAAGCGCGCATCGTCTTTACCAGCTCGTAGGGTGCACGTCGCGATTCGATGCGGGACGCGTCGATTTCGACATTCAGTTTCTCATCGAATGTTGCCTGCGCGCCCAGACTTTGCAGCAGCGTCAGCGTGGTCGCGACATCATTCAACTGGGGAACGTTGCTGACCGTGACCGGTTCGGCAGCGAGCAATGTGCCGCACAATATCGGCAAGGCTGCATTCTTCGCGCCGGATATAGTGACATCGCCGTTGAGTGGAATGCCGCCCTTGATCAGGAGCTTGTCCAAGGGCGTCTAGTTCCCGGCGGCAGGGTCGATGCGCTGCCACTCGTCCGGTGTATAGGCACGAATGGACAGGGCATGTATCTCGTTGCCTACCCGGGTGCCGAGGCTCCGGTAGACCAGCTGATGGCGGGCCAGCGGCCGCTTGCCGCTGAACGCCGCTGCGACAACGATCGCCTCGAAATGTGTGTTGTCGTCGCTTCTGACCTGCACACTGGCGTCGGGAAGGCCCGATTCAATGAGGCGGGCGATTTCAGTCGGTTCCATGGTGTCGCGTCCTGGTTGGCATTTTGAAGAGGTGCCGGCTGCCGCCCCTTCGGAAGATCGAAGTGTAACAAATCGCGCATCATGGCCAATTGTGTATGATGCGGGACGCGAATTGGCGAGCCTGGCGGCTGACCGGCGTGTACTCCTCGGCCACATGTCGAATGGCTTGCAGGACAGTGCCAGATTGTATGGGCGCCTTGCGATTCGCGAATCTGTGTGCACCAGTCGCTGGCCGCGCGTGGCGCCGCCAGCGGGACCTGAATGTGACTAAGTCGGTACTCTATGCTTGGCAATCTGATTGAAGTTATTGGCGGACTTCTGATCCTGGTCTGGGGCGCGGACCGCTTCGTGCACGGCGCGGCGGCCACAGCGCGAAATCTCGGTGTAACGCCGTTATTGATCGGTCTCACTATTGTCGCTTTTGCTACGTCGGCGCCGGAGGTTCTGGTGTCGATCGTCGCTTCATTGCGCGGCGAGCCAGATCTCGCCATTGGCAATGCGCTGGGCTCCAATACGGCAAACATCGGGTTGGTGCTGGGCACTATCGCCCTGATTCGACCCATCGAATTGTCGTCGGCAACACTGCGCCGGGAAATGCCGGCTTTGCTCGCCGTGACGTTGCTGGCCGTCTCGTTGTTTCTCGATTCATTCCTGAGCCGGGTCGACGGCGTGGTGCTGTTGTCGGCGCTCGTCATCGTCATGGTCTGGCTGACCCGGCTTGGCCTGCGGTCGGCGGATACCGATCCGCTCAAGTCGGACTATGAAGCGGAAATTCCATCGAACGTAACGATGCGCGCCGCCCTGCTCTGGCTGGCTGTCGGCCTTGCCGCACTGTTGCTGGGCGCCGACCTGCTGGTTGACGGCGCAGTCGCGATTGCGTTGCACCTGGGGGTGTCTGAAGTAGTCATAGGAATCACGCTGGTTGCGATCGGCACCAGCCTGCCTGAACTCGCTGTATCACTGGTGAGTGTTATCAAAGGTGAGTACGGACTCGCAATCGGCAATATCGTCGGCTCGAATATTTTCAACATGCTGGCCGTGATCGGCACAGCCACGGTGATACAGCCATCAGCGGTAGCGCCATCGATACTGGCTCTGCATATCTTCGTCATGGTGGCCTTTACGCTGGTATTGTTTGCAATGACCTACGATTACGACGGGCAGGGCCGGATCAACCGCTTCGAGGGGCTTTGCCTCCTGACCGCCTATGTCGGATACGTCACCTACACTGCCGTGCAAAACGTTTAAACTTGTGTATCCCACTTCCGGAGACCGCCTTGACCACGCGTCCTGAACCCGCCGAATTGCTGGCCCTGGCGCGGCGCGTGCTGGATATCGAAGCGCGCGCGATCACAACTGTCGCAGCGCGGCTGGACCAGTCATTCGCCGACGCCTGCGCGCTGTGCCTCGAGACCCGCGGCCGTGTGGTTGTTTCCGGCATGGGCAAATCCGGACATATCGGCCGGAAGATTGCCGCAACCCTGGCCAGCACCGGCACACCGGCTTTCTATATGCACCCGGGTGAAGCAAGTCATGGCGACCTCGGCATGTTAACCGGCCAGGATCTGCTGCTGGCCGTGTCAAACTCCGGTGAAACGCAGGAAATTGTCACGATCCTGCCATTGATCAAGCGCATGGGTGCACACCTGATCTCCATGACGGGCAAGCCGCGGTCGACGCTTGCGAAGGCGGCTGACGTGCACCTTGATGTCAGCGTTGCTGAAGAAGCCTGCCCGTTGAATCTCGCACCGACCGCCAGCACAACGGCAACGCTGGCCATGGGGGATGCACTTGCAGTTGCATTGCTCCAGTGCCGCGGCTTTACAGCAGAAGATTTTGCGCTGTCGCACCCCAGCGGCACCCTTGGCAAGCGATTGTTGTTGCGGGTATCGGACGTAATGCATACAGGTGATGCAATTCCCGCGGTGCTACCCGACGTCAGTCTAAGTGCCGGTCTCGTCGAAATGTCGGCGAAAGGGCTCGGCATGACCGCCATTGTCGACAGCGAACGCCGGATTCTCGGTGTATTTACGGACGGAGACCTGAGACGGGCACTGGACGGCGGTGTCGATGTCCACAAGACGACAATGTCTGAAGTCATGCACCGCGACTGCAAGAAAACGAGCGCGAACCTGCTGGCTGCCGAAGCCGTGCACCTGATGGAGGAGCACAAGATCAACGGGCTCCTCGTTGCCGACGACGACGGCCGCGTGACCGGGGCATTGAATATCCATGATCTGTTCCGTGCCGGTGTCATGTGATTAACGACCTCCTGCGCCAGCGCCTGGCCGAAATCCGGCTTGCAGCATTTGACGTCGATGGTGTCTTTACAGACGGCCGGTTCTATTTATCGGATGACGGAGTCGAATCCAAGGCATTCAGCACGCAGGACGGATATGGCGTGCGGCGCCTCCTGCAGTGTGGCATCGATGTCGCTGTCATCAGCGGCCGCAAGTCGGCTGCCGTCGAGCGGCGCATGTCAGAGCTCGGTGTAAAACACGTATTCCTGGGCTGCAGTAACAAGGCCGAGGTGTACGACACGCTGCTGCGGGACCTCGGGCTGACACCCGGCCAGACGGCTTACACCGGCGACGACTTTCCAGACCTGCCGTTACTGCAAAAAGCGGGAGTGTCATTTGCCGTAGCCAACGCCCATGCCGATATCCGTAGAATATGCGACATGACGACGAGAGCGAGCGGTGGGCACGGCGCAGTCCGCGAAATTTGCGACTTGCTGGCAGAGGTTGCGGGTTGACGCGTCCGCGTCGCGGATGGCGCCTATGCTGACGGCAAAAAACACTGCGAGTATTGTCCTGCTGGCCGCAGCTGCTGCCGGCAGCTGGTATGTCGCGACTTCGCTAAGCCAGCAACCGTCACCCGAACAGCCGGACAGTACACTGCAAACCGGTTATTACCTCAAATCGGCGCGCATACTGGGCACCGGAGAACAAGGCGAATTGCTCTACGAGATCGAAGCCGAGTACGCCGAGCAGCAAACGGACAACAGCATCGAGTTCGACAATGTTCGCATCCGGTACTCGCCGGCGGCTGCAGTCCCATGGACTGTGACAGCCGACAACGCCCGGGTCAGCGACAATCAACGGGACCTGGTCCTGCAAGGCCATGTGCTCGCTGTCAGTACCGACGGGTTTTCCGGCCAGGCAACCGAGATCCGTACCGAATGGCTGGAGCTCGAACCTGAAGAATATCGGGCGGCAACGGACCGCCGCGTCCAGATTCGCATTGGCTCCAGGAGCCTGACGGCGACCGGCATGGTGGCCCTGCTGCAGGACGATCGACTGGAATTGAAGTCCAATGTCAGTGGCAAGTTTGTACCGTGACAGCGCAACCGGCTTCGCGGCCGGAATTGTGCCCTAGCGCGGTTTATTCATGAACGCACGATGGTGGCAGGAGGCGGAGGTGTGCCCCGGGGAGGGCTTTGCAGGGCCCGGCATGGACAGGGACGTCCGGCACAGAGCCCTTGTAATTATTGGGGACGTATTCACAGCGTCCCTGAAAAGCCCTCCCCGGGGTGCGCCTCCGCTTACCGCCGAACTAAAACGTTCATGAATAATCCGCGCTAGAATGGCCCGCGGGGAACGTATTGTGCCAACACGGGTCGTGATCAACATGTCCAGAGTGAAGCGTTACCGATCAGTCTTGCCGCTGTGCGCGGCGCTTGCCCTCCTGTCCACGGCCGCGCTCGGACAGGTCACGGATTTGCGCCTGCCAATCTCGCTTGACGCGGATTCGACGGATTACGACGGCAAGAATTCGATGTTGATGTTCCGCGGCCTGCGCCTGTCGCAAGGCAACATTGGCATCACGGCAGACGTTGGCCGCACGAGCGAGCTGGATTTCGAGGACAGCGTCTGGGAGTTTACCGGCAATGTCACAATTGATACCGCCAACGGTCACATCGAATGCGACTCGGCCAACCTGCAATTTTCAGATCATCAGCTGCGTATCGCGACGATCACCGGTTCGCCGGCAACCTTCGAGTTTCACCGTCCGGATGGCGATCAGACGACCTATGCGGAAGCCGGGCAGTTGAAGTACGATTTCTCGCGCGGCGTCGTCGAGTTTTCGGAACAGGCAACCATAACCGAGGGCGGCAATACAATCTCCAGTAACTACCTGCTCTACGATATTCGCGAACAGAGAATCAATGCACAGTCAGCGGGCGATGGCGACCAACGGGTCAAGATTACCTACACGCCAGGTACAAACGACGCCGCGGGCGACGATGACTCGACAGGCCCGGAACCGCCCACAGATGACGAAGAACCGGCTGGCGAAGAGGGGGGAGCCGACTCTCAATGAGCATCCTGAGCGTGCAGGATATTGCCAAGCGCTACAAGTTTCGTGATGTCGTCAAGAATATCTCGCTGGAAATCGCCAGCGGCGAGGTCGTGGGCTTGCTGGGGCCGAATGGCGCGGGAAAGACGACAGCCTTTTACATGATCGTTGGCCTGGTTACCGCTGATCACGGCAGGATACTGCTTGACGGCAAGGATTTGACCAACCTTCCCATGCACCGTCGCGCGGCGCTCGGCCTCGGGTATCTGCCGCAGGAGGCATCAATTTTTCGCCGCCTGAGCGTCGAGGACAACATTATGGCGATCCTTGAAAACCGCCACGACCTGGACCGCGCGGGCCGTGAGCAGGAACTCGACAAGCTGCTCGATGAATTGCACGTCGGTCATGTGCGCAACAGTCCCGGGATCAGCCTTTCAGGCGGTGAACGCCGGCGCGTCGAGATTGCCCGCGCCCTTGCCGCGAATCCCCGGTTCGTACTGCTGGATGAGCCTTTTGCCGGCGTCGACCCGATATCGGTCCTCGACATCCAGCGGATTATCAGGCACTTATCCGACCGCGACATCGGCGTACTGATTACTGACCACAATGTGCGCGAAACCCTCGGCATCTGCGGGCGGGCCTATAT
>CAZLNH010000157.1:0-5398 GCA_964560775.1 uncultured Woeseiaceae bacterium | reverse complement strand
GACACGAGCGACGCCGTCGCGTTGATGACGCTGCACGCATCGAAGGGCCTTGAGTTCCCGTTCGTGTTTCTGACCGGCGTGGAGGAGGGGTTGCTGCCGCACCGGAACAGCGTCGAGGGCGAGACGATTGAGGAGGAGCGGCGCCTGCTTTATGTCGGCATCACGCGCGCACAACGCCGGCTCTGGATGAGCTATGCGATGAAGCGCCAACGATTCCGGGAGGTAGTCGACTGCGAACCGAGCCGCTTCCTGGCGGAGTTGCCGACCGATGCGATCAACTGGAACAAGCCGGGTGCGCCGGTCGACGCGGAAGAAAGCCGCGCCCGCGGCCGTGCGAGCCTCGACGCGCTCAGGGCGATTCTTACTGCGACTGACTGACCATGTAGTCGAGGGCCGCAATCACCGCGTCGTCCTCGAGGTGCGTCTGGCCACCCTTTGGCGGCATGAAGCCGCGCTCGCCCATGTAGCCTTCGAGCGAATGCTGAATCAGCACATCACGACCCTGCGCGATGCGCGCGCTCCAGTCCGCGACGTCACCGATGCGTGGTGCGCCGGCGGCGCCGGTGCCGTGGCACGCGAAGCACGCCGTCTCGTAGGTCTGTTGTCCGACAGCGGATAGGTCTTCGCCAGTCGCTTGTTCCTCAGCAGGGGCTTCCGCGCCTGAGGCTTCTTCCTCGGGGGTCGCTTGCGCGGGCTGCGCGGACGCGCCGCCCGAGCCTTCGCGCACCGCGACTTGGCCGCGCGACTGAATGCGTTCGACCTGTTGCTGCTGCGCGTACTTGTTACCGAGTACCTGCTCGTCGGCCTGCGCGCCCGCGATGCCAACGGCGATGCCGATCAGCGCGAGCTTCAGGAAAATCAGAATGCCGATGATAATCGCGAAGGTTTGGAAAAACTGACGGTCAGTCACGAGAACGCGCTCCAATGCCCTAAAACAAGGCGCCCATTATAGCAGGGGTCGTGGTCGCGCCAACGCCTCAGGCGGCACCGCCGCCCCGAGTTGCCGCGTAACCCAATGATTGACGGACTTCCAGAGCGGTCCGAATACCGCGGCCGCAATCGCGGCCGAAACGACCATCCCGGTCGATTCGGGCAGGTCGAAGCGGGCGCTGATCTGGCTGGTAACAAGTCCCTCGACCACCGCGAACATGAACGCAAGAACGACGCTGAGCAGGCCGACGAATACAGTGCCGCGGATGATCAACCTCGGGTCGAACGCACCGCCGGAGAAAATGGCAAGAATCAGGCAGACGACGAACGCGAGACTCGCGCAGGCCACGCCCAGATGAGTCAAGCCAAGGTACTTGGTATTCCATAGGATGTGGCTGGCAAAGTCGATCATCATCATGCCAATGAAAATGGACATTGCGATCAGGAGTGCCTCCATGACCCAAAGTGATCGGTGTTTCATCTCCTCATCCGCCCTCAGGTATCCGATGCGCGCGACGATAAGCGCGACGAACGGTACGATGAACAGCAGCCCAGCGACCACGCCGACTACCGCGGCGACCCCATACACACCACTGATGTGGTCTGTGGTCGGTGGTAGAACGAGCGTGGCGATTACAAGCAGCAGCGTCAGCGTGAATGCGATTGTCCATGGCTGCTGAATCTGACGTGCATGTGCGAGATAGAGTCGGTTGTTATCAAATGAATCCAGTCGCCGCACCAATCGGGCTAGCCGATTTTGCTGCTTTGCAAGGAAGCGATAGAGCGATTTACCCAAGAGTGGTAGCCAAACCCGGCGCGTGAACTGTCGATCGAGTGATTGAAACATGCCCAGTCTGGCTGCAATCGGATCCGACACTGAGTCGCGCCGACCCCACCGTAAAGACGACAGACCCTTGGCGAGTTCGTCGATACTGAGTTCGTGGGGGAACGTCGACAGAAAGCGGAGCAATCCCGCGGCAGCGAATATGAGTCCCGAAACGACGACGGTCAACGCCATCAAAAAATTGAATCCCGGAATCTCGTTCGCGCTGCCGACGCCCCAGGCGGTGACCGCAGAACACAGGCAAATGGCCAGCGGAATGGCACCCCTGTGTACGTTGGGCCGAATCATAAGCAACGCGACCAAGCCGAGGGCAAGAATCGCGGTCGCATCTGCGATGAACACGGTCCAGAAGTAGTAACTGCCGAGCAAAATCGATCCGAAGGAGTAACTGCCAAGCGTGGGGTCGGGTGGCGCGTCGGACGGCAGCCAGAGCAGATAGGCGGCAAGCGCAACGAAGACCAGCAAAGCGGTTCGAATCGCGAATTCTTTCATTTGGGCGGCACCCCCTAACCGAAGTATAGGTGATGTATTTCGACCGCACCGCGCCGGTGCTATGCTCGATGCGCAGATGCCGTACGGGGGGTGCGGGCATGAGCACTACGGATCACCAAGGCGGCAGGCTGGCCGCGGTTTGGGTCGCCGATATCGTTGGCTTCACGGCCCTATCGACGCGCGACCAAGCTGTGGCATTGCGCCAGCTGGAGCGATTCCAGTCGATCGTTCGGGATGAGTTGCAGCGCGCTGGCGGTACGACGGCACGGTTCCAGGGCGACGGCGCATTGGCTGCGTTCGCCAGCGCCGAGGCAGCATTGCGGGCGGCGCAGGCGACCCGGGAACGCTTCTCCGCCGCATCCGACGAACTTCAGGTCGCCTGCCGTGCCCGTTTCGGCATTCACATCGGGGAAGTGACTGGCGCCGCTGGCGGCGACTTGCATGGCACCGGCGTGAGTATCGCTTCGCGTCTGCAGGAAGATGCGTCGCCGGACGAGATTTTGGTCAGCGGCGACGTCTATCGGCAGTTGCGCAATCGCCACGAGTTCTATTTCGAGCCGGCCGGCGAGCGGCTCCTGCGCGGCATCGACGAACCCGTGTCGACGTACCGCGGCCGCTTGCGGGTCGATGGCGACCCGGTCCACGGGAGTTTTGCGTCGCGAGTCACTGCATTCCTCCGTTCGCGCCGCACCAAGGTCATGGCGTCGGTCACTGGCGTCTACCTGGCGGCGGTGTGGACCGCGGTTGAGATGGCGGCGTTCGTCGAAGCTCGTTACCAATTGACGCCGAACCTGACCGACGTGGTGCTCGCGTCGTTATTGCTGTTGCTCCCAAGCGTGTTGCTCGTCACCTATTACCACGCCGATCCGGGCAAGCAGCGAATCCCGTTGCCGGAGAAGGTCGGCATCCCGGCCAACCTCATCGCCGCGAGCATCATCGTCGTACTGATGTTCGGGGCCGAAGATATCGGTGCAGTAATGCAGACCATCGAGGTCGTGGATGCGGACGGCGCCACCATCGAGCGGGTCGTCCCCAAGGCGCAGTACCGTAAGCGCATTGCGTTGTACCCGTTCTCGACAGAGGTCGGCACCGACGACGAGTGGCTCGCCTACGGTGTCGCTCTGGCGCTGCACGCGAAGCTTAGTCAGGACATCTTCTTCGAAGCCCAGACGGGCGCCGATTTCCGCGCTCGACTCCAGCGTACGACTTTTCCAGATGGCATCGGCATGCCGATCAGCTTGCAGCGCGAGATCGCCCGTGAACGGCATCTCGCCCATTTCGTGACTGGGCGACTGTCACGGGATGCCGACGGGGCGCTGCGAGCGCGCATAATCGTCTACGATTCGGAGCGCGGACGTAGCATCGCAGAGCATGATTTGACTGCGACGAATGCGCTCGTGCTCGCCGACCGGATCGCCGACCGGCTTAAGCAGGACCTCGGAATCCCGGAGTGGCACCTCGAATCGATTGGTGACCTGCCAGCCTCGGAAGTGCTGACCTCGTCGATCGAGGCGTTCAAGGCTTATACCGCCGGCGCCACGGCGGTGGCACTGCGCAACGATTTCGAGACGGGTTTGGTGGAGCTCCGGCGTGCGGTCGACCTCGACCCGAGCTTTGCCCTCGCTAACCTGGCGTTGGGCTCCGTGTCCATGGTCTCGAACCAAATTGAGCCAGCGCAGGCCGCATTTGCCGCGACCATCGAACACCTATACCGCCTACCAGAGCGCGTTCAGATTCTGGCGCGGCACAATCATTACTATCTACAGCAGGACATCGAGCGCGCGTACGCGGTATTGGACATGGGCGCGGAACTTTATCCCAATGACATTTTTCTGCTCGGCATGAAGGCACAAATTGACGTACTGCGTGATCGGAGGGATAGCGCGATCGGTCTTTATCTGCGCGTGTTGGATCTGGATCCGGAGCAGCACCAGTTGTTGCACACGGTGGCGATGCTGACCGAGTCACTGGGCCGTGAAGACGAGGCGTATGAGTACTACACGCAGTACACGGAACGCTTTGCGGAAGACGACGCCGGGTATCTGAAGCTGGGCGAATTCCTCGGCCGAGTCGGACGCCACGAAGAGGCATCCGAGGCCTTACAGCGCGCGGCGTTGCTCGACCCAAGCGATGTAAATATTGCCGTCCGCCTCTCGGAGATTGAGCGGAATCTCGGAAATTTCACCAGCGCCTGGCAAATACTGGACAAAGCGCTGGTCGAGGCCGACAGCGCAGAACAGCGTGCCGCGGTTTTGAACGGCAGGCGTCGACTGTTTGCGTTCCAAGGAAGGATGGCCGAGGGGGTCGCCGAAATGCAGCGCGAACTGACTGAAGAGGCAAAGTTCGTCCCGCCGGTGATGGCGCTGATCGGACGGATGCGGTTGGCCGAGGCCTACGCGGCCGCAGGCCAAACCGAGAGCGCCGCGCAGATGATTGAACAGGCGGCAGCGCAACTGCAGCCGCCGTTCGATTCGTTCGCGTCGATTGGTCGGACCGGATACGCGATTGCGCTCGAGGATCCCGACCTTATTGAGGCCGCGGTTCCTGGTCTAGAAAGTATGGTTGAGCAGTTCTCGATGAACCTGTTCCGGTCGAGGGTGGTGTATGCGCGAGGTCTCGCTCATGAACTTCGCGGTCAGTGCGAGCAAGCGATTCCCTACTACGAAGAAGAGGCGAAGCTGTCCCCGACCGACAAAGAAGTGAACCATCAGCTCGGACGGTGCTACCACGCGCTGGGTAATCATCAACGGGCGCTCGCGGAAATGCGCGAAGCGTTGCGCGTCCTGCCGATGCATCCGAAGGTTCATCACTCGATGGCGATGCTGCTGATAGACATGGATGACCCGAACGGCGCACGAAACCACCTCGACATCGCGCTCAAGGTTTGGGCGGAAGCAGACGACGCCTACGAGCCCGCGCGCAAAGCCCGCGATGCCCGAGCGGCGCTATAACGCTAAATCTCCGTGGTATCCTAGCCGCCCCACGCGCCCGTAGCTCAGCTGGATAGAGTACTGCCCTCCGAAGGCAGGGGTCGCAGGTTCGAATCCTGCCGGGCGCGCCAGCTCAATCTCAACTCGCGTACTTTCGACCCCGGTGGGTTTTCAGGTTGCCCGCCAGCTCGTCGGCAACGAG
>CAZLNH010000156.1:0-1954 GCA_964560775.1 uncultured Woeseiaceae bacterium | reverse complement strand
TGATGCTGCGCGCCAAAGCCAAGCGCTTTCGCGATGAAGGTGCCCGGCGGCGTGACCGCATTTTGAGTTCGACCGACACCGTTGGCCGATTCGCCGGTATTCCGATCGTCGCGCAGGCAGTCAACGCCGGCAACCGCAGCCCCTCCGGCCGCAAGCTGCTGGAGAAATCGCTCGGCGTGCACCGCGATGCGCCTGTCCCTGACTACCACTCGCGACCGGCACGAAAGCGGCTGAAGCACCTGAAGAAAACCGACGGCGACAGTGCCGAGCCGGCAGGCGACACGCGCGGCCGCGTTCTGCTGTACGCGACGTGTTACGGCAATCGGAATATGCCATCACTGGCGGAAGACCTCGTCGCCATTTTCGAGCACAACGACATCCCCGTGGCACTCGCCGAAAAGGAGGCGTGCTGCGGCATGCCGAAACTCGAACTCGGCGATCTCGAGTCGGTCGCGCGCCTGAAGGACAAAAACATCCCGGTGCTGGCGTCATGGGTCGATCGCGGTTGGGATATCGTCACGCCGATACCGTCGTGCACGCTGATGTACAAACAGGAATTGCCGCTGATGTACCCGGATGACGAGGCAGTGCGAAAAGTACGCGATGCGATGTACGACCCGTTCGAATACCTGATGCTGCGTCATCGCCATGGCAAGCTGAAGACGGACTTCCGCCAGTCACTGGGCAAGGTTGCCTACCAGGTTGCCTGTCATTTGCGCGTGCAGAATCTCGGGCTTAAAACACGCGATGTGCTGGCGCTGGTACCGGACACGGAATTCGAAGTCATTGAACGCTGCTCCGGGCACGACGGGACGTATGCCCTGAAAGAGGAATTCCACGACATATCCAAAAAGATTGCGCGGCCTGTCGTCAACAGGGTCAAGGGCAGCGATGCCCAGCACTTTGTCAGCGACTGCCCTATGGCCGCCGCACAAATTGCCCAGGGTCTCGAATCACAGGAGGCCGGTCATCCGCTCGGCCTGCTGCGCGCCGCTTACGGAGTGTGAATGCAAAAATTACGACGTGAAGATCTCTATACGCTCGAGAAATACTCAGAGGTACGGGCCGAATTTCGCGACGAGGTCATGCGGCACAAGCGTGACCGGCGGCTGGAACTCGGCACAAATGCCACGCTGTATTTCGAAGACCGGCTGACTATGCAGTACCAGGTACAGGAAATGCTGCGCATCGAGCGCATTTTCGACGCCAGTGGCATCAAGGACGAACTCGACGCCTACAATCCGCTGATCCCCGACGGCAACAACTGGAAAGCGACATTCATGGTCGAGTTTCCGGATGAAGAAGAGCGTCGTGGCATGCTGAAGCAGCTTGTCGGCATCGAGAATGCCGTCTGGATGCAGGCAGGCGATGGTGAGAAAATCCGGCCGGTCGCCGACGAAGACATGGACCGCGCGGACGAATCGAAAACGTCCGCGGTGCATTTCCTGCGTTTCGAACTTGATGATGCGAGTGTCAGGGCGCTGAAGGATGGTGCTGAATTGTCTGCCGGCATCGACCACAAAAATTACCAGGTCGAAGTACGGCCTGTGCCTGCGAACGTGCGCCAGTCACTGATTAACGATCTCGACTGAATCGCATCGCGTTACGGCGCGCTTGCGCCACCAGCAGTTCTTCCTGCTTGTGTCCTGTCCCACAAATAACCTGCACAATTCGGCGCGTCTTTTCGCGCCTGGCCGCGTTCCGGCTCCTCGCAATAGCCCAGCTCACGCGGCGCTGCGCCTTGCCAGGCACGAAAATCCGCTGCCGACTTGCTATGGTTATTTGCGGGACAGGACACTAGAATCGCATGCTGTACACCTGTCCTGTGCAGATTCGCTTGCGGCAACTCCATAAATGAATAAACGATACGATGCGGCCGATATCGAGGTCTTGAGCGGTCTCGATCCCGTGCGCCGCCGGCCGGGCATGTATACCGATACGACGCGGCCGAATC
>CAZLNH010000155.1:0-4461 GCA_964560775.1 uncultured Woeseiaceae bacterium | reverse complement strand
TCTCTGAGCCATTTTCTACCTCCAATTCAAGCTCTTCTCTGCGTGACTAAACATCCGCGTTCTTAGAACGCGGATGTTTAGACGGTCACCGCGCGGCCGGTCTCGGCCGACTCCACCGCGCAATTCGCAAGATGCAACGCGCGCAGCCCGTCGCGCGGAGTCGAGGGCATGGGAGTCTTCTCCTCTAGTGCGTCAAGAAAGGAGTCAAATTCGATCTTATAAGAGTCCGCGTGACGTTCCAGAAAGTGGTGGAGCAGCGGTTCACGAGCGTCCGTTGCGGTCTTGGTCCAGCGGTGAACCGTGGAGGAGCGGTGGTTGTCGATATGGAGCATGCCCTTCGAGCCGAAGATTTCAAGACGCTGGTCAAAGCCATAAACAGCCTCGCGGCAGCAGTTGATATGGCACTGCTTGCCTGAGGCCGTGCGCAGCATGACCATAACGGTGTCGAAGTCGGGTACATCGGTGAGATTCGGGTCGACCAGACGGTTGGCGATCGCCATCACCTCCGCCGGTTCTTCGCCGAGCAGCCAGCGCGCCATGTCAAAGTCGTGGATCGTCATATCGCGGAAGATGCCACCGGCGTGGCGCAGATATTCGCGTGGCGGCAGTCCCGGATCGCGGCTCGTGATGAAGACTTGCCGAACGTCACCGACTTCGCCGGCATCGATGGCCTTGCGCAGTTGCAGTGTGTCCGGATCGTATCGTCGGTTGAAGGCGAGCATCACGCGGCCATTCAATTTCTCGATTTCATCGACCGCAGCTTGCGCCCTCTTGATGTCGAGGTCGATCGGCTTTTCGCATAACACGGGCTTGCCGAGCTTCACCGCGCGCAACATCAGCTCGATGTGGGTGTCGGTCGGCGTACCGATTAGGACGGCATCGACATCGTCACGGTCGATCGCCGCCGCACAGTCGAGGGATGCGTCGCACCCCAGGTGATCGGCCAGCGCGTCCACTGACTCCTTGAAGGGGTCGGCGACGACGGCGAGTTTCGTGCGCCGGCTGGCGGCGACATTGGCTGCGTGGATCTTGCCGATTCGTCCAGCGCCAAGAACAGCGATACGTAACATTGGAACCTCCAGTGATTGGTTGGTGGCTGCGACCCCAGCCAATAGTGAGCGGGGTGTGTCAGACGAGCCTGCGGATGCTGCCACCGTCGACTCCCCAAACCGCAGAGGTGACGAAGGAGGCCAGATCCGAGGCCAGGAAAACGATGACGTTCGCAACCTCTTCCGGCGTGCCAAGGCGATTCATCGGGAGTTGCCGCAGCGACAGCTCGTGCTCGACCGCCTCCCTCGCAGGCATGCGGTGGAACTGGCCGAACGTGTCGGCGAAGCCCCCTGGCTCGGTCCAGAACGGTGTCCAGACCGGTCCGGGCGCCACAGCATTCACGCGGATCTTGGGTCCTTCCGAGCGAGCCAGCCCCTTGGTCAAGGCCAGCACCGCTGCCTTCGAGGCCGAATAGTCCTTGGGCACCGGTTCGGGTTGCCGTGCAAGATCCGACGCGTTGTTGATGATCACACCGCGCTCGCATTGCCGCATGACGGGTAGCACCTTGCGGCAAGCACGTATGTAGCTCATGAAATTGAGTTGTAGCGTCGCGTTCCAGTCGTCGTCGGTCAGCTGGTCGAAGGTGCGAACCTTACCCGCTCCGACGTTGTTAACTAGGATGTCAACCTGCCCACCATAGGTCTTCAACACGGCGTCGATTCCACTCGACACGCCAGCGTCTGTAGAGAGATCGGTGGCTGCGAACGCTGCTTCGACGCCCAACGCCTTCGCACCGATGCCAGCGACGCGAGCCCCTCGGCATCGATGTCGAGCAGTCCGAGCCGGACACCTTCCCGTGCAAAGGCTAGCGCCGTCGAATGTCCGATACCCTTGGCAGCACCCGTGATGAGGGCGATTTTGCCGCCCAGTCTTGTGTCCAAAATGGCTCCTCTTCTTCTCTGTATTGAAGGCTTAGGCCGCGGTCTTTTTGAACTGCCGCATCGACGCCTCGAACGAACTCCGTGCCATCTCTTCGAGAGGTAACTTACGGTAGGTCTCGGAGAGAATCTCGACGCCGTACGGCCCGTTGTAGCCGGCCCCCTGAACCGCCGCGATAAACGCTGGCGGATCGAAAACACCTTCACCGCAGAGTCGCCGACGAAAGATCGTGTCCTCCCACAGTGTGCCGACGACATCCTTGTCCGCGTCGTCGAGTTCGATTGACTTAATGAACTGCGACGGGATCTTGGCGATCTCGCTGTATTCCATGCCACCGCGCACGACGTGCCAGTTGTCCAGCAGAATGCCGCCGTTGGGTTGGTTGGCCCCTTGCACAATCGCCAGCGCCGTATCGATAGTACTGACATTGCTGAACGGCATGATCTCTATAACGATATTCGCGCTGCCATACTTCGTGGCGTCTTGGCAGACGCCGGCGAACGCGTCGCGCATGCGCGGGATGTCGGGCGGGTTGGTGTCGTGCAAGCCGGGAGCGATCTTCACGCTGCGGACGCCGATGGCTTGGGCCGCCGACAGCATCTCGTGACGAAGCTTGTCCGACGCCTTGCGGCGCTCGCCGTCGAGGTACCAATCGACGAGGAACTCCAGCTCCAAGTACTTGATGTCATTGTCCTCGAAGATGCGCTTCACGGCTGGAAGCCCGATTTTCTCGGCGGTCGCCATCAGGTCGGCTTGGATCAGGCCCATGCCGCGGTAGCCCGCCTTCGAGGCGGCCTCTGCGCGCTCCTGCAGCGAGTAAGGGCTAATCTCGGTCGGACCGAAGGGATAGACATCGCCGGCGAGGGTAAAATACGCTGCCAGCAGCTCGATATTTTCTGTGCTCATGTGAATGCCTCGCAAAGTGGCAAAGTGTCAGGTGGTACTTGTCAGTGCGCGACGATTTCCTTGATCCAATCGTCGGATGCCTCCGAGTTCTTGCGATCTGCGAGCGTGAAATTCCACTCGACAGACCAGAAGGGCGCCGTGAGACCAACCTCCTGCGCCTTTTGCTGGTCGTCGACTTTCTTGAAGTCGGCGATTAGATCGTGCTTCACGCCGAATACCGCGTCCTCCGCCAGGTACTGGCAGTCAGGCGTGAAAATGTGCGTGATGACAGGGTCGTAACCTGGGGCCGTTACGATGAAGTGAAGGTGCGCCGCACGGTTCGGGTGGCGTCCAAGGCTGCCGAGTAGTTTGCCCACTGGCCCGTCCGCGGGGATGGGGTAGTATCGCGGCTTGACGGATCGGAACCAATAGGTGCCGTCGCTGTTGGCCGTGAATACGCCGCGCAGATTCCAATCGGGTTGGATTCCCTTCTGCTGCACGTCGTAGAAACCGTCGTCATTCGTTTGCCAGACGTCTATCGACGCGCCAGGCACGGGCGCGCCGTGCGTGTTCACAACGCGCCCGCTGACCACCATCGGTTCGCCCTTGCCATCCAAACAGATGTTGGCGCCGTTCTCGTATTTGGGGGCGCCGGATATATAGAACGGTCCAAGAATCGTGTTCGGCGTCGCTCCGCTTGGCCGGCGGTGGTTGATCGCATCGACGAGCATCGATACTCCGAGCACGTCAGACAGGAGAATGAACTCCTGCCGCCACTCAGTGCACATGTGCCCAGTCGCGGTGAGGAACTTGATCGCCGCGAGCCATTCCTCGTGCGTGGGTTGGATCTCTTTGACGGCTGCGTGCAGATGCTTAACCACTACCGTCATCACCTCACGCAACCTCGGATCGATGTTGCTGCCCATGCGAGCGTTCACCACGTCGGTTGATCGCTCTTCATCGAAATAGGGATACTTGGCTTGTGGCGACGGGCCTTTGCCATCTGACATATCGCGTCTCCTTTGCTTGAAATCGTGACGGTTTAGATCGTTAGGCCTTGAAGATTTATTCCTGCAAGGTTGCCGCTCAAGCCGATGGGGGCTGGCCTTCCCACGCGTTCTGCAGCAATGCCCGGATCGAGTCACGTTCGATTGGCCTCGGGTTCCAATAGGGATTCGACAGCGCTAGGCTGCAAGCGCGGTCGAGGTCCGTCTCGGCGAGCCCGATGTCGCGCAATGCGGTGGGAGCGCCCAGGTCCGCCGTGAGGTTGAAAACGCCTAATGCGGCATCCGATTGGCCAATCGCCCTTGCGATCCTTGCCATCGCCTCGGGAGCCGCGGCACTGTTATAAGCCAGTACGTGTGGCAACACGATCGTGTGGGTCTCGGCATGCGGCAGGTTGAAGCTGCCGCCTAGGGTGTGACACAACTTATGGTGCAGTGCCATACCGACATGACCCAGGACTGTGCCGCAAAGCCAGGCGCCGTACAGGCAATCGCTGCGCGCGTTCATGTCCTCCGAGTTGTGCTTGACGCCCCGCAGCCCAGTGGCCAGGGCCCGTATGCCTTCCTCGGCCATCAATGACATCACGGGGTTGCCGTCCCGAGCGTATAGGCCCTCTGCAGCGTGGGCAATTGCATTGATGCC
>CAZLNH010000154.1:0-10256 GCA_964560775.1 uncultured Woeseiaceae bacterium | reverse complement strand
ACAGCGAATCCTGGATGAAGGCGCTCTCGCGGCCGTCCTGGAACTGCACGATGACGCGGTAGTGCTCGGATCCGTCGCGGCGCTTCTCCATCTCGTTGCCGACCACGGCACCGCCGATGGCGCCAGCGACCGTCGCCGCATCGTTGCCGCGGCCGCTGCCGATCTGGTGGCCGATGACACCGCCGACAATGGCACCGAGCAGCGTACTGCCGGCGGACCGTGACGGACTACGGTCGACGACATATTCGCGCGACTCTTCCCAGCATTCCTGCACTGGCTGCCGCACCGTGACGTAGCGGACGATCGGGTCGGCGCGCAGCACCTGCGCATAAGCATAAACGGGACCCGGGCGGGCGTGCCGGCCGTAATCGTCATAGCCGTAATCGTCGTCGGCCAAAGCCGGTGCCGTTACAAGCGCCAGAGCGCCAAGCACGATCCCGAGCCGCGTTGCCATCCAGTGTCTGACGTTCATGTGAGTCTCTCCTGTCATACGTCCGGCTCGAAACGGTACCGGACTTGAGGCGCATAGTAGGAGAGGTGCAATGAATCGTTGCTGAACGGACAACGACCTTTTGTTCAGCGGCTGTCTTGCTTGGCCGCCTGCCAGGCCGCTTCCAGGGTCTCAAGGTCGTGGTCTGCCAGGCGCCGGCCGGCGGTAGTCAGCTGTTGTTCGACGGCGCGAAAGCGTTGTTCGAAACGGCGATTGGCCTCGGTCAGGGCCTGCTCCGGGTCAATGTCGAGGTGACGGGCCAGGTTTACGACCGAAAACAGGATATCGCCAAGCTCATGGCGCCGCTCGGCGGCGTTGCCGTGCTGGCACGCATCGCGCAGTTCGGAGAGTTCCTCGTCGATCTTGGCGTCGACGCCGGTGCGATCTGGCCAGTCGAAGCCCTCCGCGGCCGCGCGCTTGCCGAGCTTTGCCGCCCGGCTGAGCGCGGGCAAAGCCTGCGCGATGCCATCGAGCGCGCTGTCCGGGTCGCCATCGCCGGCAGCAGCACGTTCCCGAGCCTTGATGCGGTCCCAGCTGCCCGCGGCCGGTCCCGCCGCACGCTCAGCCGCGGAGCCGAAGACATGCGGATGGCGGCGAACCATCTTGTCGCAGATGGCTTCGACTACATCGCCAAAATGGAACATGCCGGCTTCCTCGGCCATGCGCGCGTGAAAGACCACCTGGAACAGCAGGTCGCCGAGTTCGCCGGAAAGACCGGCCCAATCCTCACGGGCGATGGTGTCGGCAACCTCGTAGGCCTCTTCGACGGTATACGGGGCAATAGTGGCGAACGATTGCGAGCGGTCCCACGGGCAGTCCCGCCGTAGCGCCACCATGATATCAAGCAGTTTCTGGATATCGGTCATATCTAATTCTTTTATCTAATAATATCTTTCAGTATTGTCAGCATTGCCGCCGTTGCCCCCCAGATGCGGTGCGGTCCATAGCGGTACTCGACCAATGGCAGATCAATGCCCTGGAAGCGACGCACGGAATGTTGCTGGTTGCTCTCATCCATCAGGAATTCGAGCGGGACCTCGAATACCTGCGCGACCTCGGCGGCGTCGACCCGCAATGTAATGTCCGGGACGACGAGGCCGACCACCGGCGTCACGGCGTAGCCGGTGATCGTCGGCAGCACATCGAGGTAGCCGGCGATGTCGACCTGGTGGGCAAGGATACCGACTTCTTCCTCGGTCTCACGCAGTGCTGTATGACGCAGGTCCGCATCACCCGGTTCCATGCGGCCGCCGGGGAAGCTGATCTGTCCCGGATGGTGCCGGAGTTCGGCGGCCCGCTCGGTCAGCAGTACCCACAAGCCGCTGTTGCGTTCAACGATCGGGATCAAAACGGCAGCGGCCCGCAACTGTGAGCCGGCTTTTTCGACCAACTGGCGGCGCCAGTCGCTGCTGTCGGTCGCCGCTGCGATGCAGGTTGGATCGTCTGGCAGCCGCGTGCCTGCCAGGCAGGCGCGAATGTGGCCGGGCGTGATTGTCATCAGGCCTGACACGTTGCCCGGGCGATCCGCGCTAATGCTGGATTCCACCCTTGGTGAGGGCAGCCGGGTCCAGCAGGCGTTCAACTTCGTCGTCGGTCAGGTCGGTCAGCTCGCGCGCCACGTCCCGGACCGGCCGGCCTTCCGCGTAGGCTTTCTTGGCCACGGCAGCGCCCAGTTCGTAGCCGATTACCGGGTTCAGGGCAGTAACCAGTATCGGGTTCCGGTCCAGCGCCCGGTTGATGCTGTCGGCATTGACAGTGAAACCCGCAATGGCGCTGTCAGCAAGGCAGCGCGAAGCGTTAGCAAGAATTTCAATGCTCTGCAGCAAATTGTTTGCAACAACCGGCAGCATGACGTTGAGCTGGAAGTTGCCCGACTGCCCGGCGATGGCAATCGTCGCGTCGTTGCCCATGACCTGGGCCGCGACCATTGCCACGGCTTCCGGGATCACCGGATTGACCTTGCCCGGCATGATGCTCGAACCGGGCTGCAGCGCCGGCAGTTCGATTTCAGCGATGCCTGCGAGCGGACCGGAGTTCATCCAGCGGAGGTCGTTGGCGATTTTCATCAGGCTGACGGCGAGTACCCGGAGCTGACCCGATGTCTCGACGGCCGTATCCTGGCTGCTCAGGCTCTCGAACAGGCAATCCGCCTGGCGGAATTCCATGCCGGTATGTTCGCCGAGCAGCAGTGCCACCTTGCTGCCAAAGCGGGCATGAGCATTGATGCCAGTGCCGACAGCGGTACCGCCCTGTGCCAGTGCGGTCAGGCGCCGCAGGGTGTCCCGCAGCCGTTCGCTGCCGTGATCGATCTGCGCCCGCCAGCCGTCGAGTTCCTGGCCCAGGGTCACCGGCATGGCATCCATCAGGTGCGTGCGCCCGGTCTTCACGACATCGCGAGTCTCGTCGGCCTTCTGCTGCAATACGCCGGACAGGTGCTCGAGCGCCGGCAACAGTGATTCGTGGATCCCAAGTGCCGCGCTGACATGCACGCAGGTTGGAATGACGTCGTTGCTGCTCTGGCTCATGTTGACGTCGTCGTTCGGGTGCACCGGCTTGCCGAGGGCTTCGGTCGCAAGTCGTGCGATGACCTCGTTGGCATTCATGTTGGAGCTGGTCCCCGAACCCGTCTGGAACACGTCGATCGGAAACTGGTCATCGTGTTCGCCGTTGGCGACCGTCAGTGCGGCTTTCTGAATGGCCACAGCCTTGTTGCTGCTCAGCAGCGCCAGTTCGGCGTTGGCGCCGGCGGCGGCCCATTTGACGAGGCCGAGCGCGCGGATGAAGGCCGGCGGCATTCGCATCCCGCTGATCGGGAAATTGTTGACGGCGCGCTGGGTCTGCGCCCCCCACAATGCGTCCTCGGGCACCTGCAGTTCACCCATGCTGTCTCGTTCAGTACGGTATCCGTTGCCGCTCATTGACCTCTTGCTCCGTCGTGCTGCCTGAAAACAATGGTGTATGATTCGCGCTTTGCGCGCGCAAGTCTACAGCGGCGGGCGCGCCGCGTGACAGGGACGCGAACGGTCATGAACAAAGCGGTCAAGCCACCCGCCAAGATTTCGACGTTGCGCACCGTGTCGCCGGTGGATGGCCGTTATGCGGACAAGACGGCACCGCTGCGCGACATTTTCAGCGAGTACGGGCTGATCCGCTATCGCGTCCTGGTTGAAGTGCGCTGGCTGCAATGGCTGGCCGACCGGCCGGAGATCGTCGAGCTGCCGCCGCTTTCGTCCGTGCTGAAAGATGTACTGAACGGCATCGTCGACAAATTCAGCACCGAGGATGCCGAACGCATCAAAGCCATCGAGGCAACGACCAATCACGACGTCAAGGCGGTCGAGTATTTTATTCGCGAGCGGTTGGGCAGCGGTTCCGATGCGGGCGGACTGCAGCACTTCATCCATTTCGGCTGTACTTCAGAAGACATCAACAATCTCGCGTACGCGTTGATGCTGCGGCAGGCCCGCGACAGCATAGTCATGCCGCTGATGAAGGAGTTGCAAACTACATTGCGCTCGATGAGTCACGATTTCGCCGGCATTCCGATGTTGTCCCGCACTCACGGCCAGGCTGCCAGCCCGACGACCGTCGGCAAGGAATTCGCCAACGTGCTGTCGCGCCTGTCGCGTGCCCGCACGCAATGGGGCGGCGTGGCGGCACGCGGCAAGTTCAACGGTGCGGTCGGTAACTACAACGCCCATGTCGTGGCGTACCCGGACGTGGACTGGCCAACATTGTGCAATGACTTTGTTGCCTCGCTCGGCCTGGAGCCCAATCCGTGCACGACACAGATCGAGCCGCATGACTGGACGGCCGAATACGCCCATGCACTGATGCGGTACAACACGGTGCTGCTCGATTTCTGTCGCGATACCTGGGGCTATGTATCGCTCGGGTATTTCAGGCAGCGCGTCGCGAGCGACGAAGTCGGTTCGTCGACCATGCCACACAAGGTCAATCCAATTGACTTCGAGAACGCCGAGGGCAACCTCGGGTTGTCCAATGCGCTGCTCGGCCATTTCGCGGCCAAGTTGCCGTTGTCGCGCTGGCAACGCGACCTCACCGATTCGACTGTGCAGCGTAATTTCGGCATCGCTTTGGGCTGGCTTGTGATTGCCTTGCAGTCAGCCCGCAAGGGGCTTGGCAAGCTGCAGGCAAATTCCGATCGCATCTCTGCCGACATCGACGACAGCTGGGAAGTACTGGCCGAGGCCGTGCAGACCGTCATGCGCCGCTATGGCATCGAACAACCTTACGAGAAGCTCAAGGCACTGACGCGGGGCCAGCCGGTCACCCGCAAGCTGCTGCACGAGTTTATCGGGACGCTGGATATCCCGGAAGACGCGCGCCGCCGCCTGCTTGAATTGACCCCGGCTACCTACCTGGGCTTCGCCGCGCAGCTGGCGCGCGACGCCGAATGATCCATCGCCGTGCTGCGGCTGCCTGACACCCTGACGCCGGATGCCTTTCTGGCGGCATACTGGCAAAAGCAGGCGCTGTTCATGCCGCACGCGTTGCCGCCCGGCCTGCCCTCGCTTTCTCCCGATGAAATTGCGTGGCTTGCCACGCTCGATGACGTCGAGTCGCGGCTCGTCCTGACAGACCGCTCCGGACGGGAGATCCGTTATCGGGTCGAGCACGGCCCGTTCAGCGACGAGACACTGGGCGCGTTGCCGGAACGGGACTGGACGCTGCTCGTACAGGACGTCGAAAAACACCTTCCGGACTTTCGCGAGTGGTTCACCGCCGTGCCATTTATCCCGGACTGGCGTATCGACGACCTGATGGTCAGCTGCGCGGCGCCGGGCGGCAGTGTCGGGCCTCACCAGGACAATTACGACGTGTTCCTGTGCCAGGGCAGAGGCAGCCGGGAGTGGCGGCTGGCACCGGCCGGCCACGCCGCGGAGCCACTGGACGCCGGTGAGCTCTCGCTCGTGGCCCCCTTCGACGATCCCGAACCGCAAACCGCTGTGCCGGGTGACGTACTGTACCTGCCGCCGGGAGTTCCGCACTGGGGCATTGCCTGCGACTTGTGCGTCACCTGGTCAATCGGCATGCGTGCGCCGTCACTGGACGAAATTCGGTGTGGCATCGAGCGGGAAATGGCAGGCTCGGTCGGCGGCAGCGGTATTGCTCCGTTCTACAGTGATCCGGACCTCACGAGTTCCGAAGCCGAGCCGGGCTGCATCAGCGAGCGTGCCGTGGCGCGCGCCCGGCATTGGCTCGGCGGGGCCGGGCAATTCGACGAATCTGACCTGACGCTCGCCCTCGGCGCCGTCGTTACTGATCCAAAGGCATGGCTGGCGCCCGAGCGCGCTGGCGACGACGTCATTGCGAAATTTTCGGAACACCGCGAGTCGGTCCCGGAGCTGCAGGTCCATGGCATGGCGCAGCTCGCCTTCAGCGATGCCGGCGGCGGCTGGGTATTCGCGAATGGCCACGGGCGGCGCGCCGTCGCAGGGGAACGGGCACTGGTGCGGGCCCTGTGCTCGGCTCGACGCGCTGACCCGGCAATACTTCGGCAATTGCGGGCGCACAGGTCATTGCTGGCATGGCTGTTTACGTGCGGTGTGCTGCTGTTGCCGGACGCCGACGTCACCGATCGTGGCAATGCTAAGTTTATGAAATGAGAAACGTTCTCATGCACACAGTGGCCGAAAAACGTGACGCAGTTGGCAACCCTGTCGCGGAGCGTGCCGGTAAGATGCCAAGGCATACCGGAGGAGCAGCCGCGGGGAAATCGGCGACACCGGTGTCGTTGTCCAGCGGTTGCCACGACATTGAATAATCCAGTGGCTGCAAAAGTGTGGCAGCGCTGCATAAAGCAACAATCGACAAGAATTTGCGGGACGTAATGGAACAACCTCGAATCAAAGGGCAGCGATGGGTCATTTCCACTCAGGAAGAAATGCGCCGTGCAGCTATTGATGTCGTGCGCGAGGCGACGCGTCGGGTATCCATTTTCACTCATGATCTGGAGCCGGGAATCTATGACGATCCTGACTTTCTTGAGGTCGTTAAACATCTCGTCCTGTCCCAAACGTACGCGCGAATTCGCGTGCTGATCGCGGACCCGGCCCGCGCAATAAAAAATGGCAATGCATTCGTGCAGCTGGGCCGTCGCCTTAACACGTACATCGAATTCCGCCATGTGCGTGAGGATCTGCGCACGCATCCCGAGGCATTCTGCATCGCCGACGGCACCGCCCTCGTCTACCGGCTGCAGGCGAATCGCTGGGAAGGTATCGTTGATACCTATGAACCTGGCATCGGCAAGCATTACGGATCGATGTTCGATGAAATCTGGCAGGCCAGTGAAGTCGAAATCGAATTCCGCCAGCTTGGCATCTGATTCCGGAGCGTATCGCCCGTGCTGACAACGGACCTGACGGTTGCTGCAGTCGTAATGCACCATGGTGCGCACCTGATCATTGAGGAAACGGTCGGCGGAGACACGGTCATCACGCAGCCGGGTGGCCATATCGAAGCCGGCGAATCGCCCGAGGACGCTGTCAAGCGCGAAGTATTTGAAGAAGCGGCGTGCGACGTAACCGTCGGTGAACTGATCGGAGTCTACCTGTGGATACACCCACAGACGCGCCAGCAGTTCCTGCGCATTGTCTACGTCGCGGAACTCGAGAAAGCTCATCGTCGCCGGCCGCCGGATACGGCGATCCATGCCGTGCACTGGTTCAGCCGCGCTGATCTGGCGCGCCGCAGCTACCAGCATCGCTCACCCGTGGTGATGCGCTGCGTGGACGACTACCTGGCCGGCCAGCGCCAGCCGAACACGCTGTTTTCCGGGTTGAAACCGATCGAAAGGCACGTCGACAGCGTGCTGGCTAATGCGCGCCTGATCTGACCCCGCGCTGTTCGGGCCACCCGGGTCCGACTGGCTGTTAAACTATCCGGCATGACGACGGATACCAGCCAGGTGCGTGACAGGACCGTGATCGTCGCCCTGTCGGGCGGCGTCGATTCGGCCGTGGCGGCGCTGCTGCTGAAGCGGCACGGAGCGCGCGTGCAGGCCCTGCACATGACGAACTGGGAAGACGAGGACGGCTATTGCACGGCTGCCCAGGACCTGCAGGATGCCCGGCGCGTCTGCGAACAACTTGAAATTCCGCTGCACCACATCAACTTCGCCGCCGAGTATCGCGAGCGCGTCTTTGCGTCGTTTCTCGATGAATACCGCGCCGGCCGTACGCCTAACCCGGATGTCCTTTGCAATCGCGAAATCAAGTTTGGCGTTCTGGCCGACTACGCGAAAAGGCTGGGCGGCGAACTGCTTGCCACCGGGCACTATGCGCGCACAGGCGGGACTGTCGACTCCGTAACATTGCTGAAAGGTGTCGACCGCAACAAGGACCAGAGTTACTTTTTGCATGCTGTGAGCGCTGACGCGCTGGCGCGCAGCCTGTTCCCACTCGGTGCGATGCAAAAAAGCGAGGTACGCGAACTGGCACGGGATGCCGGGATTGCGACGCACGACAAGAAGGACAGCACCGGCATCTGCTTTATCGGCGAGCGGCCGTTTCGTGAATTCCTGGCGCAATACCTGCCTGTAAAACCTGGCGTCATTCGCAGCGCTGACGGCGCAAACGTCGGTGAACACCAGGGTCTGGCGTATTACACACTGGGGCAGCGGCAGGGCCTCGGCGTTGGCGGCCTGCGTGAGGCCGGCAACGAGCCCTGGTACGTCGCCGCAAAAGACATGGACAGAAACGAGCTGATTGTTGTGCAGGGTGAACACCCGATGCTCTACAGCAACGGCCTCACGGCGACGGGTGCCCACTGGATCGGTACGCCGCCGTCGGGCGTGGCCGGCGGTGAATTCCGATGTGCAGCAAAGGTCCGCTACCGGCAGGATGATCAGCCCTGCACGGTGTCGGCGACGGCAAGCGGCGACTTGCGGGTGGCGTTTGACACGCCACAACGGGCCGTAGCGCCGGGGCAGTACGTGGTCTTCTACGACGGGGATGTGTGCCTGGGCGGTGCCTGCATCGAGCAGACACTCGCGAAACGCGAAAAACGACTCGCAGGGTGAGCCCCCGGCGCTCTGTTCGCCGCAGCAAGCAGTCCCGCCATTCGTTATAATGCCGCCCCGCGTCGCGAATCGGCGCGCACCATTCCAATCGCGGAGACACACTATGACGGACAGCTTTGGCGCTCGTTCAACACTCAGTGTCGGCGGCAAGGATCACGTGATCTGGCGCCTCGACGCAGTCAAGGAAGGCCACGTGGAGCGCCTGCCCTATTCCCTCAAAATATTGCTCGAGAACCTGCTCCGGCATGAAGATGGCAGGGACGTTACCCGCGCCGACATCACAGCGCTCGCAAACTGGGACCCAAAGGCAGACCCGACTACCGAGATCTCCTTTACGCCCAGCCGCGTAATTCTGCAGGATTTTACCGGCGTGCCGGCCGTTGTGGATCTTGCCGCGATGCGCGACGCCGTCGTCAAGCTGGGTGGCAAGGCAAATCGCATCAACCCGCTGTCGCCGGCCGAATTGGTCATCGATCATTCGGTGCAGGTTGACCGCTACGGCAGCGCCGATTCGCTGGACCTGAACAACAAGATCGAGTTCAAGCGCAACCAGGAGCGCTATTCGTTTCTGCGCTGGGGCCAGAAGGCGTTCAGGAATTTCCGTGTCGTACCGCCGAATACCGGCATCGTGCACCAGGTGAATCTCGAGTATCTCGGCCGCGTCGTGTTTGATGTCGAGAAAGACGGCGAAAGGCTCCTGTATCCGGACACGCTGGTCGGGACCGACTCGCATACGACGATGATCAACGGCCTCGGCATACTCGGCTGGGGTGTCGGCGGTATCGAGGCCGAAGCGGCAATGCTCGGCCAGCCGATCACGATGCTGATTCCACAGGTCGTGGGCTTCAAGCTGACGGGCACGCTGAAGGAAGGCACGACGGCCACTGACCTTGTACTCACGGTTACCGAAATGCTCAGAAAGCGCGGCGTCGTAGGTAAATTCGTCGAGTTTTTCGGCGACGGTCTCGGCCAGTTGCCGCTTGCTGATCGTGCCACGCTCGGCAACATGTCGCCGGAATTCGGCAGTACCTGCGCGATGTTCCCGATCGACGGTGAAACCCTGCGTTACCTGAAACTGTCCGGACGCGATCCCGGCCACATTAACCTGATCGAGGCTTATGCGCGTGAACAAGGCATTTGGCGGGAAGACGGCCAGCCGGACGCGCTGTACAGCGACCAGCTCGAACTTGACCTCAGTACGGTAGAGCCGAGTCTCGCAGGCCCGAAACGCCCGCAGGACCGGATACCTCTGAGCCGCGCCGACAGTGATTTCCGTGGTCACCTGAAGAAGGCCGTGGCAAACCGCGACAGTGGCGGTTCGGCCAAGGCAACCGTGGACGGCGAGACGTTCGAGGTCAGGGATGGTGCCGTACTGATTGCCGCGATTACGAGCTGCACGAACACGTCGAATCCCGCCGTCATGCTCGCGTCCGCACTGCTGGCGCGCAATGCGGCCGCCCGCGGCCTGCGCACGAAGCCGTGGGTCAAGACGTCGCTTGCGCCCGGTTCCAAGGTTGTGACCGATTATCTCGAGAAAGCCGGGTTAATGGATGACCTGGCGGCGCTCGGCTTCTACACGGTAGGTTACGGCTGTACCACCTGCATCGGCAATTCGGGGCCGTTGAAACCGGAAATAGAAAAAGCGGTGCAGGACGCAAAAATTATTGGCTGCAGCGTCCTTTCCGGCAATCGCAATTTCGAAGGCCGTATCCATCCGCT
>CAZLNH010000153.1:0-25209 GCA_964560775.1 uncultured Woeseiaceae bacterium | reverse complement strand
ATGCATCGCCTGAGAACTTGGCCTCTGCGAAAAACGACGGCAAGCCGGCGGCGATCAGTATGACGACCGCCCAGGGAGAAAAGCCGAACAGCAGGACGGCAAAACTCACCAGCGAAATGGCATTCTGCGCGAGCCCGAAGGTCCGGTTGACGAGGCTCAATGGCCGGCTGGATGCTTCACGGCGCGCCTGCGTCAGCTTGTCGTAGAATTCCGAATCCTCGAAATTACTGAGCTGCAGCGTCAGCGCTTTTTCCAGGATCATGACGTTGACGCGCTGACCGAGAAGGGCGCGCAGCAAGGACTGGCTGGCGGAAATGCCACGCTGGCAGCCGGCAACGGCGACGACGATCAGCGCCTCCAACAGCACCAGCATCAGCACGCCCCGCGTATCCGGTGCATCCGATTGCATGGCAGCGACGACGCCGTCGACTATCAGTTGCCCGATCCAGGCGATCGCCGCCGGCAGTACGCCGGCTGTGACCGTCAGCACAGCGAGGATCAGGGTCAGGCTGCGGCTGGTCGTCCAGACGAGTTCCAGCGCACGGTGACTGTAACGGAATACGCCAAGAAAGCGCGTTGCAAAGCCGGCAGCAGTGGTATTTGCATCGGACATGACTGCCAAGGCGTCCTTTTCCGCGCGATCGCGATCAGTGTAGCCATCGCGACCCGTGGGATGCGCGCTGCCTGGTTAAACGTAGGGCGGCTGCCGTGTTACGGTATTCTGCTGCGAACCGAACCGGTCTCGCGGGTATTGCAACTCCGGCGCACGCCTTGAGAATTGTCTGATTGGGACGTTCAGCGCAAAATCAAGGCTGGCGATGACCGGTATGGAGATGGATATGAGCGACGGAACATTTCTGGACAGCGTCAACCATATGGTCGACCGCGCACTCGGTGTCATGGATTTACCGTCCGGTATTGCCGAACAGATAAAGGCGACCAACTCCATCTACAAAGTGCGGTTTCCGGTCGAGATCGGCGGCGAGGTCCAGGTGTTTACCGGATGGCGTGCCGTGCACAGCGAGCACAGGTTGCCGGTGAAAGGCGGCATACGCTACGCGCCTATTGTTTCACAGGACGAAGTCGAAGCACTGGCAGCACTGATGTCCTACAAGTGCGCTATTGTCGATGTGCCATTCGGCGGTTCCAAGGGCGGCCTCATTATTGATCCGTCGCAGTACAGCAGCGATGATCTGCGCACAATTACGCAGCGCTTTGCCTACGAGTTGATGAAGAAAGACTACATCAGCCCGAGTGAAAACGTGCCTGCTCCGGATATGGGAACGGGCGAGCGGGAGATGGCCTGGATCGCCGATGCCTATCGCATGAACTATCCCGGCGACATCAATGCGATAGCCTGTGTCACCGGCAAGCCGGTAACGCAGGGCGGGATCGCCGGCCGAACTGAAGCGACCGGTCGCGGCGTGCAATACGTGTTGCAGGAAATGTTCCGCCATCCGGAAGACGTCAAGGAGGCGGGCCTGTCAGGCGGCCTGGCGGGGAAACGTGTTGTCATACAGGGACTCGGTAACGTCGGCTATCATGCGGCGCGGTTTCTGCAGGAGGAGGACGATGTACGAATTGTCGCAATCGCAGAGCGCGATGGTGCGATCCTGTCCGACAAGGGGCTGGATGTTGCCGCGGTCGCCGAGCATCTGCGCCACACGGGTGGCGTAAGCGGTTTTCCGGATGCCGAATACCTGGAAAACGGGATCAAGGCGCTGGAGCTCGACTGCGACATCCTGATTCCGGCGGCGCTCGAGAACCAGGTTTCGAAGGAAAACGCCGAGCGCATCAAGGCTCCGCTCATCGCGGAAGCTGCAAACGGGCCGGTAACCTTCGATGCCGACCGGATTCTGCGCAAAAAAGGCACAATCATTTTGCCGGATGCCTATGTCAATGCCGGCGGCGTAACAGTGTCGTATTTCGAATGGGTCAAGAATGTTTCGCATATTCGCTTCGGCCGTCTCGATCGCCGCCTCGAAGAAAACCGCGGGCAACACGTCGTTAATATCATCGAAGAGATGACCGGACGGAAAATGCCCGAACACCTCTCCGGACCGCTGCAGCAAGGACCTCGCGAGATCGACCTCGTCCGCTCCGGCCTCGAGGATACGATGAGAAACGCCTACGAACAGATCCGTGAGGTGTACCGTTCAAATGACAAGGTCGTCGACTTGCGGACTGCCGCATTTGTCCTGGCAATTGGCAAGATCGCCACGGCATACCGCGAGATGGGTATTGGTCACTGACGGGCGCTTGTCAGGCTTCGGGAATCGCGTGAGCCCGCCGCCATGCGTCGGACACCGCGATGGCACTCATATTGAAAATACCTTTCATCGTCGCGGACGGCGTGACGATGTGGGCAGGACTGGCGGTTCCCGACAGTACCGGCCCGATGAGGAGTGCATCGTTGATCGAGCGAATTAGTTCCATTGCGATGTTTGCAGTATCGAGGTTCGGCATGACAAGCAGATTCGCCTTGCCTGTCAGAACGGCATTCGGATCGAGCGTCTTTCGGATGGCCTCATTCATGGCAGTCAGTGCATGCATTTCGCCGTCGACCTCGAGGTCAGGCGCGCGCTCGTGCAATATTCGTGTGGCATCGCGCATTTTTATCGCCGACGGAGCCCTCGATGACCCGAAATTGGAATGCGACAGCAACGCAACTCTTGGCTGAATACCAAAACTTCGGATGCGTTCGGCACAGGCCAGGGTGGTATCCACGATCTGGTCGGTATTCGGGTCGACCTCGATGAAGGCATCGGCAATGAAAATCGGTCCTTCCGGCAGAAACAGGATCGACATCGACGAGATCTTCCGGTCGGCCGATGCGGGTCCGATAATGTCGATGATCTGCTGAAGGTGATGGTCAAAGCGGCCGATTGTGCCGCACAAGAGCGCATCCGCCTGATTCATGGCGAGCATGCATGCGCCGATAACCGTCGTGTTGGTCCTCATGACTGTTTTGGCGGCAGACACCGACACGCCTTTTCGGCGTACACGGGAATGATAGAACTGCCAGTAGTCGCGATAGCGCGGGTCATCTTCCGGGTTCACCAGTTCAAAGTCGTCACCGGGCTTCATGCGCAGCCCGAGGCGGCGGATGCGGTCGATGACGACGGCTTCCCTGCCAATCAGGACCGGGTCGGCAATACCCTCGTCGATCACGGCCTGCACCGCGCGCAGCACCACCTCATTCTCACCTTCGGCGTATACCAGCCGCTCGGTATCGCGTTTCGCGACTTCGATGATCGGCTGCATGAACATGCCGGACCGGTGGCTGAAGCTCCGCAGTTTGTGGCGGTACGCGTTCATGTCCGCGATTGGCCGCGTTGCAACGCCTGACTCCATCGCCGCCTGCGCCACGGCATACGCAACTTCCTCCATCAGCCGCGGATCGAACGGTTTCGGGATCAGGTAGTCGGGGCCGAACGTCAGGACCTCGCCATGGTAGGCATTGGCGACCTCGTCGGTGGATTCCCGGCGCGCAAGCTGCGCAATCGCATCAACACAGGCAATCTTCATTGTGTCGTTGATATCGGTCGCGCCGACATCGAGTGCACCGCGGAAGATGAACGGGAAGCAAAGGACGTTGTTGACCTGGTTCGGGTAGTCGGACCTGCCGGTGGCCATGATGACATCGTCACGCGCGGCCAGTGCGACTTCCGGACGGATCTCGGGCGACGGATTGGCCAGGGCCAGGATCAATGGACGCTCCGCCATTTTCCTGACCATGTCCCCGTCCAGCACATCGGGCGCTGACAGCCCAAGGAAAATGTCCGCGCCTGCTATCGCGTCGTCCAGGGTGCGCAGTTTCGTCTTGCGTGCATAACGTTCCTTGTACGGGTTCATGTCCTCGGTGCGCCCGTCGTAGACAACGCCCTGGAGGTCAACGAGCGTTATGTTTTCCTTTTTCAACCCGAGTACTACGAGCAAATCAAGGCATGACAGGCTGGCGGCACCACCGCCGGTGGATACCAGCTTTACGTCGCCGATCTCTTTGCCAACTATAGTGAGGCCATTCCTGATGGCGGCACTGGCTACTATCGCTGTACCGTGCTGGTCATCGTGGAATACCGGAATATTCATACGTTCGTTGAGCTTTTCCTCAACGATGAAGCACTCAGGTGACTTGATATCTTCGAGATTGATTGCGCCAAACGTGGGTTCCAGGCGCGCGATGACTTCGACCAGTTGCTCCGGGTCCGCCTCATCGATTTCAAGGTCGAATGCGTCAATGCCGGCAAACTTCTTGAATAAGACGGCTTTCCCTTCCATGACCGGTTTTGCAGCCAACGGTCCAATCGCACCCAGGCCAAGAACTGCGCTGCCATTGGTAATGACTGCAACGAGATTGCCGCGAGTCGTATAGGTAGCGGCAAGAGCTGGTTCATCACGGATACGCAGGCAGGGGTAGGCAACGCCCGGTGAGTAGGCCTGCGCAAGATCCATCTGGTTCGCAAGGGGCTTGGTTGGCGTGATTGTCAGCTTACCCGCGGTCGGGACGCTGTGATAACGCAACGAGCTTTCTTCGAGCGGATCCGTCATTGGTATTTCTTCCGGTAACGGGCACGGCAGGAGTCGCGCCGGAATCCTTGTGGCAGCGATGATAAACTATACGGGAACGGCTGAGGAGCGAGCGCGCCGGTTGCTTGCTCACACAGTAGTGTCCGGCTTGTTGTGGTCCGGTTCAGGCGAAACCGTTACCGGGTGCCTGTCATCGCGACTTGATACCTGGATGACGGGCATTTCGCCGGCTCAGCTGCATTGATTTGAACAGGGAAGACGACGATGACAAAACTTGATGAAATACTGCGTGATCCGTCCGCGGCGTTCGCGGATCCTGCGGATGTTCTCGCGCAGGAGGAATTTTCGGATGCGGACAAGATACAGATCTTGCAGCAGTGGCGATACGATATGGTCCAGCTGCAGGTCGCCGCCGAGGAAAACCTTATCGGCGAATCCCGGGGCGCGAAGGACCTGACAAAAATCGATGATTGTCTGCGGCAACTTGGCAAAGGGGACGACAAGTAAGGCGTTCGCAGCGAGAATCCGAGGAGGGTAGATCATGCGCGGTATAAACACGATTCTTGCGGACCTGGATCCGGCTACAGACGGTCAGCCCGCGCTCGATCGCCTGCGGCAAGTGGCCTCTGACGGTACCGCGAAAGTGTGCCTCTTCGTTTGCGACAACGTCGACAGCAGGGGCGGCAGCCTCTTTTTCGATGAGCGCAAGATGCAGGAGTCGCGTGCGGAGTACCGCTCGAATATTGAAAGCTGGCTGGCGAAGTGTGTCGAAAGCCTGAAAAAAGACGGCATAGGTGCGACGACCAGTATTGCGTGGCACTCGCCGCGTTACGAGGCGATCCTCGAAAAGGCGCGTGAGATTGGTGCTGACCTCATTATCCGGTCAGCACGCAAGCATTCGAAACTCGAACGGTTGCTGATCAGCGCGACTGACTGGGAACTGATTCGCCATGCGCCGCAAACCGTATGGCTGGTCAAGAAGCGGCCGGGCACTGACGGCGCGGGTCTCAACGCACTGGCGGCTGTCGACCCGGTGCACGCGGAAGAAAAGAAGGTGGGACTGGACAAGTTGATATTGAGTGTTGCCGCAGATATTGCCGCACCGAACAACGGCTCCCTGCACCTCTTTCATGCGTGGCAGCCAGGCGCGGCAATTGCGCCGGCCATTGCCGCCGGCCCGCACGTGCCGATGCCGGTGGTGCGTGTGGATTCAGGCCTTGTCGACAGCATGCGGGAGGAGCGGCGAAAACTGTTGAGCGAGCTGGCTCGTGAGCACAGCATCGCGGACTCCAATGTGCATTTGCAGGAAGGCGCCGTAACCGACACGCTCGACGACGTAGTCGACGACAATGCTATCGATGTCGTCGTCGCGGGCGGCGTCTCACGCGGGCGCTTCGAACGGCTGGTGATTGGCAGCACGGCAGAGGCAATCCTCGAGTCCGTCGACTGCGACGTCGTGATCGTCAAATCCGGACGTGAGTGATCGAGGCACGGCAGCACTCGTGCCAGCCACAACTGCCAAAGTATCAGTCAGGTACAGAGCAGCGCCGGTACCCCCTGCCGGGAGCCCTTTGATGGAAATAAAGCGGACCGAAGGGAGCCATTCCGTCAAAGGGCTCCGGCAGGGGCTAGCGGTTGATATCACCGGTATCCAGCACCGGTGATGCGTCGATCGTACTGGCATCGAGCAATGCTGAAACGCGCTCAAGTGCGGCGATAATCATTGCCTGCTCCCAGTCGTCCAGTTCCTGAAACGAAGCCCGGAACCGGTCCTGCAAAAGGTCCGGCGATTCCGCAATCAGCGCGCGGCCCTTTTCTGTTGCGAGGATCCAGATTCGGCGGCGGTCTTCAGTATCGCGTTGCCGTATAACCAGCTGGGCCTGGACCAGCTTGTCGACGAGCGACGTTACCGTTGCCTGAGTCAGCCGAGTGGCCCTGGCTACTGTACTTGGCAACGCCTTGCCGTCGATTGCGATAATGTGCAACACGATAAGCTGCGATGGTGTCAGCCCGGTTTGAGTTGCAAGGAGTCGTGCATTGAGCTCGGTAGCCCGCAGGATGCGCCGCAAGGCTACCAGTGCGATCTCCGATCTGTCGTGCCTGTTGGCTGCGGCGGAGGGTGGGCCGGCACGTGCTGGCTGTGGGGGATTCATCATGCGAGGGAAGTCCCGTGATAGTCAATTAGATAATCGAAGGATTGCAGATCATCACATTTCGCGCCAGACGGGTCATCTAAATAATATTGGTATTTAAAACAGGGTGTTAATGGCTTTAAGTGGCGGATCCGATAAGGCTGGGGCAGTAAATCGGCCGTGGCGGTTCAACTCTTCGGGTCAAAAGGTTAGAATAACGAAATACATGGATAGATACGCTCAAGACGGGACGCGGGATGCGCCCGACCGCAACGGAAGCAGCTTCCGGCAGCCGGTGCCGAGCATGGCGTTGACACCACGGGGCTGATTGCCGCCTGTCCGCCGCACGACCAGAACTCTGTCTACTGAAATTTGCTGCGTACGGAACAGTGGGCGGCTGGCTACGGTCGGTCCGATTACGGGTCTTGCAACGAATGATTACGCTTCACTCTCCGCTGCACAGTTGGCAGCGTCAATCTGAGGATTACAATGATTAACAATAGTGCGATGCCGGACAGAAAACCGGCAGTCGAAACATTCGAGCTGCGTGAATCAAAGGTACGCAGCTATGCCAGGAACTTTCCCGCGATCTTTACGAAGGCCAGGGGTTCGTGGTTGACCGCCAGCAACGGCAAACAATATCTCGATTTCCTCATGGGATGCTCGGTGCTCAACTACGGGCACAATCCGGAGGAACTGAAGCAGTCACTCATCGATTACGTCAGCGATGACGGAATCACCCATAGCCTTGACATGTACAGTTCTGCCAAAGAGCATTTCCTCGCTGACTTTCACGAAACGATCCTGAAGCCTCGCAACCTGGATTACGTGCTTCAGTTCCCGGGGCCGACCGGTGCCAATGCCGTCGAGGCCGCGCTCAAGCTTGCGCGCAAGGTTACCGGTCGCCGGAACGTCGTTGCATTCACCAACGGATTTCATGGCGTAACGCTTGGTGCCCTGGCGTGCACCGGCAACCAGCATCACAGGAACGGTGCGGGCGTCGAACTGGATGGAGTCACGCGCATGCCATATGACGGCTACGTCGATGGTGACTTCGATTCGTCAGCCTACCTCGACCAGCTGTTGTCCGACCCGTCGAGCGGAGTGGATGCACCGGCCGCCGTCATCGTTGAAACCGTGCAGGGAGAGGGTGGTCTCAATGCTGCAAGCTTCGACTGGCTGAAGAGGATTGCCACCGTTGCGCGCAAGCATGGGGCGCTCTTTATTGTCGATGATATACAAGCCGGCGTCGGCCGGTGCGGGAGCTTCTTCAGCTTCGAGCCTGCCGGCATTCGTCCGGACATCGTCACCATGGCGAAATCGCTGTCCGGGTACGGCCTGCCACTCGCGCTGGTGCTCATTGACCGGAAGTTCGACAAATGGCTGCCCGGAGAACACAACGGCACGTTTCGCGGCAACTGCCATGCATTCGTCACGGCCCGGGCGGCGCTGCACCACTTCTGGCGCGACAGCGAATTCGAAAGAGCGATTCAGCGAAGTGCGGCGCAACTCGAGGATGGCCTGAAAGACATTATGGATCGAAACAAAAGGGTATCGATGCGCATGAAAGGCCGCGGAATGATGCGCGGTCTCGAAATGCCGTCCGGCGAGTTCGCCGGCAAGGTTATCAAGAGGGCTTTCGAAGACGGTCTGATCATCGAAACCAGTGGGCCAAATGACGAAGTCATCAAATGCCTGGCTGCATTAAATATCAGCAGCGAGGACCTGACGCGGGGCCTGGAAATCCTCGGTCACGCAATCGCATCAACTGCCGAGGCAACGGACCGGGCAGCGGCCTGACAGGAGAATAAAATGATTATCAGAGACATGAACGAAGCAAAAAAGTCGCGCCAGGTTGAGGCGAAAGGCTGGAGCAGTGTTCGCATGCTCCTGAAGGAAGACAACATGGGCTTTTCCTTCCACATAACGACTATCCACACTGGCGCTGAACTGCCAATGCACTACAAAAACCATCTCGAATCAGTCTATTGCGTTTCCGGCGAGGGCAGCATCGAAGACCTCGAGACCGGTAAAGTGACGCCTATCGGTCCGGGCGTCATGTATGCACTGGACAAGCATGACAAGCATATTCTACGCGCGAAAAAGGAAATGCAGATGGCGTGCGTTTTCAATCCGCCGTTGCACGGCCGGGAAGTACATGATGAAAGCGGCGCCTACCCATTGGAGGCGGACAAGCTTTAAAGCAGTCCGGCAAGAGAGGCTTAAAGTGAACAACTCCGCACAACCGACGCACACCGTTGAGAAGATTGGCGGTACATCGATGGCCGATACGAAATCGGTCCTGAACAACATTTTCATTGGCAAGCGGGCGGGAAATGAGTTCTACCAGCGAATATTCGTCGTTTCCGCCTATGCGGGAATGACGAACAAGCTGTTGCATCACAAGAAGACAGGTGAGCCCGGTGTGCATGCGCTATTCTCCGGGTCCGGATCGGACTGGGCGTGGGGCGATGCCCTCAGCAAGGTTGGCGAAGATATGTTGGAGAAGAACTCCGAAATCTTTGGCGACCATGCTGACCGGCGCATTGCTGACCAGTTCGTGAAGGAGCGAATAGAAGGTGTTCGCAGCTGCCTGCTGGATCTGCACCGGCTGTGTTCATACGGACACTTTAGCCTGTCCGAGCATATGGACACAGTGCGCGAGATGCTCTCGGCTCTCGGCGAGGCGCATAGTGCGCACAATACGACTTTGCTGTTGCAGCAGCACTCTATAAATGCCTGCTTTATCGATCTGACTAATTGGCGCGACAGCGAACAGCTGAGTCTTGATGAAAAGATTGAGGAAGCACTGGCACAGGTCGATCTGAAAGACACCCTGCCGATTGTGACCGGCTACGGACATTCCAAAGATGGTGCCGTGGCGCAGTTTGGCCGAGGTTACACCGAAGTTATATTTTCACGTGTGGCGGTACTCACCGGCGCCCGGGAAGCGATTATCCACAAGGAATTTCATCTTTCGAGCGGCGATCCGAAACTGATCGGTGAAGGCAAGGTCCGCAAAATCGGACGAACAAACTACGATGTAGCTGACCAGCTGTCCAATATGGGCATGGAAGCCATTCACCCCAGTGCCGCCAAGGGCCTGCGCCAGGCCAGGATTCCGCTGCGGATCAAGAACACATTCGACCCGGATGATGCGGGGACAGTGATCAGCGGCGATTACTCATCGAAGGAACCCCGTACAGAAATCGTGACGGGCATCCGCGGCGTGTTCGGCCTCGAGTTTTTTGAACAGGACATGGTTCGTGTCAACGGCTATGACATTGCCATACTGGAAGCGATCAAGCGGCATCGACTGCGCATTGTTACGAAAACGTCCAATGCCAATACGATTGCTCACTATATCGAAGGCTCGATGCAAGCCGTCAAACGGGCCACCGTGGAATTACGCGAGAAATTCCCTTCAGCGAATATCACGGTCCGGAAGGTTGCCGTGGTATCTGCAATCGGCAGCGACCTCGAGGTCGAGGGCCTTACCGCACGTGCGATTACCGCGCTTGCAGGTGCTGGCGTGTCGCTTCTGGGCGTACACCAGCTGATCAGGAACGTCGACATACTGTTTATTGTTTCCGAAGACGATTACGAGAAGTCAATTTGCGCGCTGCACAAGGCGTTGGTCGAAGACGTTGCCGCCAAAAAAAAAATCTCGACGCGCGCGGCGTGACGTACATGCCGCCCGGTAATTCAGGCGCGGGGAACGGATAATGATTGGTTTAAGTTTCGGGTTGTTCCTGACGGTCATCGTGCTGATCGGCCTCGCGTCCGGTTTTCGTGCACAGAAGACGCGCAATGACTATTACATTGCCAGTCGCAGCGTGAAACCGTGGCTGGCCGGCCTGTCCGCGGTCGCCACCAATAATTCAGGCTACATGTTCATCGGCGTAATCGGCTTCACCTACGCCAATGGAATGGCCGCAGTGTGGCTGATGGTTGGCTGGTTGCTGGGCGATTTTATCGGCTCGCTGTTCATTCACAAGAAATTGCGAAACGTGACCGAGAAAACCAACGAAGCATCATTCGCTGCTGTCCTGGCGCGCTGGCATGGCGAGGAGTTCCGCACGTGGCGCCGGCTTGCGGCCGTCGTAATGATCGTGTTCCTTGGCGCCTACTCCGCGGCGCAAATAAGCGCGGGCGGCAAGGCCTTGCAGGGAGTGCTCGGCTGGAACCCGGCATACGGTGCGATCTCAGTGGCCTTGATGGTGCTGGCGTACAGCATAGTCGGCGGTATTCGCGCGTCGATCTGGACCGATGCTGCGCAATCAATGGTCATGCTGACGGCAATGTCACTGCTGTTTTTTGTCGGCATAAATGGCCAGGGCGGCTTTACAAACGTCTATGCGAGCCTCGCCGAAATACCCGATTACATGAACCTGGTTCCGCCGGATATGTTGCTGCCCGGTGCGGCCGGCGTTGCATTTTTCTTCGTCGGCTGGATGTTTGCCGGCTTCTCGGTCGTGGGCCAACCGCATGTCATGGTCCGCTTCATGGCGCTGGACGATGTCGAAAATCTAACTCGCACCCGCTTCTGGTACTACAGTTACTTTACCGTCTTCTATTTTCTTTCAACCGGTGTCGGCATGCTGGCGCGTCTCTACCTGCCCGACCTGGGCGAGCTCGACCCGGAACTTGCGCTGCCGACAATGGCTCTGGAACTGTTGCCGGATTTTCTCGTGGGCATGATACTGGCCGGCATCTTTGCCGCCACTATGTCTACGGCGGATTCCCTTGTGCTGAGCTGCTCGGCAGCAGTGACGCACGACCTGACGTCGGAACGGCTGGAAAAAAACTGGCAGCGGAAAGCAGTGACGGCTGCCGTCATCATTCTGGCACTGCTGGTGTCTCTCAGCGGCTCCCGCAGTGTGTTCCAGCTCGTCATCATGTCGTGGTCCGTACTGGCCTCGGCGTTTGGGCCGTTGCTGACCTTGTACGCCCTCGGCCGCCGCATCAGCGAGGGCGGCGCCATTGTCACCATGGTGGCGGGTGTGGGTACGGCGATTATATGGCGGGTGCTCGAATGGCACGATATGCTCTATGAAGGAATGCCGGGCATCCTGATCGGTCTCGCAGTTGCGTGGCTCCTTTCAAGCGTCCCGGCCACAGCGACCAAAGCGGAGCTGGTCACTGACAAAGCCTGATTTTCAGGCGCCGTTTTCCGGCTGTTGCGCGCGACAAAAATCTGAACAACACCGGCAGCCCAACAGCTTGTTGAGTGTTGCCCTGCACGAAGCATACTATGCGCAATTCCGCTCGGGGCCTGCTCGAATGAAAGTGATCGTACTGGGTGCCGGTGTCGTTGGTGCGACGACCGCGTACTATCTTGCTGCTTCCGGGCATGACGTAACGGTCGTCGAAAGGTGTGACGAACCGGCCGCCGGCACCAGCCGTGCAAATGGCGGTCAGCTGTCATACAGCTTTACGGATGCGCTTGCCAGGCCATCGTTTCTTAAAGCAATCCCGGGCCTGTTGCTTGGTCACGATCCTGCTGTGCGCGTGACATTGCGATCAAACCCTCCGCTTATCGGGTGGGGCTTGAGATTCCTGATGCAATGCACGCCATCCAGGGCCCGGGGCAACACGCTGCACGTGCTGCAACTTGCGATGCGGTCGGCCTCGCTGCTTGCAGCGATCCGCGAACGGACCGGCGTGCAGTTCGCTTTCAGGCAAAGCGGCAAACTGGTGCTTTTGCCGGCGGACGCGAACCTGAAGGCCGTGGAGCGGACGATTGCCCTGAAGAAAGAACATGGTTGCCATACGGACCTCCTTCCTATCGCAAAGGCCTGTGAGCTGGAGCCCGCCATAGAGCGGTTTCGTGGCCACTATGCGGCGGCACTCTATTCCGCTGGCGATGAAGTTGGCGATGCGCACCAGTTTACTTCCGCACTGTGCGACTGGCTGGCACGGGAATCCGGTGTCCGGTTTCGCTACGGCGAGAGAGCTGTATCACTGTCACTGAAATCCGGGAAAGTGTCCGGTGTTCGAACGGACAAGGATTGCCTCGCTGCCGATCGAGTCGTTGTATGCCTCGGCGCATGGAGTCCGCCAATCCTCAGGACGGCGGGCGTGCGCGCCCGGATATACCCGGTCCGTGGCTACAGCCTGACGTTGCCGGCCGGCGCCGACAGCCCGTCGATCAGCATCACGGACTTGCAGCGCCGCCTGCTTTTTTGCCCGCTTAACGGCGACATGCGTATTGCAGGGTTTGCCGACTTCAGCGGATTCGACGGGCAGAATGACCCGGCGCGCACGGCGCTATTGGCGTCGGTGGCGAGGGGAGTTGCACCAACGGCGGCCGATTATGGCGCCGGACACGACGTGTGGGCGGGTTCGCGACCGATGACGCCGGATGGCCGGCCGTTATCCGGCCCGACGAACGTGCCGGGCCTCTATATGAATTGTGGGCACGGCATGCTCGGCTGGACGCTGGCCTGCGCCACCGCAAGCGATGTTGCGACCGCGGTGGAGCAGCCATGATGGCAGGTCACACATAATGTTATCGGCCACCGGCCGCCGCTTTCGGCACAGCCTCGCTTTGGCGCGAATAGCGGCACAGTATGGCGGTGTCTACGACACGCACCTGCGCAGCGAAAGTTCGGCGGGACAGGGGGATTGTTCGTCGAGATAGAAGACGTCATTGCCGTTGCTGAACGCGCCCGGATACCGGTGCACATTTCCCACCTGAAAGGCCTACCCGCAGGGGGTACCGGAGCGGAGCTAAACCTGGCGCCACCCCGAAACACTAAAGGCGGGCGAAAAAAAACGGGCCCCGACTCTCCCTCGGGGCCCGCCTGCCTCTCCGGCGCGGCTACTCGTAGAGTGCCAGTGCGGTCAGCGTCGGACCTGTCTGGGCAATGATGTACTGCTTGCCCTCGTGCATATAGGTCATCGTACCGTAACGCGTACGGTTCGACATCGGTACCTTGCCGACAGTCTCGCCGCTTGCCTTGTCGACGGCAAACAGGTGCGGCGTGCCATCACTGGCTTCAGCCGCGTAGATAAGCAGCGTCTTCGTCAGCGTCATCGGCGCAAGTCGTCCCGTACCGGTATTCGGAATGTCCATATCCTCAAGGTCCGGGTGCTCATGGACCCGGGGCGGAGTCTCGCCGACCGGGGCGACCCAGACGTGTTCGCCGGTGTTCATGTCGATGGCTGTGATGCGGCTGTAAGGCGGCTTGAAAAGCGGCAGATCGTCGGGACCGCGTACACCATCGGGTCGCAATACGGCATAGCGGGCAATCGTGTGGCCGGTTGGTTCGTCAATGAGCGCATCACGTTCCTCGCCGGGTGCAATTATGCGCGACGTGCAGGCCGTATGGGACGTTACATAGAGGATGCCGGTTTCAGGATCGGCCGCATTCGGCCCGTCGATATTGACGCCGCCGGAATCACCGGGACACCAGAACGCCGCTTTGTAGCCATCCTCATTGTCACGGTGCAGCGGTGGGTTGAACAATGGCCCGATCTTGTACTCTTTCAGGTTCTCGATGGCAGCAGCTCGCAATTCGGGCGTGAAATCGATGAGATCATCATGCGTCAGGCCCTGGATATCGTACGGTGCCGGTTTGGTCGGAAACGGCTGCGTTCTTGACAATTGCTCGCCCGGAACCTGTGACTCCGGAACCGGGCGCTCCTCGATCGGCCAAATCGGCTCACCGGTGACCCGGTTGAATGTGTACGCAAATGACTGTTTGGTCGTTTGGACGACGATCGGCACCGTCTTGCCATCGATTGTGACGTCCATCAGTACCGGCGCGGTCGGGTTATCGTAATTCCAGATATCGTGATGCACGGTCTGGAAGTGCCACAAGCGCTCGCCGTTCCGGACATCCAGCGCAATCAGGCTGGTGGAAAACAGGTTGTCGCCGGGCCGGAAACCGCCGTAGAAATCCATTGTCGCGCCGTTGGTCGGGATGTAGACAATGCCCCGTTCCTGGTCGGCCGAGAGTGGCGCCCACGATGAAATGTCACCGGTCCATTTCCACGCGTCGTTTTCCCAGGTGTCATGACCGAACTCACCCGGTTGTGGGATGACGTCGAATTTCCACAGGAATTCGCCGGTACGCGCGTCATATCCGAGTATATCGCCGGGTACGTTCTCGACGCGTGACTGGTTGTATCCCTGCTCGGCGGAGTTGCCAACCACAACCACGCCGTTTACGACGATCGGTGGTGACGATGATGTAATGTATCCCTTGTCCAGCGGTAAACCTTCGTAGGGATCGTACTCATGGCCGAGGTCGGCCAGCAGGTCAACAACGCCGGTCTCCGGAAAGCCGTCGATCGGCACGCGCTGGCCAAAGCCCTGAAGCGGACGCCCGGTTTCGGCATCGAGTGCCGTCAGGAAAAAGGCCGGTGAAATTATGTAGATGACGCCACGCCCGTCGATTTCCGCATAGGCCACACCCTTGCCGTAGTCCTTGCGCATCGAGTACTCCCAACGCGGCGTTTTGGGCTCGACGTATGACCAGATCAGTTCCCCATTGGCCGGATCCAGTGCGACGACGTAGCGGCGCGGACCGGCAACGGTAAAGAGGTGGCCGTTGATGTAGCTCGGTGTGGAGCGGCCACTCTGCGCGTCAAAACTGGCGCCGTCCCAGACCCAGGTTTCCTCGACATCCCCGAAATTTTCAGCATTGATTTGTTCGAGCGCGGAATACCGGGTATGCGCCGAGTCCCCGCCAAGATACTGCCACTGGCCGTCACTGGTGCCGGGGCCCTCGGTAACCGCAGCGCTTTCGTTTTCCGGCGGGCTGCCTGTTTCTGATTCGCTGGATGAACAAGCTGTGAGGCCAGCGGCAAGCAGGCATAAGGAAGAAACAGCAAACAGTAGCGTGCCATGTCGCAAGGTATTGGAATTGAACATGCAGAATCCCCCCGGATTTGTTGCAGCTGCCACTGAATGCGGACTGCACATGTACGGTTACACTATCACGTGCGGACCGCGCTGACAGCGCAAGGCCGGCAGGTCCCGAGAGCCGGCGGTTACCGTTTGCGCGGTGCTACTGTTATCCCGGCCAGCGCATCGTCCTCGTACTCAAGCGCCGAATCCCCGGACGGATAGCGGCTCAGCGACAGGATGTAGGCGAGAATCTCCACGTACTCCTGTCGCGTCAAAGCGCCGGGGTTACTTTCGGGCATGGACGTGCTCATGATCGTGTACAAAATACTGAGCGGCTGACCCTCCCACCGCTTCAATACCGGGCGGAAGTAACGCTTGTCGTGGCAAGTGAGGCAGTGGACTTCATAGAGTTGCTCGCCGGCGACCGCCTGCTGCTCGGTGTACACACCATCCGCAATCGTGACCTGGTCCGCCCGTAGCGGAATTGCCGTAAGCATCAAGACAACGGCGACACGTATCAGGATTTGCATAAGCAAGGGACTGTTCGTTCCAGACTTTCTAGTAGTCGGCAACGGCAAGGGCTGTCAGCCGGGGCCCTGTTTGCAGGATCAGGTACTGCCTGCCGTCGTGGACATAGGTCATCATGCCGTACGAACTGCGCTCGGGAACCTCAACCTTGCCGAGTTGTTCGCCAGTTGCCTTGTCAACCGCAAAAAGATGCGGCGTGTCATCGCTGGACTCGCCGGCATATATGAGCAGCGTCTTTGTGACGGTCATCGGTGCCGCGCGGCCGGTACCCGTATTCGGGATATCCATGTCCTTGAGGTCAGGATGATTCAGCACAACTGCGGGCGTCTCGCCGACCGGGATCCACCAGAGATGCTCGCCCGTATTCATGTCTATGGCCGTGATACGGCTATACGGCGGCTTGAACATGTTCAGGTCATCCGGCCCGCGAACGCCGAAACCGCTCAATACGGCATAGTCGGCAATGGTTGACCCGGTTGGCTCCTCGATCAGCGCATCGCGCTCCGAGCCCGGGGCCATGATCCGGGTCGAGCAATGCTTGCGTGACGTTACATACAGGATTCCTGTCGTCGGGTCCGCGGCGTTCGGACCGTCAATGTTGACGCCGCCGATATCCCCTGGACACCACAGCGAACCTTTCAGGCCCCTTTCATTGTCGCGGTGCAAGGGCGGCAGGAATAGCGGGCCGATTTCATAATCTGCGAGGATCTCGATCATGCGCGCACGCAGTTCGGGCGTGAAATCTATCAGGTCATCGTGGGTGAGCCCCTGGTTGTCGTAGGGCGCTGGTTTGGTCGGGAACGGCTGCGTTTCCGATAGCTGTTCGCCAGGCATCTTCGACTGCGGAACGGGGCGTTCCTCAATGGGCCAGATCGGTTCGCCGGTAACGCGGTTGAATGTATACGCGAACGCCTGTTTCGTGGTCTGGACGACAATAGGGACCGTTTCGCCGTCTATCTCGACGTCAAGCAGCACCGGTGCGGTTGGATTGTCATAGTTCCAGATATCGTGATGCACGGTCTGGAAATGCCACGCGCGCTCGCCGGTCTTGACGTCAAGCGCAATCAGGCTGGTTGAGAAAAGATTGTCACCCGGACGGAAACCGCCGTAGAAATCGAGCGTGGCGCCGTTGGTCGGGATGTAGACGAGGCCTCGTTCCTGGTCTGCGGACAATGGTGCCCAGGAGGAAATGTCGCCGGTCCACTTCCACGCGTCGTTCTCCCACGTTTCGTGTCCGAATTCACCCGGGCCGGGCAGTACATCAAACTTCCAGAGAAACTCGCCGGTCTTCGCATCGTAGCCGAGTATGTCGCCCGGGATGTTCTCGATTCGTGACTGGTTGTATCCCTGCTCCGCCGAATTGCCGACAACGACGACACCGTTGACGACAATCGGCGGTGACGAGGAAGTGATGTAGCCTTTCTCGAGCGGTAACCCTTCATACGGATCGTAGTCATGACCGAGGTCCGCAAGCAGGTCGACAACGCCGGTATCGGGGAAGCCCTCTAACGGAACTTTCTCGCCGAATCCCTTTAGCGGAGTACCGGTCTTCGCATCGAGAGCCGTCAGGAAGAAGGCCGGGGAAATAATGTAAATGACGTCGCGTCCGTCGACCCTGCCAACAGCAACGCCTTTCCCGTAGTCCTTGCGCATCGAGTACTCGTAGCGCCGGGTGTGCGGTTCGCGGTATGACCAGACTGTTTCGCCGCTCGCCGGATCAATTGCGACGACATGGCGGCGCGGACCGGCGACCGTATAAAGCAGTCCGTTGACATAACTGGGTGTTGAGCGGCCGCTGGCGGCGTTGAAACTTGCTCCATCCCAGATCCATGCCGTTTCCAGGTCGCCAAACGTTTCGCTGTCAATCTCATCCGCGGGCGAATAGCGCGTATGTGCCGAATCTCCACCGAGGTAATGCCATTGCCCGTCACGGGTGCCGGGAGCATCCTGGGCCATTGCCATTTGCGTGAAACCCGCCAACGCCACTATGGCCGCCGGGCACAAACGACGCAAGACGCTACGTCCTTCCTTCATAACTCCCCCCAACTGAAGCCGGTCGCGCCAACGCATGGAACGCGCCAGGTACGGCGCGCTGTCTCGTGCGACACATTCGAATAACGAAGCCGCAGGATACCGCAGCTAACTGACCGGGAAAACCGGTTCATATGAAAGTGGTTCCGCCGAAAGACACACTCGTGGTCAGACAGTGACAGGCCCGTCCTCCAGCGCTTCACGGGTGAGGTCGATGACCAGCTCAGCCTCATCCTTCGTCATTACAAAGGTCGGTGTGAATCGCAGCGAGTTCGTACCGCCGTGGATAACGCCGAGGCCATGCTGGCGCAGGAATTCCTCGGTACTGCCGGCCCCATAGCACTTGTATCGGGCATTGAGTTCGCAGCTCAGCAGCAGCCCGGTACCCTGTACCCGTGTAATGGCGTCGCCGAGTTCGTCCTTGAGCCGGTTGAAGCCGTCCAGAAGCTGCTTGCCCCGCTCAACGATGTTGTTGCGCACATCCGGCGTCAGTTGCTCGAGTACCCGCACGGCCACATCCAGTGCACGGGGATTGCTCGTCATCGTATTGCCGTAGATGCCTTGACGGTACAGCGCTGCGGCCTCGCCTGACATCGCCAGTACTGACAACGGGTACTGCCCGGCATTCAGTGCTTTCGAGTACGTTTCCATATCGGGCGGCGGCAGGTCGCGAAAGCCGGGATAATCCACCAGTGACAGGACACCATGCGCCCGCAGGCCGGCCTGTATCGAGTCAACCACCAGCAATGCGCCATGCGCTGCCGTCAGTTCGCGTGCCCGCAGGTAGAACTCTGGCGTGATTGCCTGGCCGGGATTTCCTTCTCCCATGACCGGCTCCATAAAAAACGCCTCGATAAATATGCTGTCCGCCTGGGCCTTGGCAAACGTCGCTTCCAGAGCTTCGACGTCGTTCGGTTCGACAGTCAGCAGGTAGTCCTGGTCCTGGAAGGATGCAAGGTGCTTGCGATAATTTTTTTGCGTCGAGTGGGACAAGCGTGCCGGGCGGTCGGTACGGCCGTGAAAGCTGCCGCGCAATGTCAGGCCGCGTATGTCATGGCCTTCATGGCGTGCGCCAGGGTCCGTCAGGTTCTTGGCATTGATGTCCGCGAGGCGTGAGGCGACCGTGACCGCCTCGGAGCCGCTATTCAGGCACATGAAATGACTGAATGGCGCGCCACCCTTGCGCGTATGTCCGATCTCCGCGCGCAGTTTTTCGATGAACTGCATCTGGCTTATGCTTGATGTCATGACGTTGGCCATGACGTGTGGCTGGTTCATGGCATCGAGAACCGGCTGCGGTGCGTGTCCGAGCCCCAGCATGCCGTAACCGCCGCAGTCGTAAATCACAGCGCCTTTCAGCGACACGATCCACGGACCCTGTGCCGCTGCGGCGACATAGGGATTTACCGCGTCGGCCGCATAGAAATTGACGATACCATCCTGCAGCCGCTGCATCTGCTCGGCTTCGTCAAGGTCGACCAGGTCCGGCCGGGTCGCACGCAACTCGGCGTAAAGCGCATGCGCGCGCTCGATGGCGGTGGCCAGCGCCGCGTCAGTTGCCAGGAACCGCTCGATGACGTCGTCATCAAGTCCGCGCGTCAGAACGGTGCCGCCGGCACCTCGCATCTCGGCAAGGCGCGAGAGGTGAATTTGGTTATCGACGACTTTGGCGGGCTGGGCCATAAAAACTCCTGGGGGAACGTACGCGCGAACCCGGCATTATAGCAAAGATGCCTGCCAGTTCGCCTGCCCCGGCAGGCGTTCTTGTCATAAAGGCGGGTCATGGGCCGCCTGCGCGGCCGGGCCAGTGAGTCGGTCAGCGCCCGGCTATCGTAATCGCGCCCGGGGGCGGTGGGCCAAGGCCCCCTCGCCGTTCAGAGCAGGCCGTCCAGGCTGTCCAGGTCGTTGATGACCCGCCACTGGCCCCCGGACCCCTCGACGCGGGCCTGCCACGTGCTCAGCCGCTCCAGGTACTCCCGCGGGTCGACATTGTCGCTGCCGAGCTTGGTCACGTTGAGTGCGATCACCTCGAACCCGTCCAGGTCAATGCCAATGTCCCGTACGTAACCGTCCTTCAGGTCTTCTTTCAGGTCGGAAAATATCAGCACGGTCTTGCGGCCGGGACTCTTTTCGTTCAGGAATTCGACCGCCTGCAGCAAGCCGCCGGTTATATCCGTGTATGGCGACGATCGGGTTTCCTCGACAAACGCGCCGATCTGTTCGGCAAAAAGGCGTTTCTGCCGGTTCATCGTACTGGGGCGGTCATCGAGCGTTGCTTTCGCCACAATGTCTTTCTCACTGAAGCTTGCTGTATCGATGCGAGCGACCGCGAAGGAGTCTGCCGCGTCCAGGCGTGACAGTGTGTAGCGTATGATCTGCTGCGCTTTTTCCAGTTCTTCGCGGTAGGTACCGGACGTGTCGAGCAGCATGTATACGCCCTGGTTTGCCGGCACACTGGCGCTGCACGCGCTTACTATGACCAGCGCGGCGGCCAGCGCCCACGGTCTCATGACGACACCTTGCGCGCCGACCCGACAGGCATCGGGCCGGGCGAACCCGGATTGCGTTGCGCAAGCCACAGCGGAATGAACAACGGCAGGTCATAGAGCTGCTGCAGCAGCGAGCCCATGTAGCGGAATACGTTGCCCAGGAGCCGCATTACCAGCGAAAGGAGACGTAGAAGGCCGATCGCGCCCAGCCCGACTATCGTGCGCAACGAATGCACGAATGTCTCCAGCGGTATGGCGACAAAGGTCAGGGCGAACGGCAGGATAAACCCCATCCCCATTTGCGCGGCGGTCGTGATCCACATGAACTGCGTTGTAACGCCAGCCTGACCGTCGCCACGCAACAGTGCACTGGTTGCCAGTTCATCCTGCAACAGTACCTCGCGCATGTAAGCCAGCCCGGCCTCGACGCTCGCAAGCAGGAACAGGATCGTAAATGTTATCCAGATCATGCGTACGCGGATCTTGTCCGGCAGTGCGCCGATCACCGGGAACAGGCGCGTAATTCGCAACGACTCCATCAGGAACAGTCCCATGGAAATCTCGACCATGATAATGACGAGCGCAGCGATATCCGCGGTCTGGAAGCCGCCAATCAGATTCGTTCCGCCAACCATTTCCGCCATCGGTCTCGCGATGAGGGAGAAGTTTATCGTTGCGCCGCCGATAGCGACGACCAGCACGAGCGCGGACACGAAGAAGTAGACCAGCGACGATGACGACAGGATTGAAACAGCGCTGTCCTTGCCGCTGACGATATCTTCGTATTCCTGCATGTGCCTGTCGATGGCGACGGACCGTCCAAGCAGGCTATCGACACTCTTTCCGACCTGGTCCAGTGACTGTTGAATGCGCCGCCAGTCAGGACGCATGCGATGCAAAAGGGCATGTCGCTGGCTGCTCGCCTTGCGGTACAGCGCCATCGCTTCGTGATGCGCCTTGATGAGCGACTTGTGGATATCGCCAAGTATGTTGCCGACTTCGACCCGGCCTTCGCGTGCATCGATGTTCGCGACTGCTTCGACGGCCTTGACCCAGCCGGGCGGTTCCGGCGGAACGTCAACCGCGGCGTGGTGATCGTCTTCGATACGCGCTATCGAATCGGAGAGTTTGCGATGCAATGTCGCATAGTTGGCAAGGTCGCGCCGGACGCTTTCACTAACGCGCTCGAACTCGCGCTCGACAACACGTTCCTTGGCCTCGCGTCCGGCAGCGAGCAGCACCTCGCGATTGCGCGTGGCGAGATTGCGCTCGGCGACACGAATCGCGGCCGATGCCAGGCGAAAGCTGCGATGCAGGGTCCGGGCCGCGGCGCGAATAGCTTCGTGCGCGGTGGGCCGGGCGAGATAGAGGGCACTGACTGCCAGCACGATCCATAGAAGTGCCGATAGTACAGGCCAGGGCGTAATGCCCAGCAAGAAGTTCATGATGGTAACCCCGCTGTCCTAGTTAAGACCGTAGACCGGTGGCTTTGCGACGCTTCCTTTCGAAAGCTGTGCCTTTTTCATACGCGCCAGAGCCTTTCACAGTCCGAAACAACCTGTCAACGACCAGCCCCGAAATCGTGCAGGTGGTCACGTACCGCGACCCGGGCACACCGCCCGTGACGACCAGCGGGGTGACATAACGGGGACAGTGCGCGGGTCGACGAGGCCGCAAGCTGCATCGGCCCATATATGGGAGATTATGCGCGCGTCATCTTCAGCAGATACGCGGCTCGCCGAAACTCTGGCGGTAATTTGAGACTCATGTCGTTGTGCGGCGCTGGCGCCTCTATATTCTGAGGTGCTGTAACGGCGTGACTGCGGTGGCTGCCGTGCGAATCGGCAGCCCCCGCCACGCCGCAACCCCGGGGATTCGATACAGTGCGATTTCGACTGCTGTCATTGATGTTGCTGCTTCAGGTCGGCGGCTGCGCGTTACTTTCGCCCCCGCCCGAGGAGCCACCACCCGAGGAAGTGCCGGCACCACCGCCGGAACCGCCGCAACAGGACACTCCTGCGCCTGCGCCTGCGCCGGTACCCCGCCCGGAACCCGTGCCGGAGCCGCCGCCGGCCCCGACAACCTATGCGCCCCCGGTCGCTGTCGTCCTGAGTAGTCGTGCACCCGCGTACGAACGCGTAGCCCTGGCCCTTGCCGAGTTGCTCGAAAATCGGGAAATCTATGACTTGAGTGACCGCAGCCTGTCGCCGCGCGACGCGTTCGCCCGCATCACGGAATTCAGCGCCGGCGCAGTCGTGGCCATCGGGTTACGTGCGGCAATCTATGCTCGCGACTACACCACCGTTCCCGTCGTGTACGCACAGGTTTTCAATGCAACTGACAATGAGCTTGGCGGCGAGCGTATCCGCGGAGTGGCCGTGCTGCCTCCGCTCGACCAGCAACTTGCCGCGTGGCGCGAAATTTCGCCGGGACTTGCGAGCGTCGGTGCCATTGTCGGTCCCGGGCACGATGCATTGCTCGATGAAGCGCGCCAGGCGGCGTCCGCGAACAAGCTCAGATTCCAGTTCCATATTGCAAACTCGGATCGGGAGGCGCTTTATCATTTCAACCGCATGATCCCCAGTATCGATGCCTTCTGGCTGTTTCCCGATAATCGCATCCTGAGTCCGACTGTCCTGACGGAAATGATGGACTACGCGGCCCGCCACGGCGTTCAGGTTGCCGTATTCAGCGACAACCTGCTGGAGCTCGGCGCGACATTGAGCACTACCGCGGACGAGGACGATATCGCCCAGACCATAATGCTGCTGCTGAATCGTATTCACGACGGTGGAATCGAGGGAATCCCCGCAGTTTCGCCGCTCAATCAGATGCGCATTTCGTACGGGACGGCCGCGGAACCATCACGATGAATCGCTGGCTGTGGTCACTGCGCTTCCGCAAGCCGCCGCGCGATGAAACGGCGCGGCTGCTGAAAGCCCGCGGCAAGCGTGTGCTGATACACGAGATTCTGTCGCTGCAAATCCTGATTACCGCCGTTATCGGCGTGCTGGCAATTGCCGGCCTGTACGTCGGTGGCCAGTGGGTATTGCAGAAGAATTACAGTCGCTGGGCGCTGCAGTGGACCGAGGAGCTGCACGAACTGGGAGCGCCATTCTATTTACCCGGCGACGGCGAGGTGACGCTGCGAATAGAAAGCTACATCGAGAAGTATCCGGAGATCGAGCGGGTAACGTATTTTCGGCTCGACGGTTCCCAGATCACGTCGCTGCCACAAGATCCCGTATCCGGTGAATCGCAGGCCACGGTCCTGCCCGACGAAACCATGGAACAGGTCGCAAACCTGGCCGGCGATGCCACACCATACCTGTTGGAGACCAGTATCCTGGAGTCCCGCGCGTTCGAGATCTACGCGCCTATCTGGACGGAGTCGATCGGAAATGACGGGCTGTTTGATTTCGATCCGGCCAGCGACACCCAGAACAGCTCGATGGATCTGGTCGGCTACATACAACTGAATCTGGACTTCGCGGAGTTTCACAACAACCTGGTCGGCAATATCAAGCTGGCGGCGGTAGCGCTGGTCGTGCTGCTTGTGTTGTCCGGCTTCCTTGGACGCTTGTCGCTGCGCCGTGCGCTGAGTGCCATTTCGGACCTGCAGCAGCCCATCGCCGAGCTGGCGAAGGGCAACCTCGCCGTGAGATTCAAGCCGGCGGCGCACCGGGAGATTTCGGAAATAGTGGAGGCACTGGAGTCTACGGCCTGCGCGCTGGGTGAACGGGATGCAAAACTTCTGCAGCTCGCCAATCATGATGCACTGACCGGACTGTTTAACCGGCGGCGCTTTGTTGAGGAGCTCGAGCAGTGCATCAGGAGCGCCGGCCGTACGCGAAACAAAGGCGCTTTGTTATTCATCGATCTGGACCAGTTCAAGTACGTCAACGACACCTGCGGCCACCCCGCAGGGGACAGGCTGATCATCAAGGTCGCGGAGCAGTTGGAAAACTCGGTGGGTTCAGCGGGTATCGTTGCCCGTTTCGGTGGCGATGAATTTGCCGTACTGGCCGAGAAAATTACTCGCCGCGAGGCCAGGGTTCTTGCGGAGAAGATACTCGAGGAAATGCGGCAACTGGTACATATCGAAGACAACAATGCATTCCATGTCCACTGCAGTATCGGCGCGACGATGATTCGCGGTGAGAACTGCAGCCATGACGATCTCATCGCACAGGCCGATATAGCGTGTCGGGAAGCGAAGTCGCGCGGCCGGAATCGTCTGGAATTCTACAAACTGTCCAGGGGCGAGGCCGAGCAGATGGCAACGGACGTAGGCTGGATGCACCGGTTGCGGGAAGCTATCGACAACGATGCTTTCGAGCTGCGTTACCAGCCGATTGCCAAGGTATCGACGGGCTCTGTCTCGCACCATGAAGTCTTGCTGCGGATGAGGTCCGACGACGGCCAGCTGATTGGCCCGGACCTGTTCCTGCCCGCAGCCGTGCGCTTCGGGCTGATGGCGGAAATCGATGCGTGGATGATCCGGAAAGTCATCGCCGATCTGGCGGAGAAGCGGGAAAGCGACGCGGACCTCCGGTTTGCGATCAATCTTTCGGCAAATGCATTTGAAACCGAGAACCTGGCTTCCTATGTCGATTCACTGCTGAAGCAACATGCCGTGCCG
>CAZLNH010000152.1:0-5914 GCA_964560775.1 uncultured Woeseiaceae bacterium | reverse complement strand
ATCGTCGACGGCACGCGGGTCGAAGAAGACATCAATTCGGTTGATGCGTACGGCGGCCGCGTTGCAGCGCTGTTCGAAATGTCCGACCGTGCGTCGCTGACCTTTGAGGCGCTCTCGCAAAACATCGACAGTGGATCGTCGAATAACGTCGACGCCGATCCCGTGACCCTGGAACCGATACTCGACAATGTACGTTCACGCTATCACCGCGACGAAAACGACATTTCTTACACGGTCCTCAGCGCCAAGCTGGACTGGGACTTTGGCGCTGCGGCATTGCAGTCGATCACAAGCTACAGCGAGTTCGAGCACAATTTCCGGACCGACGTCGCGGCAAACAGCAACCTGGCCGGGGTACCGCTCGCGCAGGTGGCAACGTTGTTTTTCGGTGACCCGACTACCCGTCCGCTCAGTGCTGTCCAGGACCAGATTACCGGCACCGACAAGTTTGCCCAGGAGGTCCGTCTCGTCTCACCGGACAATGACACGTTTGAATGGTTGTTAGGCCTCTACTACACCGAGGAAGACTCGCGCATCGACCCGCAGCGGATCTCCGCTGTCGAGGCCGGGACCGACACGATCGCGTCCGACATCCCAGTGCTGGTTGAAGCGGCGGTCACGTCGACCTACGAGGAGATGGCCGCGTTTGCCAACGCCACCTGGCATGCTACAGAGCGCCTCGAACTTTCATTCGGCGCGCGCGTGAGCGAAAACGACCAGTCGGCATCGCAGGTGCTGGAAGGTGCGCTGCTCGGCGGTGCTGTGAATTTCGAGGACGCGGAGTCATCCGAGAGCCCGTTCACCTGGTCCTTCTCGCCACGATTCACGGTGAGTGACGATGTTTCCGTCTATGGTCGCATTGCGACCGGCTACCGTCCGGGCGGTCCGAACATCATCCCCACCGGCGCACCGCCGGGAACACCCGGTTCCTACGAGTCGGACGAGTTGACGAACTACGAGGTCGGCATGAAAGGCACATTCGCCGACGGCAGGCTGTCCCTCGATGTTGCCGCCTACTTTCTCGACTGGCAGGACGTGCAGCTGCTGGCTGTCGTAAACGGGGTCGGCCTGAACGCAAACGGCGGCACCGCCGAAAGCCGGGGCCTGGAATTCGCCGCGGCCTTGCGGCCGAGCGACAATCTGACACTGTCTCTGAACGGCGCCTATACCGACGCGTTCCTGACGGAGGATACAGATCCCGTCATCGGGGGCGAAGACGGGGACGCGCTCCCCTTCGTGCCCGAATGGAGCTTCGGCTTCGATGCCGATTACCAGTGGACACTCGCCAGCGGTTCGGCCGCCTTTGTCGGCGGCGGTCTCGGCTATGTCGGTGACCGGCCCTCCGGGTTTGACAACCTAGCGGCGGACGGCAGCATCCGCGAAGCCGAAGCCTATACGACCGTCAACCTCCGCGCCGGTATCGACTTCGGCAGCTGGTCACTGGAGCTGTACGGCAAGAACCTGCTGGACGAGGAAGGCACCAACAGTCTCAATTCGGGGGGCACGCTGCCGAACGATGCCCTCTCCCTGGGACAGATCCGGCCCCGGACCATCGGCCTTTCGCTCGGCGTCCAGTTCTGAGTTGATTGCCGCCGACCAGACGATGCTGCTGGCGGCGGCGGTCATGGCCGTCGTCGCCTTCGGCATGTGGGCTGAACGGACGCGCTGGGGACAACGCCTGGGCGGTCCGCTGCTGCTGCTCGCGGTGCCGATGGTACTCGCCAACATTGGCGTCATGCCTCACACGGCGCCGCTTTACGATACGATCGCGGCGTACCTGGTGCCGGCCGCCATTCCGCTGCTCCTGCTGCGCGCCGATTTTCGCACTATATTCAGCGAATCCGGCCCGATGCTGCTCGCCTTTCTGGTCGCCACAGTCGCGACGGCGCTTGGCGCCATGACCGGCGTGCTGCTGGTCCACATCGGTTCGGATGAACCGGCGATTGCCGGCACGATCGCGGCAAGCTACATCGGCGGCTCGCTCAACTTCGTCGCCACCGCCGAAGCGCTGGGCATTCGCGACTCCGCCATCTACGTGGCCAGCCTGTCGGCCGATGCCGCGGGCGCTGTATTCTTTCTACTGTTACTGATGCTGCTGCCGACGTTTCGGTTTGTGCGGGCAGCGATGCCATCCCGGTTTATTGGTGCGACAACCGAAGACGTCCCGGCCGCCGCCGCGAACGCGCCGGACAGCGGCAAACCGTTCAACCTGCCGGGCGCCGTCAACGGGCTGGCCCTGAGCCTCGTCATCTGCGCCGTCAGTTCCCTGCTTTGCACGTGGCTGGGAATGGATGCCTGGTACATACTGGTCGTGACGGTGCTGGCACTCGCTGTGGCAAACTTCGCAAAACCCGTCGTGCGGCGCATCGATGCCGATTTCGAGATCGGCACGCTGTTCATGTACCTGTTCTTCGTCTGCATCGGTGCTGGCGCGAATCTCACCAATGTCCTCGGCTCGGCATTGCCGATCCTCGCGTTCATAGTCGTCATGGTACTGGTGCATCTCGTGCTGCTGGTGGTCGCCGGTCGTTTACTGCGACTGGATCTCGCCGAGGTCATGATTGCGTCGAACGCCTGCATACTCGGCCCGGCGCCGGCGGCCGCACTCGCCGCAAGCAAGGGCTGGCAACCGCTGGTCGCACCGGGACTCCTCGTCGGCATGTTCGGCTATGCGATCGCGACGTTTATCGGCGTTTCGCTGGCGGCATTGTTCCGGTTTTGGGGATGACGTCGTCGTGGCCACGACGACGTCATTGCGAGGCCGGAGGGCGTGGCAACCTGGTGCCGATTGGCAGAGTCATGGTTGGTGCGAGGTCACCACGTCGCTGCGCTCCTCGTGATGACGTTGGTGCTACGCTCCTCGTGATGACGTTGGTGCTGCGCTCCTCGTGATGACGTTGGTGCTGCGCTCCTCGTGATGACGTTGGTGCTGCGCTCCTCGCGATGACGGTGGTGCTGCGCTCCTCGCGATGACATTCGTACGCTACATCTTGCGTTGACGCGCTTATTCCCGCCAAATGATGTGCTCGCATCATCCCGGGAAGTTCCATGAAAGCATCCGATCTTCTAATCAAGTGCCTCGAAGAGGAAGGCATCGAATACATCTTCGGCGTCCCTGGCGAGGAGAACGCCGATTTCATGCTGTCGCTCAGGAAATCAGGGAAGATTCGCTTTGTACTGACGCGTCACGAACAGGGCGCCGCGTTCATGGCGGAAGTCTACGGCCGCCTGACCGGCAACCCGGCCGGCGCGCTCGGCACGCTGGGTCCTGGCGCTACGAACCTGATCACCGGCGTCGCCGACGCCAACATGGACCGCTCGCCGATGCTGGTGCTGACCGGGCAGGGCGCGACCACCCGGCTGCACAAGGAATCGCACCAGATCATGGACGTTGTTGCGATGTTCCGGCCGGTCACCAAGTGGGCCACCAGCATCCTCGATCCCGAGACGATCCCGGAGATCGTTCGCAAGGCCGTGCGCATTGCCCGGACCGAAAAACCGGGTGCCGTGCATATCGAGTTGCCCGAGGACATCGCGAAGGAAGACGCCACGACCGAACCAATGCTGCCGCGGCGGTTCCGCCGCTCGGTTCCGGACGACAAGATTACCGACCGCGCGTTTGCGATGCTGGCGGATGCAAAACGACCGGTCATCATCGCCGGCAACGGCTGCATCCGCAAGCGCGCCAGCAAGCAACTGCGAATATTTTGCGAGCGCACCGGTATCGGCGTCATCAGCACCTTCATGGCCAAAGGCTGCGTCGACATGGACGCCGACTATTGCCTGTACACGATTGGCCTGGGCAGCAGGGACCGCGTTTCCCTCGCCGTCGACGATGCCGACCTTGTCATTACGCTGGGCTTCGATATGGTCGAGTACCATCCGCGCCTGTGGAACCCGAACAGCGACAAGAAAATTATTCATGCGGACTTTCTTGCCGCGGAAATCGACTACTACTATCACCCCGCTGTCGAACTGATCGGCGACCTGGCCCACACGCTGTGGATGCTGAATGAGCGGGTGCAGGCGGCAGGCAGTATGGCATTCGATCTCGACGGACAGCGCCGTTGCCGCGCGGCGATGGCCGAGGACTTCGCCGAGCATGCAAACGACGACACCGAAGGCTGCATCCGGCCGCAGAAAGCTGTCTGGGACGCGCGCCAGGTCATGGGACCACACGACATCCTGCTGTCAGACGTCGGGGCGCACAAAATGTGGATCGCGCGCCATTATCATTGCCATGAACCGAATACCTGCCTGATCCCCAACGGCTTCTGTTCGATGGGCTTTGCCCTGCCCGGCGCCATAGCGGCCAACATCGTACATCCGGACCGGCGCATCCTGGCCGTTGCCGGCGACGGCGGATTCCTGATGAATGTGCAGGAAATGGAAACTGCCCGGCGGCTGCACAGCAACATCGCCGTCATGGTCTGGGAAGATGGCGGCTACGGCCTGATCGCCTGGAAGCAGGAAACTGAATTCGGCACGCATACGGACCTGTCATTCGGCAACCCTGACTGGCTGACTATGGCAAATGCATTCGGCTGGAACGGCCATTATGTCAGCGCGAGCCGTGACCTTGCCGGTGTGCTTGACAGAGCACTTGATGAAGACGGTCCAAGTCTCGTCGTGATTCCGATTGATTACCGTGAGAACCCACTTTTGACGAAGAAGCTCGGCGAGATTACGTCGCAGATCTGAACCGCCGCAGCGAGCCCGCGGTCATTGCCAGCCCGCAGGCGCGGCAATCTCGCCGTCGTTGCGAGCCCGGAGGGCGTGGCAATCTCACCGTCGTTGCGAGCCCGGAGGGCGTGGCAATCTCACCGTCGTTGCGAGCCCGGAGGGCGTGGCAATCTCGTTCCGGTTGGCAGAGTCATTGCCGTTGCGAGGTCGCCACGGCGCTATGCGCCTCGCGATGACATGGGCGCTACGCGCCTCGCGATGACAGGGGCGCTGCGCGCCTCGCGATGACAGGGGCGCTGCGCGCCTCGCGATGACGTGGGTGCTACGAGCCTTGTGGCGACGGCGCCTTTCGGACGGGCAATGGGACGTTGCAGATTCCAATCGCATCGACCGGGTCGGCGAACCATTCGTCACCACGGTGGCGGCGTGACTGAACCAGCTTTTCGAACGTCGCGGTGTCGGTTCGCAAGGCCTGCCACGCTGGATCGTCCGAAGTTGCGAATCGCTGTGACCTGATGGGTACACGCTCGCTTTCATTTTCGTAGAAGCCCAGCTCGCCAGTACCACGCGGCAACGACGACAGGTGTTCTATACCATCGATGACGCGGCCTATCAGTGTGACATTGCGATCGAGGTGACGAGGCGCATGGCCGGTTACAACGTATAGATGGGTGGCATTGCCGCTGTCGGTTTCGGTGCCCCGGCCAACGCCGAGTGCACCGTAACAGTGGGCCAGCCAGGCCCGCCCTGACGGGCCATCACGGCCGGCGGCGAAGCCGTCGCTGAAGCCCACTTCTGCTGCATACGCGTCGCGGCTATCGAGCCGCCAGAACGGCAGGCCCTCGGCCTCGCGATAAAATTCAGCCTCGACGTGCCGCGCGGCACCACCGGGCAGGTCGGCGTCGGTGAGATCCGGCCCACTCCACTGCACAACGTAGTTGTCCTGCGAGCGAATGATTGAAGCCGCGTCGAAGTAACCGCCTTTGATGAGCTTCCGCAGGTTATCAATATGAGCAGGCGCGAACTGCGGCGCGAGCTCCATGACGACGGTACCCGAATCAAGCACGACGTACAGCGTGTTCCGCCGATCGATCGTGCGCCAGTCCGCGGCTGACGCCGATGCGATGACTTCCGGCATCGTTGGCGCGTCCTTCGACATAGCCATTGACGCGCCTAAAGTGAGAAACAGCAGTGAAATCGGGCTACGGTGCATCGCCTGGGCTCCTGGCAC
>CAZLNH010000151.1:0-4059 GCA_964560775.1 uncultured Woeseiaceae bacterium | reverse complement strand
CCGGCACAGAGCGTACAGGGACGTATTCACAGCGTCCCTGAAAAGCCCTCCCCGGGGTGCGCCTCCGCTTACCACCGCACTAAAACGTTCATGAATAATCCGACGCGGTCAGACCTGCTTGCGAGGATTCGATCGTTCGTCGCCGCGATCGCTGCCGGAGACGACGCGTACGAGTCCCTCCTGTGCCGACGAGGCTACGAGTATCCCGTCACGGGTGAAAAACTGGCCTCTTGCAAAGCCGCGCGCACCGGACGCGGTAGGACTGTCCAGCGAATACAGCAGCCAGTCGTCGACGCGAAACTCGCGGTGAAACCACAGGGCGTGGTCGAGGCTCGCCATCATCACGTGACCTCGGCCGAACAGGATGCCGTGCGGTAACGTACTCGTGCCGAGCAGTTCGAAATCAGACACGTAGGCGAGCAGGTTCTGGTGCAAGGACGTGCGGTCGGGCAATGCATCCACCGCGCGGATCCAGACCTGCTTTTCCGGCGGTCGCTTCTCGGCAATGTCGAAGCGGATTTCCTGCACCGGCCGGAACTCGAATGGCCGCTTGTCGGTCAGGAACCGGCACATCTTTTCCGGCAGGCGCTCGAGCATCTCAGGCGGAACATCCGAGAGCTCCTTCAAGCCATCCGGTCCAGGTACGTCCGGCATCTTGCTCTGATGCTCCAACCCCTCCTCTGGCTTCTGGAACGAAGCCGCAAGATTGAAGATCGGGCGCCCGTGCTGGATTGCCACGACGCGCCGCACTGAAAAACTTCCGCCGTCACGGGCGCGGTCCACCTCGTAGATAATTGGGGCTTCGACATCACCGCGGCGCAGGAAATACGCATGCAGCGAGTGCGCCACGCGGCCATCGACCGTCGAATGCGCGGCTGACAAGGCCTGTCCGAGTACCTGTCCGCCGAAAACCTGGGCGCTGCCGATGTCGCGGCTTTCGCCGCGATAGATGTTGTCCTCGATTCTTTCGAGTTGCAGGAGATGCAACAGATCTTCGAGTACCGGGTGCATTAGAGATCTATACCGTGGCGCGTCCGCCATCGACCCGGATACCGGAACCGCTGACAAATGCGGCATCGTCACTGGCGAGGAACAGGGCCACCTTTGCGATATCGATCGGGTCTCCCAGGCGGCGCTCGGCGGATCCCTGTATGCAATGATCCCGCAATGCCTTGTCGTTCTGGAATACCCGGCGGCTTTCAGATGTCATGACGGCGCCCGGCTGTATGTAGTTCACGGTCACGCCGAATTTTCCCGTTTGACCGGCAAACTCGCGCGTCTGTTCGGACAGTGCATCCTCGGCGCGTGCAAACAGTGCGCTGCCGTCGACGGGAAATGCGCTGCGCAGGTAACCAATGGAAATGACGCGACCCGCCGGGCTGTTCCGGAGCCTGGGCCATGCCGCGTCAAAATTCTTTTGTATCCGCTTCAAGCGCTGCGTCAATGCGGGCTGCAGCTGGACCTCATCGGCGAAAGGCTCGGCCGGCTGCACAGCAAAACTGTTGACGACTGCGTCGAGACCGCCGAATTCCCTGACCGCGGCCTCAACTGCCGTAACCGCCGAGTCCGCCTCGCCCGCTGGCATGGTCAGGTTCGTGATGCCGGATACGGAACCGAGCAGCTGGTCGAGATTGGCATCCCGGGAATCGATAGCGAGTACGTTCGCCCCATGTTTGGCGTAGATCCGCGCGATTGCTTCGCCGATGCCGCTGCCGGCCCCGAACACTATGGCGCGGACCCCGAACAGGCGGTCGCTATTCGCCATTTCCCGCCTCCGCCGCGTGGGCAACCGATGATTCAGGCCTCATTGGCGGTCGGCAGTACGTAGTTTGCGAACTGCTTGCGAAGCTCGATTTTCTTGATCTTGCCGGTTGCCGTGTGAGGAATCTCATCGACGAATACAACGTCGTCAGGCAGCCACCAGGTCGCAATTTTGCCGTCGAACCAGGCCAGCATCTCCTCGCGCGTAAGCTCCTTGCCTTGCGACTTGACGACAACCAGCAGTGGCCGTTCTGTCCACTTCGGGTGCGCGACTGCAATAACTGCTGCTTCATCAACGGAGGGGTGGCCCACTGCAATATTTTCGACATCGATCGAGCTGATCCATTCACCACCGGATTTTATGACATCTTTCGTACGATCAGTGATTTGCAGGAAGCCCTCCGGGTCGAGGTTGGCCACATCGCCGGTTTCGAACCAGCCATCATCGGTGTGCGTGCCGGCACTGCCTTCGAGCTTGAAGTAGTCGCTGCAGATCCACGGACCGCGCACTTGCAGTGCACCGCTGGATTTTCCGTCCCAGGGCAGTTCATTACCTTCGTCATCCATGACACGCATCTCGACGCCGAATATGCCGCGGCCCGCCTTGGTCTGGATCCTCAAGATTTCATCCGGCGACAGCGACTCCATGCCGGCTTTAAGCGTATTGCAGGTGCCCAGTGGACTCATCTCGGTCATGCCCCATCCCTGGTGCACGACGACGTCATGCTTGTCCCGGAATTCGCGGATCATCGACTCCGGCACGGCCGCACCGCCGATCACGGTACGCTGCAATTTATTCATTCGCTGGTTACTGCTCGACGCATATCGCAGCAGCGCCAGCCACACGGTCGGCACGCCCAGCGCAACAGTGACATCTTCTCCTTCGAGCAGCTTGTACAGCGTTTCACCGTCGCCCATTTTCGGCCCCGGCATGACCAGTTTCGCGCCGACCATCAACGCCGAATAGGGTATGCCCCATGCATTGACATGAAATAACGGCACAACCGGCAGAATGCAGTCACGGTTGGAGAGGTTCAGTACGTCGGGCGCAATTCCCGCATACGCGTGCAGTATCGTCGAACGGTGACTGTACAGGACTCCCTTTGGATCACCCGTTGTGCCGGACGTATAGCAAAGCGCGGCCGCCTCGTGCTCATCAATCTCAGGCCACTCATATTCATCACTGCACTTGCCAACCAATGCTTCATAGGAAACGACGTTCCTGAGCCCCGTCTCGGGCAGCGTTGCCTCGTCACACAGGACAATAAAACCCTCGACGCCGGGAATCTTGTCGGCGAGTTTTTCGATCAGCGGCATGAACATCGGGTCGACGAGCAGCCATTTGTCTTCGGCGTGATTGATGATGAAGACCAACTGCTCCGGAAACAGGCGCGGATTGATGGTGTGGCAGACATACCCTGCCCCGCTGATCGCGTAGTAGGCTTCGAGGTGACGGTAGTCGTTCCATGCCAGTGTAGCGATGCGATCGCCGCGCTTTATGCCGAGGCCGTCCAGCGCGTTTGCGAGTTGCCGCGTGCGGCGGCACAGGTCAGCTATCGTATAGCGGTGCTGCGGGTTGTCGGCCGTTACCGATACGATTTCCCGGTCGCCGAAATTTCTCTCCGCGTGCCGCACAATGCCGGACACGAGCAGCTGCGTTTCCATCATCAGGCCATGCATTATTGTCCCCCCGTCGTTTGGTGCCACGCGCGCAAGCGGCGTACTGTCATTTAACAGAACAATCGGGTGATTCTGCAAGCATCGTGCACCCGGCCTCGAATCGCGCACGGGAGCGCGGGCACGTTAATGCTTGCAAGAAAAGGCAGGGCAAGAATCAGCGCCGGCCTGGACCCATCAGGAACCAGAGAATCAGGCCCAGTAGCGGCAGCACGACGACGATCGCGATCCACAACGCCTTTTTGCCATTGCTGGCAGAGCTTTGCAGTATTTGCAATACCGCGTAGATGTCGGCGATCAGGATCAGGAACCCAAAAATGCCCGTCACTTCCATGCGTCTCTCCTTTTATTCTTGCCCGGCCCTTTCGCCGGCGGTTGGATTGAAAAAGTACATGCCGAGCGTTTCGGCGACACAGGCGGGCTTGCGCTCACCTTCGACCTCGACCTTGACCTCGGACAGCAGGTGCAGCGCGCCGCCGCGCTGCCGCGCCTGCAGGACGGTCGCGCGGCCCCGCACGCGGCTGCCTTCCTTGACCATGCTGTAGAACCGCACCTTGTTGCAACCGAAATTAAGCGCTCTTTGCAGATTCTCGACCTGTACGAACTGCCCCGTCAGCGCAG
>CAZLNH010000150.1:0-24087 GCA_964560775.1 uncultured Woeseiaceae bacterium | reverse complement strand
GGCGAGCCTGAAGGCCGTGCGCAAGAGCGCGTGAGTAAAACCTATGGCCGAAAGAACTGATGAGAAAACCGAAACTGTTAAGCCATTCTGGTCAGGTGTCGTAACCTTTGGCCTCGTCAGTGTCCCGGTGAGCCTGTTCCCGGCGAATCGCGCCTCGACGCTGCGCCTGCGGATGGTCGATGCGGAGGGTACGTTCCTCGAGCGTCGCTTCTTTGGCGAGGACGACAGCAAGGCGCTCGAATCCGAAGATCTCGTACGCGGCTACGAACTGGAGAAGGATCGCTTCGTCACCATTGAGGACGATGAGCTCGATGCACTCGATCCCGAGAAATCGCGCGAAATTGACCTCGCGCAGTTCGTTTCGCTGCACGCGCTAAGCCCGCTATATTTCGAGCGGGCCTACTTTCTGGTACCCGATGGCAGTACGACGAAGGCCTATCGGCTGCTCGCCAGGACCCTTGCAGACGAAGAGCGGGCCGGCATTGCAACGTTCGTGATGCGGGGCAAGGAATATCTGTGCGCGATTATTGCGGAGAATGGAATCCTGCGCGCAGAGACGCTGCGTTTTGCAGACGAAGTCCGCAGCCCTGACGCAATAGGACTTCCGTCAAAGGTTTCTGCCGATGCCGCGACTGTGGCGCAATTCGCCAAAGCCATCAAGGCATTGAAAGCAAAGACACTGGATCGCACCGAGCTCAAGGATGAGCGCAGCGCCAGCATCATCAAACTCGCCAAAAAGAAATTGCGATCCGGTACTGATGTCGTGCCGGCCAGTGAGGACGCCGCGGAAATCGAGGATAGCGAAACGAATGTAATTGATCTGATGGAGGTGCTGAAGGAGCGGCTACGGGGCAAGCTTCGCGCCCGTGCCACTCCCGCAAAAAAAGGTGCTGGCAGACGTAACGGTGGCCATGCCGGCAAGCTCAGGACAAAGAGCAAGGCGGAGCTCTATAAAATGGCGCAGTCGACGGACCTCCATGGACGAAGCGCGATGTCCAAGGAGGAACTGATCGACGCGCTGGCACATTAACGCCGCTGGAGGAGTTTCACATTTTATCCAAATAGATGAACTCGCAATGCCGTCCTGCGGTGCTGGTTAGCCCTCTGCCAACGAGTTCGCACACAACAGGTTTCCAGGTCTGCGCGATGCCTGATCGGGTTGCCCATTTACGGGGCAGATGAGTTCGGTTTCGCACAGACTCTGCACCGAAGCCATGGAAAAGTCAGGCCGTAAGCACGTCGATTGGAATGTGCTAGCCAAGGAGACTCAAATGAGCAACCAGAACCCACAGCAAGACCGGCAGCAGGACAAGCAGGGTCAGCCGGGTCAGCAGGATGACCGCAAGCGGCAGGGACAACCGGGCCAGCAGGATGACCGCAAGCAGCAGGGCCAGCGGGATCAGCACGGCCAGCAGGGCGAGCGGGACCGGCAGGCGCCGGGTAAAGGCGGCAATAGATAGAGCCGTTGGTATATGCAGGGCGGCCAGCTGACAGGGAGTGTCGGCTGACGTGCCCCGCTACCCTCACCGGCATCCGACGGCACCTGCATTGTGAGATCGGATCAGTCGGGAATGACCGGTTTGATATAAAGATCGCCACTGGCCGAATTGGTCACGGTCGCGCGCCGGTCGGCGCCGCCGGTGACGAAGATTATGCCGGGCCCAGTCGGAACAACAATCGAATTCACAGCACCAGCGACCCGTTCATTTGTCTCACCGATGGTTTCCGGCGCCGAATAAAGCAGGAGAAAGCGCTCGTCGGCATTCTCTTCATTGATAAATATTGTGTGACTCAACTTCGATCCGCGATAGCGGAATGCGCCATGTGGAAATTCCCGCGTAGGTCGGAGTTCGCCATCCAGCATCACGATAGTCGGCGAAAAGATCAGTTGGTCGTGTTTCGTCTTGCGCTCCTTGCGCATGAGGCTGCTGATATCCAGACGATACGGCTTGCCAAAGGGTTGCAACTGAAGCAACTCGACGCTCATCGCCTGCTCCGCTGAAATCCGAAGGCAAGGCGATTCTTCGTTAACACTGACAAGCCAGCGCTTTGGCTTCTGCTTGTGTTCACCCAGCGCGACCAAACTGGACGCTTCGACTTGTTGCAGCGAGTCCGCGCATTCGCGCTGCTCCGGCTCGCCGGTTTCGGCGGCAAGAGCCGCGGAGCACAGCAGAACGATCAGGCAGGCGACGCGCACCTCACTTCTCCAGCAGGCCGGCAAGCTCGCCGAGCACCGCCTTAATAGCGACGGACATACCTTCCGCGGCACGGGCTGGTTCGGCTTCGATCATGTCGAATTTCTCGAACGCGTAATCCGGGTGGGGATCCAGCGTAATAGCGTCGCCGGTTTGTCCCAGCGGGTTGTAATGGATCTGGTCGGCGAACAGCGTGCTGCCGGCACCATCCACCAGGCGGGCTGCCAGCATGACCGTCGGCCGATACTCGGTATTCGATCCTGCCGCCGCGTAACCAATGAACTGCAGGTAAATATCGAGTATGGCGCCATCGGTTGCGATGGCGGAATAGTCCTCCAGAAAGGCAGCGTCGTCGACGTCGCGTTCAACGGTGCCGCGCGACACAACGTAGCCGGCCGACCCGATGCTCTCGTCAAGTGTCGCGTTGAATTCCTTGAGATAATCGTACTGCTGGGTAGCCATAGCAGCATTCAGCGTCTTGCGCTTTGCGGACAGCCCCGCTTCAGTGGCGAGTGCACCAATCAGGCCGAAATTGGCGCCGACCGGAGCCAATACGTGAACGTCCAGTTCAGTCGGCGCAGCCGGATCGACGATGGTTATTTTGTCCATGCCAGCATGGGTCGACGGATCGAACGGCACCGTCTCGAATGTCGTACAACCGCCCGCGAACAATGCAAATACGACGATAAGCCAACGGATATTTATTGTCATTTTGAGCCCCCCCCGAAACCAGACCAACTCCATAGTGGAATTAATGGCACGAGTCTACCAAGTGCCCGCCTGATCGGCGCCATCCGGGCTGAATCCTGTCAAGTTGCACATAGTTGCATTGAATATAAGCAACCGATCGGTTGCATTTCTGCGCGGACCAGACTAGCCTATGCGCAACCAGGAGGTTGCGTAATGGCTTCACACAGTGATCGTATCGAAAAGAAAGTCGTGCTCGAGGCGCCGAGAGAGCGCGTCTGGAGAGCAATCAGCGACGCGCGAGAGTTCGGCACATGGTTCGGGGTCGAGTTCGACGGGCCGTTCGAAGCCGGACAGCGTGTCAGCGGCCGCATTCGCCCCACGAAAGTCGATGCCGAGGTTGCGAAATTGCAGGAACCGTGGGACGGCGCCGCGTGCGACTTGCTGGTCGAGACTGTCGAGCCGATGCGCCGGTTTTCGTTCCGCTGGCACCCGTATGCCGTCGACGAGAACAAGGATTTTAACGACGAACCGTCGACGCTGGTCACCTTTGTGCTGGACGAAGTGCCCGAGGGCACGCACCTGTCCATCACCGAATCGGGCTTTGACCAGCTCCCGGCCGAACGTCGTGCCAAGGCGTTTGCCGACAACTCCGAGGGCTGGCAGATGCAGACAATGCTGATCGGGAAATACCTCGCGCAGGACGCGTGACGCGGTCAAATCAAATGCCGCCCGCATCGTCGTCCGGAATACCCGCTGACGCCGCACCGGTGTTCACCGCGTTGGGCGACGCGACGCGCCTGCGAATCGTCAGTCGCCTCGCGCACGAAGGTCCGCTGTCGGTCACGCGCCTGACCGACGGCACGCAACTCTCGCGCCAGGCGATCAGCAAACACCTGCGCGTACTGTCGGATGCCGGGCTGGCGCGCGGCAAGCGCAGTGGCCGCGAGCAGATCTGGCAGATCGAAGCCAGGCGACTGCGCGACGCCCGCCATTTTCTCGGCGAAATTTCGGACCAGTGGGACGCGGCGATCGGCCGCTTGCGTAAGCTCGTCGAGCAGGATTCCGGCGAAGACTGACCGGAGCACGCTTTGTTTCGCCGCGTGCAGAGGCAGTACCGGACACCGTATCCGCCTGATTCGTTTAACAAACCGCTGCCCAAGTGCGCCACCGCACTGAACTCCTTGTGCCAGTCGCATAACGTTGTCTTCCAATACCGTAAGGCCGCCCCACACCAACCCCCCACTCATCAATCAGGGAGAATTTACATGTCCAGACATAATGAAGGCACCGCGATCAACCCCGGTCGCGACGGCACGAACGCGACGGCGGAAGGCAGCGTGGACCGTCTCGCCGCAGGCGCCCACAGTGGCATCAATTCCGCAGCCGAGGCCGCTCATCCGGCCATCGATCGCGCGGCGTCCGGCGCGCACAGAGCTGTCAGCAGCGCGGACTCAGCCGCCAACCAGGCCACCGATGCGATGGCACGGGCCGGCAAAGTTGCCGGCGCGAAGGGTGAGGAACTCTACGCAGCAAGCGCTGGCTACATGCGGGAGCACCCGATATACACGATTGGCGCGGCCGTGGCCGCAGGCTACCTGCTCAGCCGGCTGCTGGGCTCCAAGTAAATCCAGCACTGACCGGTCATGTCGTTCCAGGCTGAAAAACCCCCGGTGGCGGCGAGCGACGCATCAGCGCCGCCGCCGGGTATCGGCGAACACGCCACCAGTATCGCCCGCGAGGTGCGAGGGCTGGTTCACGATCACCTCGAACTGGCCACGCTGGAGAGCCGGCTGCTGGTTCGACGCGTCCTTAATATGTTGATCATTGCGGTCTTCTCTACGCTGGTAATGGTCAGCGCATGGATTGCACTCACCGGCGCTGCGGTCTTTATATTGATTAATTTTGGCATCGCGCCGGCCATGGCCATGACTTTGATTGCGGCGGCAAATGTCCTCCTCGCGCTCGGTGGCTGGCTGATGCTCCGGCACATTGGTGCCCGATTGGGCTTTCCCGCAACGCAGCGCACGCTAAAGCAGCAGCCAGCATGTCCCTGAAATCAGGTATCCGGCAGGCTGAGAAACGCATCGTCGAGCGGCGCAGCCGTCTCAGTTGCGCCGTCGACGGCATCACCGACTCCATCAGCAAGCGCATGGTCTCGCCCGGCGTGCTACTCAGTGCTGGCTTGTTTGGCGCGGCACTGGACCGCGACCACCGCGTGCATGGTTTGCGGCTGTTGGCGCTACTCAAGGCGGCCAATACCGGTCAAGGGCTCGTGCGCAGGCTGGCAGCGGGCACAGGTGCCACCGTTCCGTCGCAATAACAGCCTTTCACCGTTAAAGCCAGTACGCGCCCACTCGAGCGACGCGTTCCTTGATCCGCAGCCACACAGATCGGCGCCGCCACTCCGCGAGCAGGATCTGCTCGGATTCAGCCACATCGTCGGCGAACATCGCGTTCATTTGCCCGGCCAACGCTCCGCCGAGGACCACCGCGCTGATCTCGTCGTTATGCAAATAGCTGCGCGAATCCAGGTTGCTCGAACCGATCATCGACCACACGCCGTCGATGACCGCTGTCTTGGCGTGCATCACCGCGCCGTGCCGCTCGTGTATCTCGACTCCGGCGCGCAACAGCTTCGTGTAATGCGAACGGCCCAGATGGAAAATGGCCGCGGAGTCAGTGTAACTCGGCAATACCATCCGTACTTTCACGCCGCGTCGCGCCGCTCCCGTCATCGCCTTCAGCAGCGTCGGATCCGGCCCGAAGTAGGCTACCGTCAGGTTGATCTCCGACTTCGCGCGCGTGATCGCTGACACGAGCGTCATGTAGATTGGGCTCGCTCCTTCATCCGCCCTGCTGCCGATGGCACGCACGATCTCGTCGCCCTGCGCGGGCAATTCGGGAAAGTATTGCCGCGTTGGCAATGCGCCTGCGTGCCGGGCCCAGGTATCGAGGAACAAACGCTGGAACTCGGCAACTACGGGACCCTCGAGCTGGATATGCGTGTCACGCCAGCCGTCGTCCTTTTCGGCCGACTCCTCCTCCGTTCCGCCGGGCGCCGGTTTCCCGGCCGGCGAACTCGAATAGCTGTCGCTGATATTGACCCCGCCGATGAAGGCGATGCGGCCATCGATCACAATGAGCTTGCGATGATCGCGGTGATTCATTTCCCAGGTCTTGGGATTTTTCGCAAGCGGGTTCACGGGATTGAATTCCAGCACCGCGATGCCACCCTCCCGCAACCGGTCGAAAAACGATTGCGGCGTCAGCAGGCCGCCGACGCTGTCATACAACACGCTGACCTGCACGCCGCTCGCCTGCTTCTGGAGCAGCAACGCGGCGAACTGCTGACCGAGCTTGCCATCGTCAAATATATAGGTCTCGAGATTGATGTGGTCGCTGGCCGCCCGGATCGCCTCGAACATCGCTTCGTGGGTAATCGGTCCGTTTTGCAGCAGTGTGACTTTGTTGCCGATTAGCAGCGGGCTGTCAATGGCGATTGATTGCTCATAGGCAAGGTGCGTACGGAGCATTGCTGAAGCAGTGGTATTGCCGTCGAGCCGCTGCAGCAACTGCTCACCATGCGCTTTTGAAACTACGCCGTGCTGCCCCTCGAACTCGACCGTGTCGGGAACCGCCGCGTCCGGTTCCGCAGCGGCAAACGCCGCGCAGTCGGCCGGGCCAGGCAGCCCGACCGCCAGGGACGCCGTCCGGACGTCCGGTCTACAAGGCGCGTCGGCCACTGATGAGCTGGAACAGCACCATGATGACCGCGAGAACGATGAGTACGTGTACGAAGCCGCCGACGGTGGTGCCGGTGACCAGCCCAAGCGCCCACAGCGCGAGAAGAATGACAGCAATTGTATACAGCATGGTAAGCGCTCCTTTTTGGTGAGGCCGCAGAAACTGTTCGCTCTGCCGCTAGTAAGACCGGAGCATGCTCTTTTGTGATGTCACCATCTGTGCGGTATGGCACCAAGCCACAGGAATTGATGTACGTTACGCCTCGGCGAAGCAGTATCCGTCCATGCTGCCGGCCTTCGCCTGGTACATGGCCTTGTCGGCGCGTGGCATCAGGGCATCAGCGTCCTCGCCGTCATCCGGATAGAGACTGATGCCTACGCTCGCACTGAGCCGCAACGAGCGACCATCAATGATGTGCTCGGCGGAAATAGCCGCAAGTACTTTCCGCGCCACCTTGGCAGCGTCCCGTCGGCACTCAATCTCCGTCAACAGGATGACGAACTCGTCGCCCCCTCGCCGGCAAACCGTGTCGCTCTCCCGCACGCAGGACTCGAGGCGGCGGGCGACGACTCTCAGGACTTCGTCACCGAAGTTGTGGCCGTGCTCATCGTTGAATTCCTTGAACCGGTTCAGGTCAATAAACAACAGTGCTGCCTGCTTCCGATGACGGCGCGCAAGTCGAACCATCTGGTTCAGGCGATCGGACAGCAGCATTGTGTTGGCCAGCCCGGTGAGGTGGTCGTGCTGGGCAAAATGCGTCATTTGCTCTGACATCTGCCGGGATTTGGCTACATCGTGAAATACGATTACCGCGCCGGTCACGGCACCGTCACGGTCGTGGATGGGCGCCGCGGAATCCTCGATCCCGATCTCGGTTCCATCGGGCCTTAATAGCACGCAGCCGATTGCCAGACCGACCGTTTGGTCTTGCGCGATCGCTCGCTGCGCCGGGCTCTGGGCGGTCTCGCGCGACGTCCCATCGATGATCTGAAATACCCTCCTCAGAGGCAGCCCGGTTGCGTCCTCTCGCGACCAGCCGGTCAATTTCTCCGCCTCCTGGTTCATATAGGTAACGGTGCCCGCGAGATCCGTCACCAGCACGGCGTCACCAATCGAATCGAGCGTCACCTGGGCACGCTCTCTCTCCTGAAAAAGCGCTTCTTCTGACCTGCGTAGCACAGACTCGGCCCCCTTGCGCTCCGTGATGTCTTCGACCAGCAAGAGGGTGGCGCCGGAGTTGCTGTCTCCCGGAGCAGTCGACCCGTGCAGCTGCGCCCACACCACGGTGTCATCCGGCCGCTGCACACGGGCCTCCGTCTGGAACGGTCGCCCGGCCTCGACGGCTTCCTGCCACTCGGCGTCGACCCGTCTCCGGTCATCCGGATGAAGCGACCTGCTCCATGGAGCGCCGCGCGACTGTTCGGGCGTCATGCCCATGATCTTGAGGTATGCGGCGTTCGCATAAATGCAGCCACCGCTCCCGTCGGACAGGCAGATGCCCAGCGGAGACAATTCGTAAAGCTCGACTGCCAGCTCCGCGCCAAACAGGTCCCGTCCGTTGCCGCCTGCCAGGGTCGCCGGACGTTTCCGTTCCTTGCCTTTCAGGCTCGTTTGTCGCGTCAACATACATGCATAACCTTGGTGAGTACGCTGCTGTAATCTGACTTAAGTGCCTGCAGCTTTGGCGCATGCCCGGCTGCGCCGGACCGGAACCCGATCGGAGCAATCCTGGGATAAAATGCAGCGGTGACAGGGGCTGAACTCCGCTGGCACCAGTAAGCATGGTATGAACGGCTGCCCTTTTCTGTACGCTCGCGCACATATGCGCGATACTGCGCCGCTGCACGACATATTCGATTCGCAAGCCAAAAAAAGCCCGTTTACGCGGGGCGCAAACGGGCAAGTCCAGATTCGTGCTCAACGAGGATCGAGGGTCGAGTAGGTTGAGTGCGGGGGGGCGCACGAACCCGGAGTTCGTCTACTATCAGGGCAGTCGCCCCCCTGCGTCTGTGCGGTAGGATACATAGTGGCCACGTCACCGCCGGCGCGCTACGCTTCAGCCGCATGACCACCCCCTTCCGGATACTGACTGTCACCTGGTCCGAGGATTTGCCGCATTTCGAACTGTTGCGGGAGTCCCTTGCTATGTCACGCCTCGCTCACATTCCGCACGATGTGGTCGTGCAAAACGAAGATTTGCCACTGTTTAATGCTTTCCGCGGCGGCACGGTAACACTGCGTGGCTCAGACAGCGTCTTGCCTCCGCCTGTCGAACGCCGCCGCCGAGAGGCGCGACACTGGCAGGCGCGCGCCGGGCGCCACGGTACGCGCTTGCTGAGCAGCGTGTCGCGTCGCACAGGCTGGCCGCGCTGGGTGCGTTTTACCGGCTGGCAAACGCAACAGCTCAGCAAACTCGCCGCCGTCGCGGCAAGCGATGCCGATACCGTCGTAGTCATGGACTCAGACCTGGTCGTAACCCACCTGGCTGACCCCGAGGACTTCGTGTCGGCCGGTTCGATTGTCGCCTTTGCAGAATGGCAACGAGCGTCCGGGCTCTCGGGCAAGACCCGCAACTGGCAGCACACGGCGCACCATTTATTCGGTCGAAGTGTAACGGGCAACGATGACGTCGACTGCTATTTCGATACACCGTTCGTATTTCATGCACCAAGCGTGCGGGATCTTATGGCGTTCCTCGAGCAGCAACACGGCAAGCCCTGGTGGCAGGTGCTGCTGGCGCTGCCACCGCGCCGCTGGTCCGAGTTCTGTATCTACAAGACCTATTTGCGCCAGTGTTCGGCACATGACGTTGAGTGGCGCGACACCGGCCAATTCGGCTACCTTTTCGATGCCAGTGATCCAGGCAAGCTTGCCGACGATTTCAATCGACTGGTCATCGAAGGGCGCCGTCACTACGTCACCATCCATTCGCAAAGTTCGGGACGCCGGCTGTGGAGTGCACGGGCCTGCACAGACGGTATCCTCGATTGCCTCGGGAAAATACGGGCTCAAGCCTGATGTCGCTGTGTCACTGACCGACCGCTATTCCCGGGCGCCCATTGCAGCACGGCGCAGGCGCTCGCGGTTCTGGTCCGTGGGTGCGGGCTCCGAGTCGCCGAAAATGGCGCGCACCCAGTGGCCGTCAGTGGGATTGGGCAGCAGTATGAAACGATCTCCGTAGTCATCGCGGTCGCGCTCCATCCGTGACTGCCGCTCATTTACGTTGGCGACATAGTAATCGCGCTTGTAGTCGTTCAGGTTGTCGCCGATCAGGAACGGGACGTTGTGCTTCCGCATTATGGACTCGCGCGCCGGGCTCTTGTCGGACGTCTCGCGAAACACGATGAGGCGATCTTCATCGGGCAACGGAAAGGCCAGGTGCTTGAGGTGCCCGAGTGCGAAGACACGCGTATTCGTGCCCTGGTCCCTGTTTGTCACGTAGTACAGAGCGACACCCCGCTCGTCACAATAGCGGCAGAATTCCAGCGCGCCGGGAACCGCGGTGACCCGGTTTTCCGGAATCCACTCATCCCACAACGCATCATCGAAAAAATCACGGTTCGAGGCGATGAGCTTCGCCCAGTAGTCGTTCGCGTGGAGGATCGTGTCGTCCATGTCGGCGATGACAGCGAGCGGCTTGTCACCGGCGCCGTGGTTCGCCAGTGCCAGATCGAGCCTGAGCCTTGCTATATTGAAGGCCTGGTAACACAGTGCGTGGAACTCGGCCGCGGTCTGTTTCCAGGCTACCGCCCAGTCGAGCGGGTTGCAGGGCTCCGCCGCGCGCGATTCCGGATCTCGCCGCGACGCGGTGGAACCTGCCACGCCGGGCATCGAGGCAGCAGCGGCCCCGGTCAGCAGGCAGCGCAGCAGCTGCCGGCGGCGCGCAGTTGTTTTGTCAGGCACTTTTTGTCTCCTCGATGGCGGGGCCGGTGCATCCGGATAATGCTATGGTTATCGAGGAAAGGCACGCGGGCGGCCTGCAAATACTCGTTTGCCGGCATTTGCCACCGCTGGCATTCAGAATCGCAAGCAGGAGGAGTCACTATGAAACGCACAGCCTCGGCCCACTGGTCAGGAACGTTGAAGGAAGGCAAGGGAACGCTCTCAACCGGGAGTGGTGTTCTGAAGGACAGTCCGTACGGCTTCAAAACACGCTTCGAGGACGCACCCGGTACGAATCCAGAGGAACTCGTCGGCGCAGCTCATGCCGGATGCTTTTCAATGGCATTTTCCATGTTGCTGGGCGAGGAAAATTTCACCGCCGACAGCATCGATACGAAGGCCACTGTTACGCTTGACAAGCAGGATGGCGGCTTTGCTGTCACGGCGGTGCACCTCGAAATGCGCGCGAAAATTCCCGGCATCAAGGAAGACCAGTTCCGGAACATTGCCGACAAGGCAAAGGGCGGCTGTCCGATTTCGAAGCTGCTCAAGGCGGACATTTCGCTGGACGCACAGCTTGAAAACTGAAATAAATAATGCGCCCCCCGCGGTGCAACCGACATATTGCGCGGGCAGCACCACTGCAGCGCGTTGAATCCGGGCCTGAGCCCGTTGTCAGTCAATATCCCTTATGAAGGAGCAATTCCATGAGCGTAGCAAAAGTCAGCGAAATCATCGCATCGTCACCGACCAGCTTCGAAGACGCCACCAAGCTGGGCATCAAACGCGCCAACAAGACGCTGAAGAACGTCAAGGGCGCCTGGGTCGAAGGCCAGAAGGTGGTGTGCGATGCCAAAGGCAAGATTATCGAGTACCGCGTCACCCTGAAAGTGACGTTCATACTGGCGGACTGATTCACGCGGGTAGCGGGCGCATTTATTCCCGCGTGAGGGGCGATGTTTCGCCGGGGAAAATTCCGACGAAGCATCGAACCCCACCGTCCACTGGCTGATTCAATCAGCCGCGTTCTGTGGTTTTGCGCTGTCGTTCGGATGCAAGGCCACGAAAAAAGGTATCGGCCGCATCATCGGCCGGAAAAATCAGTTCAACGTGCAATTCATCGAGGGTTACATCGCGCGCAGCGCTGAATGAGGCAATTGTGCTGATGGTATTAACGGTGTGACCACCAAGCTGTAGCCGCGCCATAACCGTCGGGGCATCAGTGTCAACGCCGTCGGACGGTTCGAGATCGGCCGCCAGTTCTTCGGCGCGCGCCAGCAACGCTTGAAGCCTGTCGTCGCCGCCAGCGAGTGTTACTTCGCGGCGCAGCCGGATCAGTGTTACCCAAGCCACTTCCTGCCAGTTTTCCACAACCTGCCGGAACGGTCCGGGCCCGATAAACATCTCGACCGCGTTCGCTGGCGACTGTGGCATCAACGCGGTGAAAAGCTGCGCCGCCGCCTCGTTCGACTGCACGATATTCCAATAGCGATCGAGGACAAAAGCCGGATAAGGATCGTGCTGCCGCAGCATCTTTTCAATGATGCTCCGGACACCGGCCAGCGCCGGTTCATCGAGGCGCCGCTCCGGAAACTCCGGCGCAAACCCGGCGAGATGCAGCAGTTCGTTCTGTGCGCGGAGCGGCATATCTAGCGACTCCGCCAGCCGCAGGACCATTTGCCGGCTCGGGCGCGCGCGTCCTGACTCGACGAACGACACGTGACGTGCTGAAACATCCGCGGCACTGGCCAGTGCCAGCTGACTCATGCCTCGCTGGCGGCGAAAACGCTGAAGCTGCCTGCCAAACGGTGGTCGCAGGGTGGCGCGTCCTTGAGTCGATTCCGCTGTCATGACCGGGATAATAACGTGTCGCATGCGGCCCGGCACTTACCTCCGAGGGAATTGTGAGCACGACCTGCCTGCAACACACTGGGGAACATCGCAGACAAGGCGGGCAAGCGCAAAGCGCAGGAGGAGTAGAATGAATGCACAAAGAGGGTTGTTCCTGGCCGCGGTATTCACCGAGATCACCGGCGTATTGCTGGTAATTGGTTCGTTGATTCCCAGTGCGCTGGATCCGCTCGTATCGCTCGTCTTCACCGAGCCGGTTGTAGTCGACGCACCGGCACGGCTTGGACTGGGTATTGCTGGCGCACTGATGGCTGGCTGGGCAGCAACGATCGCGTTGCTGGTACGGTCGATTGACGAACTCTCGCCCAGGGCGCTCGGTACCGCCACGGCCGTCGGCGTCATGAGCTGGTTCCTGCTGGACGGACTGGTTTCGGTCACCAACGGTGCAGCGCTCAATGTTGCAGGCAACACGGTTTTCCTGATTATATTGCTGGTGCCGGCGTTGAAGTTGCGCGGTACGGGCGAGGTCCGGCAGCACCCCTGACGGCAAGTACCGATCAGGCAGGCTCGTCTCTGAGCAAATCGAGCGACTCGAGCTTCCGCCGAATAGTGTCGCGCGCATCGGCAAAACGCGCTCGCATTTTCCCGCTGTCCAACGACGGATTGTCGGACGCGGGATCCGGGATTGGCCAGTGCAGACGGCGCACGCGTCCGGGCAACACCGGACATACTTCCTCGGCGCACAGTGTGACAATCAAATCGATTTTGCTGGTATCGACCTCGTCGACGGACGTCGATCGATGTCCTGAAATGTCGATACCGATTTCGGCCATCGCCTCGATGGCATAGGGGTTTACACTGGCTGGCTGCGAACCCGCGCTCAGGACGCTGACATCGTTCGGTAAGATCTCGCGTGCCAGACCTTCCGCCATCTGACTGCGCGCCGAGTTGGCGACGCACAGGAACAGTACAGTTTTCATCGGGATTCTCCGTGTGCGGCGCCGTCAGGGGATGCCCGTTCCGGTTCGCACCTGATTCCGAACTGACGCCGCGTCCGATTGGCGAACGCGACCAGCGACAGCATGTCCGGCACTTCCACCAGCACACCAACCACGGTGACCAGCGCTGCCGGCGAATCGAGCCCGAACAAACCGATCGCAACGGCCACCGCCAGCTCAAAAAAATTGGATGTACCGATCAATGCACACGGCGCAGCTACGTTGTGCGGCACGCGCCAGGCAAATGCCGCGGCATAGGCAAGCGCAAACATCCCATAGGATTGAATCAGCAACGGCACCGCAATCAAGGCAATCAACAGCGGCCTTTCGACGATGACATGGCCCTGGAATCCGAACAACAGTACGACGGTCGCCAGTAAGCCGATGATCGAATAGGGTTTGGCGGCCGCGATGTACTGCCCCAGCCGTGCTTCATTGCCCCCGCTACGCTGTAACAGGAAAGCTCGTGTCAGGGCTCCGGCAACGAGCGGAATGACGACGTACAGAACAACTGACAATAACAGCGTTTCCCACGGCACCTCGATGTCAGTAACGCCGAGCAGGAATGCAACGATCGGTGCAAAGGCAAACACCATGATGACGTCATTCAATGAAACCTGGACCAGCGTGTAATTCGCGTCACCGCGTGTCAGCTGCGACCAGATGAATACCATCGCCGTACAAGGCGCCGCGCCGAGCAGGATCAGGCCGGCGATGTACTGGCCGGCGTCGGCCGGATCAATAAAGTCTGCAAATACCCATTTGAAAAACAGCACGCCGAACGCCGCCATCGTAAACGGCTTCACCAGCCAGTTGATGACCAGCGTAATGAACAGGCCTTTCGGCCGCTTGTGAATATGGCGCAGGCTTGCGAAATCCACCGCGACCATCATCGGGTAGACCATCGCCCAGATGAATATGGCAACGACCAGGTTGACCGATGCATATTCCCATGCGGCAATCGTCTCGAAAGCTGCTGGAAACGTATTGCCCAGCAATACACCGGCGACGATGCACAATGCAACCCAGACGGACAGGAATCGGTCAAAAATCGGCACGGCTTTGCAGTTTGTGGCTACGAGTTTTCGGCGGCGGCGTCGATACCGCACTCGTCCGGCGGACAGCAGATCGAACCTGTCAGTTCTCCACGGTGCCCGCTGTCGAGGACGGTACCGAGCATTGCCGCTAACGGACGCAGGCGTTCCGGGTTCAGCGAATAACAGACGCGCGGCCGTTCGATCTCGCCGGTGACGATGCCGGCGGCTTTCAGGATACGCAGGTGTTCGGACACCGTTGATTGCGCGAGACCCACTTCATCAACAATATCGCAGCCGATACAGGTCTTCTTTTCAAGCAGGAGCCCGACGATATGAATGCGCGCCGGATGGCCGAGTGCCTTTGCAATTGCGGCGATGTCGTCGTCCGGCGCCTGCTCGGGCAGCGGCGCCTGATTATTGCTATCAAGGTTCGTCATCGCGGCATTTATAGTCTATCGTCGAAGAACGATAGACTAGTCTCAAGTCGCTCTGTATGCAAGTGTCGACGCGCGCGGCGCCACCGGAACCCGGGGCTCGGTGGGCGGCATCTTCGGTAAGCTCGGGGCGCTCAAAAGATTGGCGTGCAGCCGGACGCTGTCGCGTACGTTACCATTGGCCGCACCATCTTTGATTACGAACGGGCAGGCAGTTATCGGCACTCACACAGTTCATGGACCGCGTACGAGACAACCGCTTTGGCAGACCACCGTATTCGGCCTGGTCTCAATGCTGCTTGCACTTCTGGCGGCGTGCGAGCGATCCGGCCCTGCCGGGGACGCCCCGGCCGGCCAGCCGGCCAACACCTCTGTCATCGAGCAGGACGTGGCAATCGCGATGCGCGATGGCGTCGTATTGCGGGCCGATATTTACCGCCCGGCCGGCGAGGGCCCTTTCCCGGTACTGGTTTACCGCACGCCCTACGACAAAACCGCTGCGGCGGAGTCCTACACGACACACACCGATGCCGTAGCCCGGGGTTACGCGGTGGTACTTGCGGACGTTCGCGGCCGCTACGCGTCGGACGGTGTATTTGACCCGTACCGGAACGAAGGCAAGGACGGTTACGACACCATCGAATGGGCCGCGGAGCAGGATTGGTCGAACGGCATCGTTGGCACGTTTGGATTGTCCTACCCGGGTGCGGTGCAATGGCTCGCCGCACTCGAGTCACCGCCGTCACTGAAGGCGATGGCGCCGGCCATGACGTTCTCGTCACCAAGGCGCTTTTTTTATACGAACGGCGTGTTCGACCTTTCCTGGCTGCCGTGGATCTACACCAACGTGGCGCCGGATGCCCGGAGCCGCAAAAACCTCCCGGGTATCACAAGTGGGGCGGAGGCACGTCGTCGCTGGCCGGAAGTTGCCGATGACTATCGAAATTTCCTTCCGCTGGCGGATTTGCCGTGGCTCCGTGACGCGGCTCCATTCTATTTTGAATGGCTGGGGCACCCGCCCGAGAGTGACTGGTGGGACTGGGCCGAGCTCCAGGGTCATTACGCAAGGATCGACGCTGCTGTCTTGCATTTGAGTGGCTGGCACGACGAGTCCTATGGATCGGAAGGTGCCGCGACGAATTTCAATGGCATCAGGGCCAGCCGTGACGGCCGGCGCCCGGCCGCCAACCACCTGTTGCTGGGACCCTGGACGCACGGCGTCGGTGCAACCATGTCACGCAAGTTCGGTGACCTGGACTTCGGCGATGCGGCGGCGATCGACTACAACGCGGAGTTACTCGACTTCTTCGACCACTACCTGCGCAACGTCGACAATCGTTATGCCGCGATGCCGCCGGTTCGTTATTTCGTCATGGGAGCGAACCGCTGGCGTACCAGCACCGCGTGGCCGCCCGCCCAGGCTGACACGCGCACGATGTACCTGGCTGCCGACGGATCGCAACGGCACCTGCTGCCTGAGAAGCCGACAAACGGAGCGTCGGACAGCCGATTCGAGGCAGACCCGTCCGATCCGGTGGTCGATCCGCACGGGTCTTTCGGCCCGCATGACTTCAATGCACTGGCGTTACGGGATGATGTGCTTACATTCGATACGGAACCGCTTGCCGGTGACCTGACCATTGCCGGAGCAATCGAGGCGCGAATCAATGCATCCTGCGACTGTCGCGATTTCGATCTCTGGGTACGCATCTATCACGTGCACCCGGACGGCCGGGTCATCAACCTGATGAGTCCCGGCAACGACATGCTGCGTGCCAGCTACCGCGTTGGCGGCACCGGCAGGCAGTTGCTCGAACCCGGGCGAGTGTACGAGCTGACGCTCGACCAGTTGGTAACCGCAAACCGCTTCTCCCGTGGTGATCGCATTCGCGTGCAGATTTCCGCGTCGTTTGCTCCTCATTTCTCGCGTAACCTGCAGACCGGTGAATCGGAAGTAACATCAGACCGCGCAACCGCGGCCACAATAACGATCCACCACGACCGCTCGCGTCCGTCACTGATCCGGTTGCCGGTCATCGGCGACTAACGGCATCAATTCTCGCGCCCCTATCCTGTTGCGAATGTCTGGGCCGGGTCAATCGGAGAGAGCAACCTCGGTCGGGAATTCGATACCGCGATCAGTGAAAAGCACGGCGATCGACAACCGGTCTATCAGTTTCGAAAAACCCTGCATGATGTCATTGATTGCCGCATTCATCTCCGCGGATGAAGGAGAATCATCGGAGCTGCTGGCAGCGACTACGTCACCGATCATTGCGTAATACCTGGATGCATCCATGTGCATGCTCATAAAAGGCTGCGGATCACTGGCTTTCGCTGCCATCATCGCACCGAGGCCCGCTTCCTGACCCTCGCCGACTGATAGTGCGATGGCATCATTCGACAGCGCCAGGTACGCGGATTCAACCTGCCCCTGCAATTGGGGTACGTCCAGGCGCACCGGTTTGCCGTCCGATTGCACGTTCATCGCGGCCAGCTCCGGGCTGAACATCGCCGCCATAGCCAGCAGTCCGGGTGCGTTGTCCATTGCCAGGAGAAACCGCATATCGACCTCGGTCGGCGGCTGCTGCGTACTGATATCGAAACCGCGAATATCCTCAATAACAGCAAGAAAGCCCTTGAAGCCATTTACGACCGGGGGCATAGGTTGGTTGAGCATGGCCTGGCCCTGCTCCACGCCCGCCTGCAACTCGGCAAACAATTCGCATTGGTACGGTGACGCCTCCAGCGCTTCAAGGCGGGCCGCATAGAATGCACGCGCGGCAAGAAGATCAATACTCATGCCGAAGGAGACCAGTCCCCCGTGATCCTGGCCGAGTCCGGGCACCGGTGCACTGAAGGTGGAAAATCCCGCCGCGATGTCATCGCGCAGCTCGAGTACCGTGTTCGATGTGATGCGCCCGGTGCTGATCTCGGTGTAACCCGCCAGCAGTCGCGGCGCAATGCCGGCCATGCTGCGTATTTCGCTTTTGCAAACCGGCGACAGTTCATCGTCACCGTACTCCAGTGCCTCAAGGATTTCTGAATTGATACCGCTTGGCGCATCGAGGAAGACTGCAGCAAGGCGTTCGAAATCCATGAACCCGGCGCCGTAGGCTGTGAACCCGTTGTCGGTCGCGATCGTCTGCAAACGGCCGGAAGCAGCCATGCTCTGTGCCGGCAGCGTCAATCCAAGAAGCGAACGCAGGCCGTCGTCGCTCAAGCCGGCTGGAAACGCGGATACCACCAGGTCGTTTTCAATCAGCGCGATGATTATCCGTCCATCCGCATTACCCGCGTAACGGTATGGCTGCTCATCAATGACGCCGACGGACATCGGCGTGCCGGCCCTGCCCTCGATACGCTGTAACGCTGCTTCAAATGCTTCCGCATCAGTCAGCCTTGCGCGCAGTACCGGCAGCAATCCGGCACCGTAGACGACAAACGTCGATTCCCGCCCGAGGCCTGCCTCGCGAATGCCTTCGAGAGACAGCAGTCCTGCAAGCTCATCGAGAACATCGGCCATGCGTTCAGCGTCGGCGGAGTCCTCGCCGTCCTTTGCCTCTTCGGCGGCGTCACGGACCGCCTGGCGTATCACGGCCTGGTAGGTCTTCAGCGTCAGGTCGAGCTGCGGCTCCAGCTTGTCGGCGACATCGTCCGGCAGCGCCTCCAGCATGGCGAAAACATACGGGCTGTCGTCGGCAACATACTGCAGCAGGCCGTTGGACGCGCTGAAGCTTTCGACCGACGGCGCATCGTCCTTGCCGCATCCCCATAAACTGGCGCTGAGTACGGCCAGAAGCCCGAGTTTTCCGATATCAGGTGATAAGCGCATCGTTGAGCCCCGCATTGAGCCCCTGCATCCGGTATCCGGTTTGCACAGGGTTTGAAAGAATGCCGCAGGATACCGCCTGTACGCCATTGCGGCGAATTTTTATCCGTTGGTCGCCTCAGCATCGGGACAAGATTGCCACGCCGGGCGAAGGCCCGGGCCCGTGCCGGGCGGCTCACGCCGTCCCCGGCTTTCCCCGTCTGATCACTTGACCCGCTGCAGGCGGGTCGGCTGCCCGCCCGGACGCTGTTGGCCCAGAACACCGAGGTACTGGTCGCGCACCGTGGCAACGTGTGCATCGATCGTTGCCGCCTGCCACGCACCGGTTGCGACTGGCGCAAGCACGTCCACAAACACCGTTGTCGGACGAATGAAAAATCCGCCTTTGGGCAAGGCGTCGCTCGCGTTGTGTATGACAATCGGAATGACTGGCACACCGGCCTGCATGGCAATGTGGAACGGCCCCTTCTTGAACGCTCCCAGCCGGTCGCCACTGCTGCGCGTACCTTCCGGTGCGATGGCAACTGACAGGCCTGCATGCAGCGTATCGACCACTGGCCGCAGCGCCTCGACCGCCTTCTCATTGTTGCGTCGATCAATAAAGACGGTATCCGCCACCCGGAACACCGGCCCTACCAACGGATTGAGCGCAATCTCCTGTTTTGCAATCGCAGTAAAGTCACGCCGCAGCAGCTTGGCGATGATCAGGACATCAATCGCACTCTGGTGATTGAACAGGAATACCGCCGGACGATGCTCCCACAGGTGATGCTCACCATTGACGCGCATACTGATACCCGCCAGTGCGCTGCCGAACTCGCCCCAGGTCGTCACCGCAAGATTGACGGCATCGCGCCGCGACTGGTTCAGTATCCATGTCGGAATGATCTGCAGCGCAGCTGAGAAAAACGCGCCGTATGCGAGGCCGGTGCGCACGACTTCCTTTATGCCCGGAATGCCCCGGCTCGTAAAATGGCGGGACGGCCAGTCGCGGCGGCGCGCCACCTCGGCAAGCGTTGTGTCGGGATTGAGCGGGCGCGGGTAGCCGACGGCCTCGAGCAACGGCAGGTCCTCCAGGCCGTCCGTGTAGAACCAGCATGAATCAAGCGCGACACCGCGCCCGGCACAGAACTCGTTTGCGGCTTCGAGTTTGCCGCGTGCGTAGACCACCGGTCCGCGAACCTCGCCGGTAAACGCGCCGTCCGCGACTTCAAAGTGATTGCAGAGCACGTGCTCAATATCGAGTTCGCGTGCGACCGGATTGACCTGGTAAGCCGATGCCGACGACAGCACCACGACGGTATGGCCGCGGGCCTGGTGCGCGCGGACCAGGGCGCGCGACTCCGGGTAAATGGAGCCCGCGACGTACTTGACGAACACGCGCTCGCCGAGGTCGATGAGTTCCTGCTCGGGGACACCCGCCAGCGACTCGGCCGCCTCGTCCAGCAAGACGGAATAATCCGAGCCGTTGATACCATGGCCCAGCAGGGAAAAAAACTGCATAACCGCCTCGCGCGGATGCAATTTACCGCTTTGAACCCGCTCGCGGAACAGCGCCGCAATCGAGAAGCCGAAGATCAGCGTGCCGTCCATGTCGAAAAATGCCACCGTCTCCGGCCCGGCCGGCGCCCGGTCGACCTCGCATGTGACCTGTTCGTAGATGCCCATGATGCGGGTCCGCCCCCTGCTCGCGCCCGCCCGCCGGCGGTAGTTTAAATACCTGCAAAAACAGCAATCTGGCACTTTCGGCGGCAACCCGCCACTGACGCTGGCATTATCGTATCAATTGCACTGTTGCGCCTCTATAATCCGCGCCCACCCTGCTCCTGATCCGCCACCATGTCCGACATCCACAATCTCCGCAATATCGCAATCATCGCCCACGTCGATCACGGCAAGACCACGCTGGTCGACAAACTGCTGCAGCAATCCGGCACGCTGGGGCCGCGTGCCGCCGTGCCCGACCGCATCATGGATTCGAATGACCAGGAGCGCGAACGTGGCATCACGATCCTTGCGAAGAATGCCGCGATTCAATGGCAGCAATACCGCATCAACCTCGTTGATACGCCGGGGCATGCTGATTTCGGCGGTGAAGTGGAGCGCGTGCTGTCGATGGTGGACAGCGTGCTGTTGCTGGTAGACGCCGTTGACGGCCCGATGCCGCAAACGCGTTTCGTTACGCAGAAGGCATTCGCGCGAGGATTGACGCCCGTCGTCGTCATCAACAAGATCGATCGTGACGGTGCACGCCCGGACTGGGTGCTGAACCAGACGTTTGACCTGTTCGATCGCCTGGGCGCAACCGACCACCAGCTCGACTTTCCGGTCATCTACGCCTCCGCCCTGAATGGATATGCCAGCACCGATTCGACGGCACGCAGCGGCGACATGACACCGCTGTTCGAAGCCATCGTCGCACATGTTCCGGCCCCTGCCGTCGCGCACGAAGGCCCGCTGCAATTGCAGGTGTCGAGCCTCGCCTACGACGAGTACATAGGAGTACTCGGCATTGGCCGTATACAGCGCGGGCAGGTGCAGCCGAACACACCAGTCAGTATCGTCTCGGCAAGCGGCAAGATACGGAGTGGCCGGCTCCTTGAACTCTACGGATTCTATGGCCTGGAACGGCGCAAGATTGCGGAAGCCAGTGCCGGCGATATCGTCGTATTCAGCGGCATCGATAACCTCGACATCTCGGACACGCTGTGCCCGCGCGACCGGCCGGAAGGCCTGCCGGCACTTGCGGTTGATGAACCGACGATCAGCATGACTTTCCAGGTCAATAAATCGCCGTTCGCCGGCCAGGAGGGCAAATACCTGACGAGCCGCCAGATCAGGGAGCGTCTCGACCAGGAACTCAAACACAACGTTGCGCTGCGTGTCGCAACGACCGATGACCCGGACCGTTTCCGTGTTTCCGGGCGCGGCGAACTGCACCTGTCAGTACTGATCGAGACGATGCGGCGTGAGGGCTTTGAACTGGCCGTGTCCCGGCCGGAGGTCATCGTGCACGAAGTCGATGGCGTCAAACTCGAACCGTGGGAAATGCTGACGGTCGACTTTGAAGAGGACTACCAGGGCGCCGTAATGTCGCGCATCGCGGAACGCAAGGGCGAATTGCTCGACATGCAACCGGATGGCAAGGGCCGTGTTCGCCTGGACTACCGCATCCCGACCCGCGGCCTGATTGGTTTTCGCACCGAGTACCTGACGGCAACGTCGGGCACCGGGCTCCTGTTCCATATCTTCGACAAGTACGACCGCCAGGTGGCTGGCGCGCTCGGACAGCGCAATAACGGCGTGCTCGTATCCACGGTTACCGGCAAGGCGCTGGCCTACGCGCTTTTTAACCTGCAGGAGCGCGGGCGCCTGATGATCGGGCACGGCGAAGCCGTTTACGAAGGCAGCATAATCGGCATACACAAGCGGCAGAACGACCTGATCGTCAATCCGACCAAGGCCAAGCAGCTGACGAATATCCGCGCGGCCGGCAGCGACGAGAATATCGTGCTGTCACCGCCGGTGCGTTTCTCCCTGGAGCAGGCGCTGGAATTCATCGATGACGACGAGCTGCTCGAAGTCACGCCGGCCAGCATTCGGCTGCGCAAGAAATTCCTGACCGAGAACGAGCGCAAGCGGGACGCGCGACTGCGGGCATGACGGCCGCGGACGACACAACGCTCGCCTACCTTGAGCTAAAACCCGACGATATCCTGGATACGCTGGAGAACCTGGGGTTCCACTGCAACGGACGTTTACTGGCACTCAACAGTTACGAAAACCGCGTCTACCAGGTCGGCATCGAGGACTCTCGCCCGGTGGTTGCCAAGTTTTACCGGCCCGGACGCTGGAGTGACGATGCCATTATCGAGGAGCACAGTTTCACAGCCGAACTGGCGGTCGCCGAAATACCCGTAGTCGCCCCGCTTGAAGTCGGCGGACGAACGTTGCATCACCACGGCCCCTTTCGCGTGTCGGTATCACCGTGCCATGGCGGGCGGGCGCCGGACCTCGACAACCGCGACCTGCTGCAACAGCTCGGGCGCCTCGTCGCGCGAATTCACCGGCAGGGGGAGCGTGAGCCATTCCGTCATCGACCGCGTATCAGTGTCGACGACTACGGCTACGACTCGCGCGACTACCTGCTGGACAACGGCTTCATCCCCGACGAGCTCCGGGATGTCTATGCCGGGGTGACGGAGCACCTGTTCGACAGCATGGAGGAGTGCTACGGCCGCGCTGGCAGCGTTCGCGAGCTGCGGCTGCACGCGGACTTCCATCCGGGCAATGTGCTTGTTCAGGAAGACCGCCTGCACATCGTCGACTTCGACGATGCGCGCACCGGACCAGCCGTCCAGGACCTGTGGATGTTCGTTTCGGGTGACAGGAACGAGCAAACGCCGCAGCTTGCAAGCCTGCTTGACGGCTACCAGGAGTTCCGGCGCTTTGACGCGCGAGAACTGCACCTGATTGAGGCGCTGCGCACGCTGCGCCTGATGCACTACGCTGCGTGGCTGGCGCGCCGCTGGGCGGATCCGGCGTTCAAGACGGCGTTTCCCTGGTTCGATACCGGGCGCTACTGGGATGAGCACATCCTGACGCTTCGGGAACAGGTCGCGCTGATGCAGGAAGCACCGTTGCAATGGCTTGACGCCGGCCTGTAACCATCGCTTGTTAAATTAGCGCTTCGGCGACTGGACCAGCGGCAACCATTTGCGTTACCCAATGGCGAGGTCTAAAGTCAGGAGCGTTATCGTGCCTCTGTTTCGCGGAACTTTGCGCGGCAACCGGACTCAGATTATGAGTTATCCGCCCGGAAACGGCCCCCTGTGGAATCGGCAAACTGATGTCTGATCGGCTCTTCCCAGTCGCAGGAATTTTGCTACTCGCAGTACTGCAAGGCTGCGGTTCCCAGGTGGCCGTGCGGGATCCAAAGATTCCCGATCCGCTCATTGCACAATTGCCGATGTCCGTGGCAATTCGCTACCCTGAATCCTTTGACCATTTCGTGCACGAGGAAAAGGTCATTGGCAAGGAAACCTGGAAGATAGATCTCGGCCAGTCAAACAAACTTCTGTTCACCAAGCTGTTTGGCTCGATGTTTACCGATGTGCAGGTCATCGATGCGAATGTCGATCCACGCGACATGCAGATTGACGCTCTGATCGAACCCGGCATTGACGCCTTTGAGTTTTCGGTGCCGGCCCAGAGCCAGACCGACGCCTTTGCCGTCTGGATCCGCTACCGGCTGAAAATCTTTGATGATGGCGGCAACCAGGTTGCCAACTGGCCAATCAGTGCCTACGGCAAAAGCCAGGCAACGACATTTGGCGGCGACGAAGCCTTGCGTCGGGCGGCGGTGCTGGCAATGCGCGATGCGGCTGCGCTCGTCATTATGCAAATGGACAAGTCCACAGGAAT
>CAZLNH010000149.1:0-2087 GCA_964560775.1 uncultured Woeseiaceae bacterium | reverse complement strand
ACTGTCACGCGACAGTAGCGGGGATGAGATTGTCACGGCGACGCTGCAGGCCATCGCGTACCAGACACGTGACCTGATGGAAGCGATGGCGGCGGATGGTATCGATCCCGCGATCCTGCGCGTTGACGGCGGCATGGTCGCGAACGACTGGTTTCTCCGTTTCCTTGCCGGAATACTCGGCATCACCGTCGAGCGCCCGGTCAATGTCGAGTCCACCGTGCTGGGCGCAGCGTATATCGCCGGACTGTCCGCCGGACTCTATGACTCGTTCGATGCGATTACTGCACTGTGGCAGCGGGACGCTTTGTTCGAACCCGACATACCGGCCGACCGGCGCGACACGCTCTACCGGGGCTGGCTCGACGCCGTGTCACGGGTACGCACGACCGACTGAGCCGCGATCCAGCACGGTTTCCTGAGTTGGCGACAACTGCTCGAGAAATTCCTCCGCCGAGGTCTTCCAACTGCGCGTTTCGGCGTAGCGCCGGCAGGTCGCAGGCTTCAAAAAGAGCGCGGACCGGCACGCATCCGCCAACTCGTCACGCATGACGCCGGTAATGCCCTGTTGGACGACATCGATCGGACCGGTGACCGGAAAGGCCGCCACCGGCAGGCCGCATGCCATCGCTTCAAGCATGACAAGACCAAAGGTGTCGGTGAGGCTCGGGAAAACAAATACGTCGGCACCGGCGAGGTGGGCAGCGAGATCAGCGCCGAATCGGTAGCCCGCGAAGTAGCAATCCGGATACTGTTGTGCGAGTTTTTCGCGATCCGGACCGTCGCCGACGACGACCTTGCTGCCCGGCAGGTCGAGCGCGAGAAACGCGGCAATGTTTTTCTCGACAGACACTCGTCCGACGTTGATCCAGATCGGCCGCGACAGGTCATAGTTGATGCGGCTCTCCGCATTGAACACGCGGGTGTCGACACCGCGGGTCCACAGGCAGACATTCCTGAAACGCCTTTGCCGGAGTTCCTTTTTGACCGCGGCTGTCGGCACCAGCGTGCGTTCCGCGCCGCCGTGGAACCAGCGCAGGAATGCATAGGACCATGCCAGCGGGATCGGCACCCGCGCCCTGACGTACTCGGCGAAACGCGTGTGATACGACGTTGTAAACGGTACTTTCAGTTTGCTGCAGCATGCGCGCGTTGCCAAACCGAGAGGCCCCTCCGTTGCAATGTGAATGCAGTTCGGTCCGAATGCCGCAAGCTCGCGCGCGATCCTGCGGCGCTGGAAGAAGGCAAGGCGGATTTCCGGGTATGTCGGGCACGGCAAACTTCGTCGGCCTTCCGGCGTGATCATCAGCACCTCATGGCCCATTCGCTCGAGCTCGTCCCGAATGTGCCCGAGCGTCGTTACGACGCCGTTGACCTGCGGCCGCCAGGCATCCGTGGCAATTGCGATTCGCATGGCGCGCCATGGTGGTCCCCGCTCATGTACACGCTGTTACACATCGATGACAAAACGATGATACAGGTCGTTGTCATTTCACCCGATTGTCACGGCTGCGTCATCCGCCTGTAGCGCGACCTTGCCATTATCCGCACATCGAATTTCCGTTCCGTCGGGAGGCAGCGATGTCCGCCCTGATCAACTACTTCGATAACCATGAAATCAAGCTGTGCCTGCGCGTCAACCGGCTGTCACTGGCGCGCGGTGTCCGGCCGTTTTTCACCGCTATCAGCAAGGCCGGCGACGGAGGCTGTTGGATTTTTCTCGCTGTCGCGTGTCTTCTTGGCGGCCGTGAAGACGCTACCCTTTTCGTCGCCAGGGCGCTGGTCGCCGCAGTTGCCGGTATCGCGCTCTACCGCGTATTGAAGAATCGCCTCGTCCGTGAACGGCCCTACATCACCAATGCCGGCATCATATGCGGAACCGCACCGCTCGACCGGTACAGCTTTCCTTCCGGACATACGTTGCACGCGGTGAGTTTTGCGATTCTCTTTACCGCGTTCGACCCGTGGCTGGTCTTCATCGTGGTGCCGCTGGCGCTGTTGATTGCGGTGTCGCGGGTGGTGCTCGGGTTGCACTATCCTTCTGACGTCATTGCCGGGGCTGTGATCGGGTCTGCGCTTGCTGCACTTGC
>CAZLNH010000148.1:0-6454 GCA_964560775.1 uncultured Woeseiaceae bacterium | reverse complement strand
GCCGATGAATTAGAGGCAGACTGGACTCGGGTGATCGTGCAGCAAGCTATTGGCCATCCGATGTTCGGTGACCAGAATACAGATAACTCCGCAAGCATACGAAAACTTTATCAACCTATGCGGGAAGTTGGTGCAGCAATGCGGGAAATGTTGGTCACCGCAGCTGCCCGCCGTTGGGATATTGATGTAACCGCATGTCGTGCAGAGAATCACTACGTAATCGAAACATCCGGGGGACGCCGCCTGGCATACGGCGAATTGGCCAGTGATGCTATGAAGGTACCGGTTCCGGAACACCCTAAAATGAAGTCGTCTAAGGAGTTCCGCTACATCGGCAAGACCGTAAAACTCGTGGATACCCCTGATATTACTGAGGGCAAGGCGATCTATGGCATCGATATGGATCTGCCAAACATGAAACATGCGGTTATTAAACGATGCCCGTTTGTGGGCGGCACGATAAAATCGATCGACGAAGCTGCTACGATGCAAGTGGCAGGTGTTGAACAGATTGTGCGCATCGATGGGCCGCGGGGAGCGCCCGCATTCAATCCAATTGCTGGCGTTGCTGTAATTGCAACCGGTACATGGCAAGCGATGAAGGGCCGCGAAAATCTGGTGGTTGAATGGAATAACAGTAAAAACGCATCATTCGACTCAACCGCCGGCGCCGAAGCGTTGCGGGCGTCTGTCCAGCAACCGGGCAAAGTGGTCAGGGAGGCCGGAGACGTACAATCTGGCTTTGCACGACCAGGGAAAATTGTCGAAGCAATCTACGAAACCCCGTATGCGGCACATGCACCAATGGAGCCTCCGGTTTGTACGGCCCTTGTAACGGATAACAAATGTGAAGTATGGGCGCCGGTGCAATCCCCACAACGCACTCGTTCAGAACTAGCCCGAGTTTTGGCGCTTCCCGAAGACGATGTCACAGTAAACGTCACTCTACTCGGCGGTGCATTTGGCCGTAAGGCCAAGCCCGATTTTGTACTTGAGGCCGCACTGTTGAGTCGAAGAATCGGCTCACCCGTCAAAGTAACGTGGAGTCGTGAAGATGATTTGCGACATGGCTATTATCACGCGGCAAGCGCTCAATATTTCAAGGCCGCTATCGGTAACGACGGACTTCCGCATTCCTGGCTCCAGCGGACCGCTTTCCCGCCAATAGAATCGACTTTTGACCTGACTGCAACCTACGCAAGTGAAAGCGAGTTGCGCCTCGGCTTTATCGATAATCCGTATCAAATCCCAAATATTCGATGTGAGAACAATCCGGCGACTACAGGCGTGCGTATTGGCTGGTTGCGATCCGTTTGCAATATTTTTCATTCTTTTGCGCTAAACAGCTTTGTCGATGAACTGGCGAACGCGGCAGGACAGGACCCTCTGAGTTATAGACTGAAATTGCTCGGCGAACCTCGCGAGTTAATTCTTTCCGAGCGAGATCAGAACGCTCGTTTTCCGTTTCACACTGGGCGCCTTATCAACGTATTGAAACGCGCCGCCGAAATGTCAGGGTGGGCGGAGAATGCAAATACGGGACGAGGCTTTGGTATCGCGGCGCATAGGTCTTTTAATACTTACGTTGCACAGGTCGTTGATGCGTCTGTTGACAGCGACAACAGGATCCAAGTTCACCATGTCTATTGCGCCGTTGACTGCGGACTAGTCGTCAACCCGGATACAGTGCGCGCCCAGGTAGAAGGGGCGATAATGAATGCGATTTCTCAAACCTTATACAGTTCGATAACTATCGAGTCCGGACAGGTGAAGGAAGGTAATTTTGACTCTTACCGCATGCTACGCATCGGCGATGCACCGGACATTACTGTGGATATCGTTGACAGTGACGAACTACCAACCGGTATCGGTGAACCGGGCGTACCACCCCTCGCACCGGCACTATGCGGCGCGATTCACGCCGCAAGTGGAAGAAGGATTCGAAAGCTGCCAATTGCACAACAGTTGGAAAACTAGTATTGGCGGCATTCAGCCCAATGATATGTGGCAAACCGCACGTTCGCGGTTTCAAGCCGCTACAATTCCTGTGAACACCCAAAGCCCAACCAACTCTCCAGTCAGGCCTAGAGTGCATCCATTGTCTTTCTAAACAATGACAACTGATTCCAAAAAAACAGTTTCGATAATCAGTAACAATCTCTCTGGCGGCGGGGCGCTGGCGTGCTTATCCCTAAGCCGCGCATTGCAACCATTTTATGAAGTGCAGCTAATCGGCGCGCAATTCGACTCCGAGCCATGGTCTGGTCTCAAGAGTATTGAGTTTGACTACACGGCCTTACGTGCTGAGCCGGTTATCCCGGCCTTTCTGCGCACCATGGCCGATATCCGATCGAGAATAACCGGTGACTTAGTGATAGCACATCAACACCGTCTGGCGAGTTTTGGTATCGCGCTGATGCACAAAGCAATTGCGGGAAAACCGTGCGCGATTTATATCGATGACGATGACGTCGGGCTGACCATGCCCGGACGGTCAAACCCTATTTTCAGCAGGCTCAGATCAGCGAACGGTGATATTTCAACGCGACTGATGTACCGTCTACGTGGTCGGGCCGATGCGGTTTTCTGTGGATCCAATTATTTTTCGGAGCAGCTGGGCGGAATCACTGTTCCGCTTGGAAGAGATCGAACTTTATACGATCCGGCATCTATAAACCGGCGCGAAGTTCGGCAGTCACTGGATCTACCTATCGATCAAACCATCGTGGCCTTTACCGGTAATCCCAGACCTCATGTCGGCATTGAAGATCTTGTCAGAGCATTGGAACTGGTCGCACCAGGCAAGTGCCTGCTTGTCGTTGCACCGCCCGGAAACTTGAGCGACTTTGCCCGGAAATTGTTCGATGAGTCTTCCGCGCAGATCAAGGTATTGCCCCAACTACCAAGCTACAAAGTCCCGAGACTACTGGCTGCGTCCGATATCGTCGTTATTCCCCAAAGAAGTGCATCGTTCAGTTTAGGCCAGGTCCCTGCGCGGTTGGTAGAAGCGATGGCCATGGCCAAGCCTATAATAGGCACGAAAGTCGGCAGCATTCCTGCATTGCTGGAAAGTGCCGGTATCGTGGTCGACGAGGGTTCGCCTTCGAAGATTGCCGAAGCCATAACCTGGATGCAACTACATCGCGAGGAGGCCCTGACTCTTGGAGAACAGGCGCGCCGTATTTTCCTTGAGAAACTCACTTTAGAGGCGATGGCTGAACGACTTCTTCCAAAATTGGAAAGCCTATTAGCTCGACCCGTCCGGAAACCGATATTCCGGTAATGCTGGTGCGAACAAGCTTGCGCCGTTGCGATGGTTAGCGATGTCGAGAAACTTTACAAATGCGGCGATTCCGGTTGGATCATATACCTGAAAATCATGGTAAATCAATAGTCTAGGTATTACCGACATTGTGGCACAGGACTTGCTGATACAGGAGCATTCAGAATCCTCTCGACCAGCTAACCTATGCTTATCCGCAACATACTCAGGAAGTACCTGTCTGTCGCGGCATTGATTTGCAGCGTATTTCCGGCAGCAGTCAATTCCGCCCCACCCTCCGCCTTCATCCAGGAAAACATTCCCCGCCCCGATGGCGGCACCTGGCAAGGCGTCGTCGGTGCCACGTTTGCGGCGGACGGCACGATGTTCGCGTGGGAAAGAGGCGGCACGATCTGGCGTATTGACGAAGACAATCCATCGGCGCACCCGACGCCGGTACTGGACATTTCCGGTGAAGTCGGCGGCTGGCGGGACTTCGGAATGCTGGGCGTCGCGCTCGATCCCAATTTCCTCAGCAATGGCCGCGTCTACTTGCTGTATGTCGTCGACCGGCACCACCTGCTCAATTGCTCTGAAGACCCGTCGGGCGTGGGACAACCAGACTGCGGACCCGGATATAACCCGAATACCGACCAATACTTCAACGCCACGACCGGCCGCATTACCCGCTACACAATGAACCTTGGCTCGGAGATCACAACCGACTACAGCAGCCGCAAGGTATTGCTGGGCCCGACCATCGATTCCGGCATCCCGATTCTGCACCAGTCGCACGGCACCGGCGGCCTCGTATTCGGCACCGATGGCACGCTGATCGCATCGACCGGCGACGGCGCAAGTTATTCATCGACCGATACCGGCTCCGCCAGCGAGACCTACTACGCGCAGGGCATCCAGGACGGCATCATCCGGCCGGAGGAAAACGTCGGCGCATACCGCTCGCAGATGCTCTCGTCGTACAACGGCAAGCTGCTGCGGTTGGACCCGGAGACCGGCGCGGGACTCGCGTCCAACCCGTTCTACAACTCAGCTGAACCGTATTCAGCACGCTCGCGCGTCTGGGCGCTGGGCCTGCGCAATCCGTTCCGCATCGGCCACCGGCCGGGTACCGGCAGCCACAACGCCGCTGATGCCGACCCGGGCAGTATTTACGTCGGCGATGTTGGCTGGACGCTGTGGGAGGACCTCCACGTCAGCCGCTTTGGCGGCGAAAACTTTGGCTGGCCTTATTTCGAGGGCATGGCCGAGAACAACAACTACGCTTCGCGAAGCACACCCAATGCCGATGCACCGAACCCGCGATTCGGTATTGGCGGATGTACGCAGGAGTTCTTCTATTTCCGTGAGCTGATCAAACAGGACACGCTGAACGCCGTTCAGTTCACCAACAGTTGCGATGGCTCAGCTATACCCTCGTCCGTGGATACGTTCGTCCATACGCGCCCGGCTATCGACTGGCGCCATGGCTCCGACAACGCGCGCTGGGCTTCCTATGCTGCGAACGGCACGGCCCAGCACCCACAAATAGGTCAGGCCGATAGCATCGGCACCGTAGTTGCCGGCTCACCATTCCGCGGCAATGCCGCCGTCGGCGGCGTCTGGTACACCGGCGACGATTTCCCGGCGGCGTACAAGAACACGTACTTCATGGCCGATTACGGCACGCAATGGATCCGCAATGTGCGTCTGAATGAAGGCGACATGCCCACCGATGTCAGCGTGTTCGATTCCTCGCCCGGGCCTGTCGTTGGCCTTGCCACGCACCCGATTGAAGGACGGCTGTATTACGCAACATGGGGCTCCGTACTGCGTCGCGTCATTTACGCGCCCAGCGGCAACCAGTTACCGAAGGCCGTGGCAAGCGCCAAACCGAATTACGGCGCCAGCCCACTCACGGTCCAGTTCACCGGTGACCAGTCGTCCGATCCGGACGGCACGATCCAGTCATGGGCCTGGGACTTCGGCGACGGCGCTACATCAAACGCGGCTAATCCGCAGCACACATTCAACGCCAGTTCATCCAACCCACAAAGCTACACCGCGGAACTCACCGTGACCGACAACGGTGGCGCAACCGCCACGACATCACTCGTTGTGTCCGCCAATAACACACCGCCCAACGCAACAATAACAAGCCCGGCTGACGGTACGCAGTATCCACTTACCGGCGACACTATCTACAACCTGACGGCCAATATTTCGGACCTGGAGCACAACAGCGGTGATCTGGCCTGCGAATGGGTAACCACCCTGCACCACAACGATCATACGCACGAAGAGCCGGCCGATACGGCTTGCAGTACAACCACCGTTATCTCGCCGCTCGGCTGCGGTAGTGAAACATACTACTTCCGGGTAACTTTAAAGGTAACGGACCCTGAAGGTCTGTCGGCTAGTGACGAAGTACTTCTAATACCCGCTTGTGGTGACCCGCCACCGGTGGACACGACAGCGCCGACAGCCCCGGCAGGCGTGCAGGCCACGGCATTGAGTTCTACCAGCATCCGCATCACCTGGAGCGCTGCCAGCGATGATGTCGGCGTGACCGGCTACAACCTCTACCGCGACGGCAGCACGACTCCGGTACGCAGCACTTCGAACCTCGAGGTGACGGACGTCAGCCTCACGCCGAACACGCTCTACAGCTACACGGTGACGGCTATCGACGCCGCCGGCAATGAGTCCCTGCCCTCATCGGCCGCCAGCGCCACAACACCGCCGCCACCGGCCTGGCAAGGCACCGATATCGGCAGTGTGGCCGCCGCCGGCTCGTTCACCGACGTCAACGGCACCATCACCGTACAGGCCTCCGGCGCCGATATTTGGAACTACGCCGATGAGTTCCACTACGTCTACCGGACACTCGACGGTGACGGTTCACTGACAGCCCAGGTCTCGTCACTCACCAACACCGACCCATGGGCCAAGGCCGGCGTCATGATCCGTGAGTCGCTGGCGGCTAATTCACGTCATGCAATGCTGATCGTTACACCGAGCAATGGCGCCGCCTTCCAGTACCGCACCAGCACCGGCGGCACCGGCGCGCCGAGCGGCAGCGGAGACGGCACAACGGCGACTCCCGCGTGGGTCCGTATTGTCCGGGAAGGGAATCTCATCAGCGGCTATCTATCCGCTGATGGAGTCAACTGGGCACTGCGGGACTCCGTTTCC
>CAZLNH010000147.1:0-26079 GCA_964560775.1 uncultured Woeseiaceae bacterium | reverse complement strand
CCGGCCCCAGCGCAGTACTGGAAGCCAATAATATCAGTAAGCAGGTTACCAGCCCGGAAGGAAGTCTGACCATTCTCGACAGCGTCAGTTTCAGCATTGCCAAGGGGGAGTCGGTGGCCATCGTCGGTGCCTCTGGGGCCGGCAAGTCGACGTTGCTGGGACTGCTCGCCGGTCTCGATGTGCCAACCAGCGGTGAGGTATGGCTCGATGGTGCCAATCTCGGCAGTCTCGACGAGGACGGCCGGGCGGCGGTGCGCGCCGCAAGCGTCGGGTTCGTGTTCCAGTCCTTTCACCTCGTGCCGTCGTTGAACGCACTCGAAAACGTAATGCTGCCGCTGGAACTGGCCGGGAATGCGGCACCGCGCGAGACAGCCAACGAAATCCTCCGCCAGGTGGGCTTGAGCGAACGGCGCCGGCATTATCCGTCGCAGCTGTCGGGCGGCGAGAAGCAGCGGGTTGCCATTGCACGGGCTTTCGCGACCGAGCCCGCGGTGCTTTTTGCCGATGAGCCCACCGGCAACCTCGATGCCCGTACCGGTGACCAGGTCATGGAGCTGATGTTCGAGCTGAATCGCAATTCATCGACGACGCTGGTGCTGGTCACCCACGACAAAGCCCTCGCCGGGCGCTGTGACCGCGAAATCAGTCTCGACGCTGGCCAGCTCGTTAGTGACTCCCGTGTTCGCGACCACTGATCCTGTGCGCGGAACCGTCTCATGAAAGCTGTCATTTACGCACTGAGAAGCTTCGGCCGCGAGGTGCGTTCGGGCGAAGTCATCGTACTGCTGGCCGCGGTCGCGCTCGCTGTTGCCGCGCTGACGGCCGTTGGCTTCCTGACTGACCGTATCGGCAAGGCAGTCGCACGCCAGGCGAACGAGGTGCTGGCGGCGGATCTCAGGCTGCGGTCGCCGGAGCCTGTCCCTGACGAGTGGCGCGACCTCGCCGCGCAATACAATCTCGAGACAGCGGAAACACAGCTGTTTCCGAGTGTCGTCTTCTCAGGAGATAACAGCGCGCTGTCGACAATACTCGGCATCAGCGACGGTTATCCGCTGCGTGGCCGGGTACGCATTGCGGACAAACTGTTCGGCGAGCAGCAAGAGACAGACCGGATACCCGCGGCAGGAACCGTCTGGGCGGACGGCGCATTGCTTGCGAGACTGGGCATCGCCGTTGGTGACACGGTGACGATCGGTGAGTCGGATCTCCTCGTCGATGCCGTGCTTATGTACCGTCCGGACCAATCGATAGGCTTCGCATCGCTGGCACCGTCCGTGCTGGTCAATATCGGGGACATTCCCGCCAGTGGCCTGATCAATGAAGGCAGCCGTGTGCGTTACGCGCTGCTGGTGGCCGGCAATGAAGACGACGTTTCGGATTACTACGCCGACGTCGAGCCCGGCCTGCCAGAACAGGTGCGGGTGCGCGACCGTGCCGAGAGTGGTGATCGCGCCGGTAATGCGGCCGACCGTGCGCAGCGATTCCTGTCGTTGACCGCCGTCATCAGCCTGCTGCTGAGCGCGGTGGCAATTGCCATGTCGGCGCGCCGCTTCGCGCATCGCCGCATGGACACGGTCGCTTTGATGAAAAGCCTGGGAGCCCGGCAGAATTTCATCATTACAACCGCGGCCGTGCAGCTGTTGCTGTTGGGCATTCTCGGGGTGCTACTTGGCAGCGCGGTCGGATTCGGTGTCGAAAAGGTCGTTACCGGCATGCTGGCCGACATGTTTGCCAGCGACCTGCCCGAGCCAGGTGCCGGGCCGATCGTCCTCGGCAGCGGTGCAGCGCTGATATTGCTGCTCGGTTTTGCACTGCCGTCACTGATCCAGTTACGCAACACGCCGCCGCTGCGCGTACTGCGGCATGACGCAATGCCGCCGCCGCCATCGCGGCTGTTCGTGGCCGGGACCGCACTGTCGGCTGTCGCTCTGCTGCTGTACTACGCAATCGGTGACGCGCTGATGCTGGTTATCGTGCTGGGCGGAATGCTGGTCGTCTCCGCTGCACTGTATGCTGTTGGCCGCGGTCTTGTTGCATTGATGGGGCGCTCGCGAGACGGTGTCGGCATTGCCTGGCGTTACGGACTCGCCAACGTGTCACGGCGCGGGCGGGACAGCGCCGTGCAGGTTGTCGCATTCGGACTGGGCCTGACAGTGCTGCTGCTGCTGACGTTTGTACGGACTGATCTGCTCGACGGCTGGCAGCAGACGCTCGACGAGGATGCGCCGAACCATTTTCTTATCAATATCCAGCCCGGCGAGCGCGAATCGATTGCCGGTATATTCGAGGAAGCCGGCATCAGTGCGCCGGAATTCGTGCCGATGGTGCGCGCAAGAATGACGACGTTCAACGGCATCGACGTCAAGGAACGCGAGTACCCGACCGAGGACGGCCACTGGATGGCAAACCGCGAGGCCAACCTGACATGGGCCGCAGACATCAGCTCGAGTAACGAACTTCTCGCCGGCGAATGGTGGCCGCCTGATTACGACGGGCCGCCACTGGTGTCGGTCGAGGAAGAGGCGGCGCGCGACATGGGTGCTGAAATCGGCGACCGTTTCGTCTTTCTCGTAGCCGGCCAGGAGGTCGAGGTCACGGTGGCGAGTTACCGCCGCATCAACTGGGATTCGTTCGAGCCGAATTTCTTCATGGTCCTGTCACCAGGTGCGCTCGATGACTTCCCGACGACCTATGTTGCGAGCCTCAAGATCGGCGAACAACAGAGCGGTGTGCTGCTCGACCTGGTGCGTGCACACCCCACCGTCTCTGTCATCGATCTCGACGTCATCCTCGAGCAGGTCAAGGGCATCATCGACAAGGCGAGTCTTGCCGTGCAGGCAGTATTCGTCTTCACGCTGGCCGCCGGTATAGCCGTCCTGTTCGCCGCGGTCCAGTCGACTATCGACGAGCGTCGCTTCGAAAGCGCCATGCTTCGTGCACTCGGTGTACGGCGACGCACCGTGCTCTCCGGCGTACTGACGGAGTTCGCCGCGCTCGGCTTTGCCGCCGGCCTGCTGGCCGCTGCGGGCGCGTCTATTCTCGCGGCCGTCATCGCCAAACAATTGTTCGACCTGCCGTTCACGTTCAACCCGATGCTGTGGTTGTCCGGTCTGGGTGGCGGAGTGGCGCTGGTCTGCATCAGTGGCTACATCGCCGCGCGCAGTGCAATCAATGCGCCGCCGGTCGAAGTGCTGAGGGCGGTGTAGACGAGGTTACACTTTACTTTCGGCCAATGACGTTTCTTCGCCGCACCGGTATCCCCCGCGGTGGCTTAGTCGATCCTGTTCATGCGCTCGCCGCGCTGGAAGGCGGCGATGCACTCGGCGAGTTGGTTCAGTCCGTTCTGGCGGGCTTCGCGTGTGCCCCAGGCGATATGGGGTGTGACGATCAGTCGCGGGCTGTGGCACTCGAGGAGTGGGTCGCCGTCGACCGGCGGTTCCTGCTGCAGTACGTCGATTGCGGCACCTCCGATGCGGCCCTCGTCGAGTGCCGCGGCAAGCGCGGCTGAATCGATGAGCCCGCCGCGGGCGGTATTGACCAGGATTGCTGTTTTTTTCATCAGCGACAGCTCGCGCTGGCCGATCAGGTTGCGCGTTTCGTCAGTCAGCGGGCAATGCAGTGAAATGACGTCGGCTCGCTCAAGCATCTCGTCGAAGTCGACCCGCCCGTCTCCATCAGCCGGTTCGGCGCCGCGCCGCCGTGCGATTAATACCTGCATGCCGAAGTGGCGCGCTGTGTCGGCGACGCCACTGCCGAGATCGCCATGGCCGACAATGCCTATTGTCATCGCCGACAGCTCGCGGATCGGGTAATCGAGCATGCAGAACTCTTCGGAGGTGGCCCAGGCGCCGTCCTGCACGGCGGTATGGAAGCGGCCGATGCTGTGTGTCAGGTTGAGTAGTACGGCGAAGACGTGCTCGACAACGGACTGCGTGCAGTAGGCGCGAATGTTGCAGACGGCGATCCCGTGTTCACGCGCTGCTGCCAGGTCGATGTTGTCTGATCCGGTCGCGGTCAGGCCAATAAAGCGCAGGTCCCGCGCGGCCGCCATCTCGCGGGCGCCAATACGCACCTTGTTCAGCAGCACAAATTCGGCATCGGCAATGCGCGCGGCGACCTGTGCACTGGTCGTCGTATCGTGTATGACCAGCCCGGGCAGCACGGCCGACAGGGGTCTCGTATCGAGGTCCGTGGCACCGACCGTGGCAAAATCGAGAAAGACAGATTCCATGCGGATATCGGTTATCCTGATGGCTTCAACAGGGCAGAAACCCCATCGTGACAGCCCGGCCAGGTTTTTGGAACCGTTTCGTGACGCAAGGCACCGTGCTGTCATCGCGAGGGGCAAAGCGACGTGGCGATCTTGTATCGTCTGCATTCGAGCTTACTGGAACGGGAAGCCCAAATTGCAGCACGCCGATCGATGACTGGCCACGCTACACCCGGAAACCTTACAAACCGAGCAACCGCATCCCATGAGCGACGCGTTCTGGAAAACCAAGAAACTTGCGGAAATGACTTCCGATGAGTGGGAGTCGCTGTGTGATGGCTGCGCGCTGTGCTGTGTACAAAAGCTCGAGGATGAGGAGACGGGTGAGGTATTTTTCACCGATGTCGCGTGCCGGCTGCTGGATACCGGCCTGTGCCGCTGCACCGACTACACGAACAGGTCACGCCGGGTGCCCGATTGCCTGCAATTGTCGCCGCAGCGCACGGCCGAGTTCCGCTGGCTGCCCGCCAGCTGCGCGTATCGCCGGCTCGATGAGGGGCGCGATTTACCGGCCTGGCACCCGCTGGTGACCGGTGACCCGGATTCGGTGCACAAAGCCGGCATTTCGGTGCGCGGCAAGGTCGTTTCGGAAACAGAAGCGGACACGTGGAGCGTGCTGCAGAAACTCGCCGACTAGCCGATAATCGACATGAACGATTATCCTTTCATTCCCCTGCCAGACTGGCGCGAGTACCCGCCTGAAGAAATGCGCGCTCGCCTGAGCGATTTCTACGAAGACATACGCCGCCGCCGCACCGTACGCGAGTTTTCGCCACGGCCGGTGCCTCGCGACATCATCGAAACAGCACTACTGACCGCCGGCACGGCACCAAGCGGCGCCAACCTGCAGCCCTGGCAGTTCGTCGCCGTTAGCGGTGCGGACGTCAAGCGGCGCATCCGTATCGCCGCGGAAGCGGAGGAGAAGGAATTCTACGAACACCGTGCCTCGCCCGAATGGCTGGAGGCACTGGCACCGCTGGGCACGGACACGATCAAGCCGTTTCTCGAAACCGCGCCCTGGCTGATTGCCGTCTTCCTGCAAAAGTTCGGCCGCCTGCCCGACGGCCGCAAGGTCAAGCACTACTACCCGGTCGAATCAACCGGCCTCGCCACAGGCCTGCTGATCACCGCCCTGCACCGGGCAGGCCTTGCCTGCCTCACCCACACCCCCAGCCCGATGCGTTTCCTGAACGAAATCCTCGACCGCCCGAACAGTGAACGCCCGTTCCTGCTCCTCGTCACCGGCTACCCGGCCGACAATGCAAAGGTCCCGGATATCCACCGCAAACCCCTGGCGGATTACACGACGTTCATCGAAGACTGATCTGCTGTCATCGCGAGGCGCAAAGCGCCGTGGCGATCTCGTACAGCCATTCACTCCGCCATTCGGTCCGAGATTGCCACGGCCGCCTGCGGCGTCCTCGCAACGACAGATATCCAGCCACGTTAGAGAAGCACCGGTACCCCTGCCGGGAGCCCTTTGATGGAAATAAAGCGGACCGAAGGGAGCCATTCCTTCAAAGGGCTCCCGGCAGGGGTACCGGTGCGGCGCAGAAGGTCAATTGGTGAGAGAACCGATCACCCGGTATTCTGCAACCCCTGCGCAATGCCATTAACACTGGCCAGCAACGCCTCAAACAATGCATCGTCCTCCCGCCCGGCCGCCCGCCACCGGGACAACAGGTCGACCTGCATCAAACTCATCGGATCGACATAAGGATTCCGCAACATAATAGAACGTTGCAACGTCAGGTCACCTTCAAGCAGCTCGTGATGATCGGAGTAGTTGAGGATCAGGTCACGGGTAAGCTTGAATTCGTTCTCGATGATCGGAAAGAACTCGTCGTGCAATTTACCGGCGAGGCGGGAATAGATTTCGGCGATGCCGAGGTCGGCCTTGGCGAGAACCATCTCGGCGTCGGCGGTCAGGGCGCGCATGAAATACCACTCCCGGAACATCTCGCGAAAATCGGCATCGTCGAACTGCTTTGCGGCGGCGGCGAGGCCGCTGCCGAAGCCGAACCAGCCGGGCAGGATATGGCGGCTCTGCGTCCATGCGAAGACCCACGGTATGGCACGCAGGTCCTCGATACCGCCGTTGCCACGACGTGAGGCGGGGCGCGAACCGATGCGCATCCGCTCGATCAGGTCGATCGGTGTCGCCAGCCGAAAATAGTCGTGGAAGCGCGGGGTGTCGTAAACGAGGGTCCGGTAGGTTCGCCGGCTGACGTCGGCAATGATGCGCATCATCGCGTGCCATTCGGGCAAGTCTCCGCCGCGGTGCTCCGGCATGGCCGTGGCGAGCGCGACCGAGCCCGCCGCCTGCTCCAGCGTGCGCAGCGCAATACCGCGCAGGCCATACTTCTCATTGATGATCTCGCCCTGCTCGGTCACGCGCAGGTAACCATTGACGGTACCGGGCGGCGAACCCAGCACGGCGGCGTGCGTCTTGCCGCCGCCGCGACTGACGGTCCCACCACGGCCATGGAACAGGTGCAGTGTGATGTCCTTTCTTTCAACGGCCTTGACGAGCGCGACCTGGGCGTTCTGCAGGGCCCAGCGTGCCGATGCGAGGCCCGAATCCTTGTTGCTGTCGGAGTAGCCGATCATCACGGTCTGCTGGTTGCGCCGGTTGCGCAGGTGCACACGGTAATGTTCATTGGTGAGCAGCGCCTTCAGTATCTCCGGGCCTCGTTCGAGGTCATCAACGGTCTCGAGCAACGGCGCGATATCAAGCGGCACCTCACCACGCCGGTTGTGCAACTCACTCCAGTTGGAGAGCAATAGGACCGAAAGGATGTCGTCTGCGTTCTGCGTCATGCTGACGATGAACGGCCCGATCGCCTCGCGACCGTACTTGCGCCGGCAGAAACTGATGGCCTGGAACACGCCGAGCGTTTTCCGTACGGTGATACTTTGCTTCGCGGGCGCAGAGTCCCTGGCACGTATTGCTTCAACGATACGTTTCATGCGCTCTTCCGGACGCCAGTCGAGCCAGTCGTCCTCGCCCAGGCACTCGCCGATTACCTGCCGGTGCACCATCGCATCCTGGCGTACGTCGAGCGTGACCAGGTGAAAACCGAAGGTCGCGATGCGGCGTAACAGGCGCTTTACGGAGAACAGTCCGGCGTGTTCGCCTTTGTTCCGCTCCAGGCTGCGCGCAATTATCTCGATGTCGGCCGTTAACTGCCGCGCCGACTCGTATGGGAAAGCATGGTCGTCATACGTTGCCTGTAAGCGCTGTTGTACGAGGCGAAGAAAAACGCGATAGGGCATGTCACGGTGCCGCAGTGGCACAGCATGGTAGGCATTCGGAAACTCGACCCGGTATTGCTCTATTCGCTCGAGCAGTTCCTCGCTGACACCGATGCGGGTGCGTGACTGGCTGAGTTTCGCTGACAGCGATCCACATTCGCGATGGTACAAGTCGAGTATCAACGACCGTTGCCTCGCCATCGTCGAGCGAATCGTTTTTGCATTGACGTTCGGGTTGCCGTCCATGTCGCCGCCGACCCACGACGCGAAACGGACGATACCGGGCACGCGAAAATTTTGTGCGTCGTCGCCATAGACGCGCGCCACGGCATTTTCGATGTCTTCGTAAAAAGGCGGAATCGCGCGATACAGCACATCGGTAACAAAGAAGAGCACGTGCTCAAGCTCATCTGCTACCGACATCTGCTCGGACGGATGTTCATCGGTCTGCCAGCCGGTTGTCATTTCGAGCTTGATGTTTTCGACACCGGCATGCCGTTCCTGCGCCGTCATCGTCGGATTCAGCATCTCGATCAGGCGCCGGACGATGCGCTGCTCCTTGCGCAGCATCGTTCGGCGTGTCGGCTCGGTCGGGTGCGCCGTGAAGACAGGTTCGATGTGCAGGCTGTCAAACAATTCCTGCAGTGCATCAATATCAAGCCCCCTGGCCTTAAGCTTGACGAGCGTCTCCTCAAGGCCGCCCGGCTGATACTGGCCGGAGTCCTGGAGATACTCGCGGCGACGCCGGATACGGTGGACCTTTTCCGCCGTATTTGTCATCTGAAAATAGGTTGAGAACGAGCGGATTACCGGCATTGCCAGCGACAGGTCGAGGTTCGCGACCAGGTTCGACAGCTTCTCGTCATCCTTCTCGTTACCCTCGCGGCGCCGAATTGAGCGCAACCGCGCCGACTCGACGAACTCGAACAGCGCAACGCCGCCCTGCTCCTTCAGCAATTCGCCCACCAGGCCACCGAGCATGCGCACGTCGTCGCGCAATGCCTGGTCCTTGTCCTCGAATGTGATGTCCTGTCTGCGCAAGGTGCCGGTCCTGCCGTGCTCGCTAGTCGCGGAAATTTTCGTACTGCAGCGGCAGTTCGGTGTCCGTGTCCTTGAGCAGCCGGATGGCGTCCTGCAGGTCGTCTCGCTTCTTGCCGGAGACTCGCAGCTTGTCACCCTGCACGGCTGCCTGCACTTTGAGCTTGCTGCCCTTGAGGATCTTGACAAGCTTGCGCGCAAGATCGGCGTCGATGCCCTTTCTCAGGATGATCTTCTGGCGTGCGTCGTTCAGGGAAATGTCCGGCTTCTCGATCTGCATGCAGCCGAGGTCGATGCCTCGCTTGGATATTTTCTGGCGCAGGATGTCGAGCATCTGTGTTAGCTGGAAGTCGCTCTGGCTTCTCATCGTAATGACGTCACCCTCCAGCTCGAACTTTGAATCAGTGCCCTTGAAATCGAAGCGCGTGCCGACCTCCCGGTTGGCCTGGTCGACGGCATTGGCCACCTCGTGCCCCTCGAACTCGCTGACGACATCAAATGTTGGCATAGCTGCTTTCTCTTGTTGTTTCGGCGGCCTTTGCCGCCAGTCTGCCCATACGCTGCTTTTTCAGCGGCCGGAACGCCGGCATCAGCGCGACGTTTTCGAGATTCTGGCCGCAGACCAGCGCTGATGCCAGTGAGTACCGGACCAGAAGTCTGCATCCGTGATCCGGTTGCCGTCGATCGTACCGACGAACAGGTAAGCATTGGCTCCGTCGAAGGCGGACAATTTGAAGCGGCTGCCGCGCACGTGGCCTGCGAGAAAACGGTACTCGCTGTCGGGATTGACGAACGTGCCGAACAGGCGGGAACCGCGCTGCGCGAACTCGACGACGGACGATGTCGTCGAGCCATCCTGTCCCTCGAATTCAACGTTCCAGCGTCCCGACAGGTCAACGCTGCTGCCGCCGCTCTGCGGATCGTCGCTTACGCTTCCATGGGTGGCAGTGAAAGGCATCGACTCGCTGCCATCGTCGCTGGTGGACAGTGTCAGTTCACCCGAAAAGCTGTCGTCGTTGAGCCGGGCCCGGATCTCGTTACCGTACTCCGGGAAGCTCATGACCAGCATGTTGTTGGTGAACTGCACATTACCCACACGGAAGCGCTCGCGCCCGCTGACAAAGCTGGCCTGGTGCTTTTTGCCATCATGGCTGATCTCGAAACCGGTATCGATGTTACCTCCCGGGAGCGTGATGTGCGCCGTCCAGAAACCGCTGCGCAGCCTTGCTTCCGACTGTTCGTTCGTGTCGCGTTCGCAGCCACCGAACGCAAGCAGTGTTAACAGCAGGCAGGCGACGTAGCGAGGGCGTTGCGTTGTCATGATGCAGACCCGTGAGCCGGCGGACCCGCCGGATAGTCGCAGTGTAGCTCAGCAGCGCCGGCTGTTGGAAAGTCCCTGCCGTCGCCCCGCCCGGATTATTCATGAACGTTTTAGTGTTGTGGTAAGCGGAGGCGCACCCCGGGGAGGGCTATTCAGGGACGCTGTGAATACGTCCCTGTACGCTCTGTGCCGGACGTCCGAAGTCCGGCACAGCCCTGAAAAGCCCTCCCCGGGGCACACCTCCGCCCCGGCCTCCGTGGTGTTCATGAAAAATCCGGGCTACCCATCGGCCAACCGGGCGCGGTGTTGGCGTACCAGTTCAAGGAAACGCGGGGTCATGCCGGCATCTTCGTAGACCGGGTCGCCGAAATCGTCCTCGCGTATGACGCGTTCGCCGGCCTGGTAGGGCATAGAAGTCTGCAGTTCGTCAAGAGCGGCCGACAGGAGTTCGGAGACGATCTGTTCTTCGCCAATGCCGCTGAACAGCTCGGCCAGCGCATGCACGCGCGCGGCGTCGTCGAGCGATAGCCGGATCGAGTAGCGCTCGTCGCTCAGTTCCGTTGGTCGTTTGCTGCTCCAGTTATCGAGCAGGGCTTTGAATCGCATCGTTCTGGCTCCGGAAGGCTGCAGAGGCGCGGCGACAATAACAAAAACTGCACAGGCTGCCCATAATTGCCGGCGGCGTAGCCCGCCGCCGTCCGGCACGCTGGAACCACGGTCCACGGATGGACGGATGAACGTGCAGCAGGTATCAAAAGGTGCGGAGGTCGCGCAGCGGCCAGCCCGCGGCAGGTTTGATGACGGCGTGGGCAGTCTGCCCGGGCGGCTGGTGGCGCTCGGCTTGCGCCCGCGCCTGATGCGCACCGGCAATGGCTGGTCAGGGGCCGGTGCTGCATTACGCCTTTCGTTTCGCGAGCTGCTGGCATCGCCGGAGCTTGCGGCACATGTCCTTGGCCGCCTGCGACGCCTGCTCGTCCACCGCGTTCCGGTTACTGTCACCGTGACGGACCTTGGAAATGCCGGGCTTGCGGCGGTGTCCTTCGAGCGCTTCTGTGCCCGGCTCGATGATGTGCTCGGTTCACAATGCATCGATCGCAGGCTGCTCGGCATCGCCGTGTACGCCGCGGAACTCGGCTTGCCGGCGTTCCTGTTGATCAGCCGCGTGCTGCTCGGTCACGGGCCGCGTTACCACTTGCTGGGCTCCGCGCATCTGAACGCCGGGCGGCATGACAACAGTCACCCGACGGCCGACGCAATATGGAGCGCACTGTTCCTGCAGCGCACGCGCTCGAGCCGCGTTCTTCCCGCCTACGGCGGGGGTGTCCGAACACGCTGCCCGCTGCTTGGCGACGAACAGACCGGCGCCCTGCTACCCGGGCGCGCGGTGCTGGTGCCGCCGGACACCGCATGGCTGCCGGTCGATGTCTGCATCACGGATTTTGCTGATGCGAACGGCGCGCTGCGCAAGGACAAGTTGCGTGCCGCGCTGACACACGGCCTCGAGATTGCCGACCGGCTGTTCGATACGCTGCAGTGGCCGGACGGCCCGGAACAGCAGGACGCGTTCGTCAATCGTCGCATTGGCATGGAGCTGCACGGAATTGGCGAGCTGGTCGCCCGGCGCGGACAGGATCCGGGCAGCCTCGACTGCCTGCGGGAATGTGATCGCTTGTTGACGGACGTGCACGGCTGGCTCTGGGAGCAATCGCATTCGATCGCCGGAACGCGCGGCCTCCTGCCTGCGCTGGAGCAGAAAGACCCGTCGCGGACGTGGTCCGACCAGCGCCATCGCAGCGACTGGCTCGCACGCTGGCACCAGGCCCTGACGAGCGCTGCCGTGCGTCACCGCAACCTGCTGGTCATGAGTCCATACTGCGTGCTGCCCCGTAACAGTGCACGCGCGCAGGATTACATCGACCTGTTGCCGTTGCTGGCACACGCCGATGCCTGCAGCTTCGGCGCCGCACCAGCGTTTTCGGACTGGACTATAAAGGAATACAAACGCTTTCACCGGCGGGCCTTTGCCGTCATGAAGCGCCGTAATGCGGCTGCGTTTGTCGCCAGAGATCCCGCCCCTGATCATCCGTGACTCGTTGCAGAGCGGGCTCGAACTGATATACGGTTCGAGGCCCGGCTGCGGGCCAGCGGCATAGGACTTGAGGGGCAACGTGGACGTCAGTACCTGTTCGAAACCCTGCTGGGCGGGACGTCGTTGCCGGCTGTAACGGCAGATGCGCATGGCGTCGCGGTACTGCTGCTTACAGCAGTGGCGCTGTTTCTGTTCACCCGCGATCGCATTCCGCTCGAGACATCGAGTCTCATTGTATTTCTGCTGCTGATTACCGGGTTTCAGCTGTTCCCGTACCGGGACGGCGACGTCGAACTTCGCGCGGTCGATTTTTTTGCAGGCTTTGGCAACGAGGCACTGATTGCCATCTGCGCGCTGATGATCGTCGGAAAAGCGCTCGAGACAACAGGTGCGCTGCAACCGCTGGCGACCGTCGTATCCCGCGCGTGGTCGACCCGGCCGGTACTCGCGTTGCTCGTTACGCTGGTCGCAGGCGCGATTCTCAGCGCGTTCATGAACAACACGCCGATCGTCGTGTTGCTGATGCCCATACTGGTCAGCGTGTCACTGCGCGTGAAGACGCCCGTATCCGGAATCATGATGCCGATGGGCCTGGCGACAATTATCGGCGGCATGTCGACGACGATCGGAACGTCAACAAATTTGCTCGTCGTCGGCATTGTTAACGACGTGGGCCTGCGTACATTCAACATGTTCGACTTCATGTTGCCGGTCGTAATTGTTGGTGGTGCCGGCCTCCTGTTCCTGTGGCTGGTCGCGCCCCGCCTGCTTCCGGATCGTGTACCGCCAATGGCGGATACAACGCCACGCGTATTCAACGCCCAGTTGCATATCAAGGAAGGCGGCTTCGCCGACAGCAAGACACTGTCCGAAGTACTGGCGAAAACCGGCGGCGAGATGCGCGTCGACCGCATCCAGCGCAGTGAGTCGTTATTTCTTGCCAAGCTGCCATCTGTCAAGCTGTTGCCGAACGACCGACTGTTCGTCAAGGACTCGCCCGAGAAACTGAAGCAGTTCGAAAGCCTGCTTGGCGCGACATTGTTCAACATATCGGACAACGAGCACCCGGTCGGCGAAAACACGCCGTTGACAGCGGCCGGGCAACAGATCGCGGAAGTTGTCGTCACGCGCGGCTCGCCGCTGCATTTGCGAAGCCTCGCCGCTGCATCGTTCAGCGGCAGCTACGGTCTGCTGCCACTTGCAATTCACCGCGCGCGTGCGCCGAGTTCGCAAGTGACCGGCGATCTCAACGAAATCCGGTTGCGCGCCGGCGACGTGCTGCTGGTGCAGGGTTCACGCAGGGCAATCAACAAGCTCAAGGCAAGCGGCACCATGCTGGTACTCGACGGCACGACCGACCTGCCGCATACGCATCGTGCCAACCGTGCGTTGGGCGTCATGGCGTTCGTCGTCATTGCGGCAGCGATCGGGCTGCTGCCCATATCAGTTAGCGCACTGATCGGTGTCGGTCTTGTGCTGGCGTCGCGCTGCCTTGACTGGCGTGATGCAGCAAGCGCGCTATCGACACCAATCGTCATGATTATTGTCACTAGCCTGGCGCTCGGCCGCGCGCTGATGGGCACCGGTATGGCCGACTATCTCGCGTTCAGCTTTGTCAGTGCCGCGTCGAGCCTGCCGATCGAAGTGATCCTGAGTATTTTTATCCTGATTATGACGGTAATGACAAACATCGTTTCGAACAACGCAGCAGCGGTCATCGGCACGCCGATTGCAATTGCCATCGCCCAGCGGCTCAATGTTGATCCCGAGCCGTTTGTGCTCGCCGTATTGTTCGGCGCGAACATGAGTTTCGCAACGCCATTTGGTTACCAGACCAACCTGCTGATATTAAGTGCGGGTGGCTACAAGTTCACCGACTTCCTGCGCGTTGGTATTCCGTTGACCGTGATCATGTGGATCGGCTTCTCGTTCTTGCTGCCAGTGCTCTATTCGTTGTAATCGGTCATCGCGAAGCGGGTAGCACAGTCGTCATCGCGAGGCGCAGAGCGCCGTGGTCGATCTCGCACCGTTCACCACTCAGCAAACCGGAACGAGATTGCCACGCCCTCCGGGCTCGCAAAGACGGCTGCCTGTCGGGCCTGTTACTGCGTGGTTTCATTTGACACAAAATACCGCGATGGAATACCCGGCAAAACTTGACGCCGCACAGGGTCACGGTAATACTCAAACCATGACGATGCAGATGCACAAGGCCACAAGCTGGCTGTGGCAGCCCCGACAGGAGTGGGCGGCCGGCTGATGTAGCACGTCAAGAGACGAAAACACCAGGCCCATCTCCGCCGATAACGGGGGTGGGCTTTTTTTATGCCGTGACGGGGACGTCATTGCGACGCGCGAAAGGCTCTCGTCATCGCGAGGCGCGGAGCGCCGTGGCGATCTCGTACAGGTGTTGGCTCTGCCAATCGGTACGAGATTGCCACGCCCGTCGGGCTCGCAATGACGATTGACAGGTTAGAGACAAATAAAACAACCCATGCAACCACCCTTCGACATAGCCGCCGATCTCGACACTCCGGTATCGGCGTACCTGAAGCTCGCCGCCATGAATCCACGCTTCCTGCTGGAGAGCGTAGAGGGTGGCGAACGACTTGCGCGCTATTCGTTTCTCGGTTTCGGTGATGCACTCGAGGTATGGCTCGATTCGGACGGGTTCCGGATCGGCGGCGAGCATCGCCGGTATCCCGCGGACCAGCACGAGTACCTCGACGCTTTGCGCGAGGCACTCGAACTCGCCCCGCGCCTGTTGCCGGAGGTCCCGGAACTGCCATTCACCGGCGGCCTCGTCGGCGTATCCGGCTATGACGTTGTGCGGTTATTCGAACGACTGCCGCGCCGGACGGCGCCGCAGGCAGGAATTCCGGATGCCGCATTCACAGCTTGTGCATCGACGCTGGTGTTTGATCACTTGACGCGCCGTGTGGCGCTGCTGCACGCCGGCCCGGCAGCCGAGCGCGAAACGCTCAGGCGGGAGGTTGTCGCCAGGCTGCGCGGTCCGATCCCGGAGCGTAGCTCTGACCTGTCGATATCGGCGCCCGAGGCCGGCATGACGGAGGCCGATTACGGTGATCGGGTAGAAGCTTGCAAGAAATACATTGGCGCCGGGGACATCTACCAGATCGTCATATCCGTGCTGTTCCGTGGCCGTAGCAACATACCGCCGTTCGAGGTATACCGCGCGCTCAGGCTGCTTAATCCGTCGCCGTACATGTTCTTCCTCGAATTTGGCGACCTGAAGGTTGTCGGATCCTCGCCCGAGGCGCTGGTCAGGCTGCACGGACGCACAGCGTCGCTGCGGCCTATTGCCGGCACACTTCCGCGCGGCGCGACTGCGGACGAGGATGCCGCAAACGAACGGCAGCTGCTGGCCGACCCTAAGGAATCGGCCGAACATGTCATGCTCGTCGACCTTGCACGCAATGATCTGGGCCGGGTGGCGGCGTCGGGCACCGTCAAGGTCAAGCCATACCGCTCGATTGAACGCTACTCCCATGTCATGCACATCGTCAGTGGTGTAGAGGGTGAACTGGCAGAAGGCCGCGATGCCTTCGATCTGTTCGCCGCCAGTTTTCCGGCGGGAACGCTGGTCGGCGCACCCAAGGTGCGTGCCATGGAAATCATTGAGGAAATGGAACAGAGCGGCCGCGGCCTGTACGCCGGTACCGCCGGTTACTTCGGTGCTGGCGGCGACATGGACCAGGCCATCACGATTCGCACGCTGGTATTCAACGGCGATGAGTACAGTTTCCAGGCGGGCGCCGGTATCGTCGCGGACAGCGTGCCGCAAAACGAATATCGCGAAGTGCTCGCGAAAAGCGAGATCCTGCGCCGTGCGCTGGACATGGCGGGAGAAGGTCTGTGAGCGATGCCCGCATACTGCTGATCGATAACTACGATTCGTTCACGTACAACCTCGTGCAGGCATTTGCGGCGCTCGGTGCCGATGTGCGCGTGTTTCGAAACGACGCCATTACGATCGAGGCGGCTCGCGAGCTCGAGCCGACACACCTTGTCATCTCGCCGGGTCCCGGGCGGCCCGAGAATGCCGGCGTGTCACTCGCGATGATCAATGCATTCGCGGGCGCGTTGCCGATCTTCGGTGTCTGCCTCGGTCACCAGTGTCTCGTCAGCCACTACGGCGGGGAGATCGTGCGCGCCGGGCGCCTGATGCATGGCAAGACATCGCCGGTGTCGCACGATGCCAAAAGCATTTACGAAGGCCTGTCACAGCCATTCGAGGCCGGACGCTACCACTCGCTGTGCGCCAGTCATGACACACTGCCGGAGGTACTCGAACTGACAGCGCAGACGGACCAGGGGGAAATCATGGGCGTACGGCATCGTGAGCTGCCGATAGAAGGCGTGCAGTTTCACCCGGAAAGTGTGCTGACGCCGGAAGGCGGTCGCCTGATGGCCAACTTCCTGAGGATGACGGCATGAATGCCATGTCATACCCGGCGCTGCTCGAGAAAATTCTCACGGGCAATGACCTGGCCGAACCGGAAGCGCACGCGCTGATGCACACACTCGCGGGCGGTGAACTGCAGCCGGCACTGGCCGGCGCACTGCTCGCGGCGCTGCGCGCCAAGGGCGAGTGCAGCGAGGAAATCCGCGGCTTTGCCACGGCGATGCGGGAACTGGCGTTGCGGCCGGCGATTCCGGCCGGTACGCCAACGGTCGATACGGTCGGCACCGGCGGCGATGGCTCCGGCAGCCTGAACCTGTCGACCGGCACTGGCCTGCTGGCCGCGGCCTGCGGCGCACGTGTCGTCAAGCACGGCAACCGCTCGATATCCAGCCGTTCCGGCAGTGCCGACATGCTCGAGTGTCTCGGCATGCCGCTGCCGCTCGATGAACGGACCGCGGTCGACGCGCTTGCCGCAACCGGCTTCACGTTCCTGTTCGCGCCGGCCTACCATCCGGCCATGAAGGCGGTAATGCCGGTGCGCAGTGCGCTCGGCGTGCGGACTGTGTTCAACATGTTGGGCCCGCTGACGAATCCGGCCGCACCACCCTTCCAGCTGATCGGCGCGTTCAGTCCAGAGGCGGCCCGGCTTATGGCGGACACGCTGACCGGCATGCCCATCGAACGCGCTTTCGTCGTGCACGGGGAACCGGGGTGGGACGAGGCATCGCCGGCAGGCAGCTTTATTCTTTATGATGTCCGGCCCGGCAGCGTCGTGGAGTCAACGCGCGAGCCGGAGGATTATGGCGTGCCACGCTGCACGCCTGAGGCGCTGGCAGGCGGCGACGCCGCGCACAACGCGAGCGAACTCGAACGCGTATTCAACGGCAGCGACCAGGGGCCGCACCGCCACGCATTGCTGATGGGTACATCACTGGTGCTTGAAGTCATGGGGAATGCCCGCGATGCACAGGACGGCGTGCAGCAGGCCGCCGACGCCATAGACAGCGGGCGCGCACAGCAATTCCTCACCCGTTTTCGCGAGCATTTCAAAGCCGCATGAGCGATTTCCTGAAACAGATGGCAACACACAGTGCCGAGCGCGCGGCGGCCGCACGGCGGCGCTACCGTGACAATGAGCTCGACGCGCCGGTCTTCGGCATCCGGCTGCAAGGCTTTGACATCATCGCGGAATTAAAGGACAGCTCTCCGTCCGAAGGCGCTATTGCCGCATCGGGATACGACCGCCTCGCACAGGCAGCGCACTACGCCCGCGGTGGTGCCGCCGTCGTGTCGGTGCTGACGGAACCGACCACGTTCGGCGGCAGTGTCGACCACTTACGTGACATCGCCGCAGCGCTTCTGCCGCTCGGCATTCCCGCGATGCGCAAGGACTTTCTTGTCGACTCGGTACAGGTGCTCGAGGCTCGTGCGGCAGGTGCAAGCGGCGTGCTGCTGATCGCGGCAATGCTGGACGACATGCAGCTTGCCGCCATGCTTGACTGTGCGTACGAACAAAAGATGTTCGTCTTGCTTGAATCCTTTGATGAGGACGACCTGGAGCGGAGCACCCGATTGCTGGAGGATCCGTTGCATCGCGATGCCGTGCGTGCCGGGCAATTGCTGTTCGGTGTCAATTCACGCAACCTGCGCACACTTGCGATTGACGGCAAGCGTCTTGACCATTTGAGTGCTTTGTTACCCCCCGGCGTCGCCTGCGTTGCCGAAAGCGGCCTCGAAACCGCGGACGATGCCGCGCACGCCGCCAGCCTCGGTTACCGGCTCGCGCTGGTCGGTACGGCGCTGATGCGCGACGACGACCCGCAAGCATTGCTCCGCGACATGCTCGATGCCGGCCGGGCACGGTGTACGGCATGATCAAGATCTGCGGACTGACGGATCCGGACGCGGTGCGCGCGGCGGTCCGGGCGGGCGCCGGCGCGGTGGGGTTTGTGTTCGCCGATTCGGTGCGGCGCGTGACACCGGCGCATGCCGCGGCGCTTGCTGCCGATGTTCCGCCCGAAGTGTTCCGGGTCGCGGTCATGCAGCACCCGAGTGCAAGCGAATGGCGCGAGGTATTCAATGTCTTTCGCCCGCACGTACTGCAGACGGATGCCGGGGATTTTGCGAACCTGGACGTACCCGCGGCCGTAACGCCGTGGCCGGTGCTGCGCGAAGGCACTTTCAACCCCGATGACGGGTTGCCGGACCTGTTCGTCTATGAGGGAATAGCGAGCGGCCGCGGGCAGGCGGTCGACTGGCGGCAGGCGGCAAAACTTGCTCTGCGCGGCCGCATGATTCTTGCCGGTGGCCTGAACGAGGAAAACGTCGCCGAAGCAATCTCCACTGTCAGGCCCTGGGGTGTCGACGTGTCGAGCGCCGTCGAGTCCGTGCCCGGCAAGAAAGACCCGGCCCGCATTGCACGCTTTATTGAGGCCGCCCGCGGTGCCGCAAACACGGAAGGATACAATTGATGAAACCACTGATTGACGCCGCCGAGCGCGAACGCCTGCTTGCGGCATCCGTTGCCGGTGAACTGCCGGATGCGCGTGGCCGCTTCGGACCCTTCGGCGGACGTTACATCCCCGAGACGCTGGTGCCGGCGTTCGAACGGCTCGAGGAGGGCGTACGCAAAAATCTGCTCGACGATGATTTCCGCAATGCCTTTCGTACTGAATTACGCGACTGGGTCGGACGGCCAACCGCACTGAGCCACGCGCCGCGCCTGAGTGATCGCTGGGGCGCCGATGTCTGGCTGAAGCGTGAGGACCTCGCGCACACTGGTGCGCACAAGATAAACAACGCGATCGGCCAGGCATTGCTCGCGAAGCGTCTGGGTGCGACACGCGTCATTGCCGAAACCGGAGCCGGTCAGCATGGTGTCGCATCGGCTGCCGCCTGCGCGCGTGTCGGCCTGCCGTGCCGCGTTTACATGGGCGCGGTCGATATCGAACGGCAGGCGCCAAACGTCGATCGCATGCGCCGCCTTGGCGCCGAGGTGTTTCCGGTAGAGAGTGGTGATCGCACATTACGCGCCGCAATCGACGAGGCGATGCGCGAATGGGTATCCGATCCGGACGGGATCTACTATCTGTTGGGGTCGGCCGTCGGGCCGCATCCGTATCCATACCTCGTGCGTGAGTTGCAGTCAGTGATCGGCCAGGAGGCGCGCGCGCAAATGCTGGACCGTACCGGTGCGCTGCCGGATGTGGCGTTTGCCTGCGTTGGTGGCGGCTCGAATGCCATCGGGCTTTTCTACCCGCTGATCGGGGACAGTGAGACGCAACTGATCGGCGTCGAGGCCGGCGGCACCGGCAGCGGCCTTGGCCAGAACGCGGCGTCGCTTGCGACCGGCACGCCCGGCGTGCTGCAGGGGAGCTACTCGATCATCCTGCAGGATGAGAACGGCCAGGTGCAGGAAACGCATTCGATCTCGGCCGGACTCGATTACTCCGGTGTCGGACCCGAACACGCCATGTTGCAGGCCATCGGCCGCGTTACCTACGTCTCCGCAAGCGACGACGAGGCGCTCGAAGCGCTCGAAGAGCTGTGTGAGCTCGAAGGCATCCTGACCGCCCTCGAAACCGCGCACGCCTATGCGGCGGCGAAAAAATGGGCCGCGGAGAATCCGGGCAGCCGCATACTGGTCGGCAATTCCGGCCGCGGCGACAAGGACATGCCGACGCTGACGAAATATCCTGCGAGGACACGCATCCATGCAGCCGCATGAACAGATAGGCCGCGCGCTCAAAGCTGCGAAAGACGCCGGCCGGCCCGGCCTGATCCCGTTCATCACGGCCGGGTACCCGAAAGCCGAAACGTTTCTCGACGTGCTTGATTCCGTCAGTACGGTCGGCGACGTGGTCGAGATCGGCGTGCCGTTCTCCGACCCGATGGCCGACGGGATGACGATCCAGCGCTCGAGCTTTGAGGCAATCAAAAACGGCGTCACGTTGCGCTGGATATTCGACCAGCTCGAGACCGGCCGTGAGCGCATCCACGCACCCCTCGTAATGATGTCGTACCTGAATCCGCTGTTGAGCTTCGGCTTCGAGGCACTGGCGGTGCGTGCAAGGGAGACCGGCGTCTGTGCGTTCATCGTGCCCGACCTGCCGTTCGAGGAGAGTGACGAGCTGCGTGCCGTCCTCGAGGCGCGCGGCATTGGGCAGATCCAGCTGGTAACCCCCGCAACGCCCGATGCGCGCCTGAAGAAACTTGCCCGTGCCTCGCGCGGCTTCGTCTATGCTGTAACGATCACCGGTATCACCGGCGGCGACAGCGGCTTGCCGGATACCCTGGCTGATTACCTGGATCGCGTCAGTGCGCTGTCGCCGCTGCCAGTCTGCGCCGGCTTCGGCATACGGGCCGCTGCCGACGTGGCGGCTGTCGGCCGCCATGCCGCCGGGGCTATAGTTGGCTCGGCGCTGGTTGAAGTTCTCGAGCGCGGCGAGGACCCGGCCGCTTTTCTCCGCGCGCTGAAAGGGTAGACTTGCGGTCGTAATGAAAAAACTCACGTCTGCCGACTCCCTGGTCACGATCAATCACTACAAGAACCTGCTGCAAAGCGAGGGTATACCCGCGTTCATAAAGAACGAATTTCTCGGTTCGATACTCGGCGAAATGCCGTTCCAGGAAGTGTGGCCCGAGCTCTGGATCAGGAACGACCTCGATTTCGATCGCGCCCTGCAGGTGTTGGACCGCGATACGCTGATCCGCGAAAGCCCGGCCCTGAGCTGGCGGTGCGCAAATTGCCATGAAGAGAACGAGGGGCAATTCGCGGCGTGCTGGTGTTGCGGGCGGTTACAGCCATGATCAGTCATCGGGAGGCGCGTAGCACCAACGTCATCGCGAGGCGCGTAGCACCAACGTCATCGCGAGGCGCGTAGCACCAACGTCATCGCGAGGCGCGCAGCACCAACGTCATCGCGAGGCGCGTAGCGCCGTGGCGATCTCGTCCTGCTTGTGACTCTGCCAATCGGAACGAGGTCGCCACGCCCTGCGGGCTCGCGATGACATTGGTGCTGCGGCGTAATGCGATGACGACAGTTACGGCATACCGCGAGCGAGCAGCCGGGTACCGGCGATTTCCCCCCGCAACAGGCTCGAGACTTTCTCGGCCTGCATCGGCCTGCTGATCAAAAAGCCCTGGGCCAGGTCGCACTGGCAGCTTTTCAGAAATTCGAACTGCGTGATTGTTTCGACACCTTCGGCAGCTACCTCGATGTCCAGCCCGCGTGCCATCGCGATGGCCGCGCGCACGATGCGCTGGTGGCTGTCGTTACTTTCCACGTCCTGGATCAGCGACTGGTCGAGTACAAAGCTGTCGATCACGCCGGTATCGAGCGAGCTGAACGAAACATCGCGTATGCCAAAGTGATCGAGCGACAGGCGCACGCCGAGGCGGCGCAGGCCTTGCAAAGTTTCGATCTCAACCGGGCGCTGTCCGACGATGACGGCGTCGCCGATCTCGAAGTCGATGCTGCCCGGATCGAGCGCCGTATCACGCAGCGCTTTCGACACTGCTTCGACCAGCCGTCCGTGCAGCAACTGCTGCGAAGAAAGGTTGATGGACATGCCGAGATCCGGCAGCTCGAACTGGTGTTGCCACGCCGCCAGCTGCCGGAAGGCGGTTTCAATGACCCATTCCCCAGCCGAGTGAATCAGGCCGCTGCTCTCGAGAATTTTCAGGAATCGTGCGGGCGGTAGAAGGCCAAAGCGCGGATGCTGCCAGCGCAACAGCGCTTCGAGGCCGATCAGGCGCCCTGAATCGACATCAATGCGGGGCTGGTAATGCAATACGAACTCATTGCGCACCAGCGCATGCCGCAGGCCGATCTCCAGTTCCTCGCGCTGCTCCAGCCTGGTATTGAGCGCGCTTGAGTAATACTGGAACCGTCCGCCGCCGCGCCGCTTGGCCTGGTACATGGCGAGGTCGGCCGCCTTGATCAGCCGCTCGACTGTCTCACCGGACTCTGGATATAGCGCAATGCCGATACTCGGTGTCACGTAGACTTCGCTGCCGCCGACCTCGAATTTCTCCGCCAGAACGAGGTTCAGTTTCTGCGCGGCGGCGCCGGCATCTGCCGCATCGCTGAAGTCCTCGAGGCAAACTATGAACTCGTCGCCGCCCCAGCGCCCGGAAAAATCACCGATGCGCAGGTTACGTTGCAGGCGGTCCGCCACCTGCCGCAGCAATTCGTCACCGATGTCGTGGCCGAGTGTGTCGTTGACCGACTTGAAGCGGTCGAGATCGATGAAAAGCACTGCAAGCGGCTGCCTGCCGCGCTGGCTGCGGCCGACGGCTTTTTCAAGCTGGCGAGAGAACAGCCGGCGGTTCGGCAATAGTGTCAGTTCATCGTACTCGGCGCGTTTTTCGAGCTCCAGCGTGCGGTTCATAACTTCCGTGACGTCGCGGAACGTGATGACGCCGCCGATCAGCAGGCGGTTTGCGTCGTACAGCCCCTGGCCGCTGATGCTGAGCAGCGTCGGATCGTGATCCTCCGAACGGTACAGTGCCACGTGGTTGACGAACTTCTCGCCACGGCGAGCTTTTGCGAGCGGCAGGTCACCAGGAGCGAAATGCGACTTGCCATCGACGGCAAGAGCAGCGAAATTCCCGACCCACGCGGCATCCGGGCGTTGCCGAGGTCCGAGACCCAGCATCGAGCGCGCCGCTGGATTGATGTCCAGCAAATGGCCGTGACGGTCGATGACAATCGCGCCATCATTGATGCTGCTCAATATCGACAGGACCGTGCCATCCGCGTCCGACAGGCGCCGAAGCAGCCTGAAGCGCTGCACCGCGTGATCGAATGCCGTGCTCTTCGCTTCACTGGATATGTCATCAACGCACAGGTAGCTTTGCGCGCCGGCCCTGACAGCCGCGACACCGCGGTGTTCGTGCTCACGATGCGTCAGCGCGATCAGCGGCCAGTCGCCGAGCGAGCGCACGAGCGATTTCAGGCTTTGTCCGGAGCGTGCGACCGCGGGACCGGTCTCGAATAAAACGAGGTCGATCTGCTCCGGCAGGTCCTCAGGCAGAAACAGCGAGTCGATGTGAATAAGGCGGCGACAGCAGGGCGAGGCTTCCAGCCATTCGAGAAACCCGGCCGCAAAATCCTTGCGGCCGAGATACAGAATAGAGTATTCCGTCATCAGCTCCGTGTCGCCCCTACCGGAACTTGCCCCCGGTCCTTGTTCTGCTCGCGCTTCCGTGTCCGCTTGTCGCATGCACCGTCATTTTTGTTTTTATGGCCCCGTTTTGTTGCGTCGTGCACGGGACGGCTGTGACTTCGCGCATAATACCAGAGTCCGCGCCCGCGCCGCCCGTCAAACGGCCGCGGTCGCGATGCCGGCGCGCCAGGGCCTGCGGCTACAGGGCTTTCCGCCGGCGGTAAACCTTCCGCAACCACCGGGCATCTAACAATCAAAGCATGGGGAGTAAGGATTATTGGCAGCGCTTTCGGCCGCCGGGCTGGTGGGATTCATGCCTGAGGCGGTGACAGAGCAGGGCGACGGCGATGAACAGGTGTTCCTCGCGCGCGCCCGGCAGGCGGACCAGGCAGCGTTTGCCGAGCTTTACCGTCTCCACGTCGGCAAGGTGTATGGCCTGTGCCTGCGCATGACCGGGAATGCGAGCGAGGCGGAAGACTGTACGCAGGATGCGTTCATACAGGCCTGGCGCATGCTGGATCGGTTTCGCGGCGACAGCGCGTTCAGTACCTGGATGCACCGGGTCGCGGTTAACACGGTACTCGGGCGCATGCGAAAGGAGCGCCGCGAGCAGGACAGGCTGAGGGCGGTAGGTGACATGCAGGGGCAGGAACAAACCAGTGGCGACAGCTCCAATATGGAGGATCTGCAGCAGGCGGTGGACCAGCTGCCGAGCGGTGCCAGGCATGTATTTGTGCTGCACGCCGTCTATGGCTACAGCCACGAGGAAACCGGCGACATGCTCGGCATCGCAAGTGGTACCAGCAAGGCGCAGCTCCATCGCGCAAAACGCCTGTTGGCACAGCAGTTGAATCTGCACGGTGAAAAGAGATGAATGAATACGAACGCGACGATGACGAACTGATGCGCATGGCACGCGGGCTTGCGACCGATGTCCAGCCGCAACGCGATTTGTGGCCCGTTATTGCAGAGGCTATCGGTGACACGGATGCCCGGCCGGTGGTGCGCTGGCCGCGCCTGATGGCGCAGGCGGCTACCGTATTGCTGTTGATCGGTGGTTCGTCGATGATCACGTGGCTGACGATGCAGGATGCGGCAGGCCCAACCGAGCAGTTTGCCGCGACGGATACGCTGACGTTTCGTCCGGTGTCGGGCAGTTTCGGCAGCGACTATTCGCTGGGTCCCGATTTTACCGACGCGCGTAACAGCCTGGTTGCGAAACTCGACGAGGAGATGGAGCGCCTGCCGCCGGCTACGCGTGCTGAAGTCGAGAAGAACATTGCGACGATCCGCGCGGCTATCGCCGAGATCAATATCGCGCTGGCGAAGGAGCCGGATAATGTGCTGTTGCAGCAGTTATTGCTGCGCACATATAACGAGGAGCTTAGCGTCATGCGGCAGGTCGACTTGCTGACGACCTCCGTCATGCGCCGCGAGGACATCTGATGGACGGCCGCGACACGGTCGATGCTGTACACATGTACACTGACAGAATACCGAGAGACTGTAGATGAAACGATTTATTCCACTGATCCTGATGGCCACCGGTGCGTGCGCTGCCGCCGACGACGAAGAGCGCAGTGTTGATGCAAGCCCGGACGGCCTGGTCTCGATTTCCAATACTGCCGGCTCCATCGACGTCCGTGGCTGGTCACGCAACCAGGTCGATGTGCGAGCTGATCTTGGCAGTGGTGTTGACGAGCTGGTCGTCGAACGGGACGGGAACAAAGTTCTGGTGCAGGTAAAGACGCGCCGCAGCATGCGCTCGTCGTCAACGGATTTGCACGTGCGGGTGCCGGAGAACAGCTCGATCGAATTGTCCGGGATCAGCGCTGATATTTCCGTTGCGGGCGTATTGGGCGCACAACGGTTGCAGTCAATCAGCGGTGATATCGAAACGATGGCACACGAGGCGGATGTGGATATCGAAACCGTCAGCGGTGATGTCGACCTTGAAGGCGACCGGCGGCCGATTCATGTAACGCTCAGTACCGTCAGTGGCGACATAGACGTTGACAATGTGTTTGGCGATATCAAGTCGGGCTCTGTAAGTGGCGACCTCTATATCGTCGACGGTGAGTTCAATCGCGTTTCGATGAATACGACATCCGGCGACATGGTTTTCCAGGCGACACTTTTGAGTGAAGGCCGTTTTGACATTGAAACGATCAATGGCGATGTCGACATCAAGCTCGCTGGCGAGATCTCCGCGAGTTTCGACATCGAAACCTTCAATGGCGAGATTCGCAATTGCTTCGGCCCGGAACCGGTTCGCACCAGCCGCTATGCGCCGGGCCGTGAGCTGTCGTTCACCGAGGGCGGTGGCAGCAGCCGCGTCATCATCCGGACCCTGAACGGCGACCTGCGGCTCTGCCGGGACGAGTGATCGGGGGCGTCATCGCGAGGCGCGCAGCGCCGTGGCGATCTCGCACGGATAATGACTCTGCCAGCCTGGACGAGATTGCCACGGCCGCCTGCGGCGCCCTCGCAATGACGCGGGGCGGCGGCTC
>CAZLNH010000146.1:0-20273 GCA_964560775.1 uncultured Woeseiaceae bacterium | reverse complement strand
GGACGTACCGACTTACCGGGGCATGGAGTACGACGAGTTCGATACGCCCGCCGCCCAGTACCTGCTGTGGCTCGATGAGCGGGGCGAAACACGCGGCGCCGTGCGCCTGCTGCCAACCATGCGGCCCTACATGTTGCAGCGGCTTTGGCCGGAGTTGATCAGCGGCGCGCCGCCCGAATCCGACGCGGTGTGGGAGGCGACGCGCTTCGGCTGCGACCGCTCGCTCGACGAAAAACGGCGCCGCATCGCGGTGGCTGACTTGCTGTGTGCAATGCAGGAGTTTGGCATGCGGCGCAATATCAACCGTTACCTCGTCGTCATGCCCCTGCCGCTGCTGAAGCGGGTTGTCGTGAAAGCGGGTTGCGAAGTCACCGTGCTCGGACCGGAGCGCATCCTCGGCAACCGGCCGGCGGCCGCGTCGTACCTGACAGTGTCGCCAGGCGTGCTGGCCGAGATGCGCCGCCGTGCGTCGCTCGTCAGTCGGGTTCGATGTAATTCAATTTGACCAGGCGCAGCGTCATGGCCTGCTCGCTGACGGCAAACTGGGTCGCCAGGCGAAAGACGTCGATATCCGTGATGCCGGTTTTTGCATCGATGTGCTCCCGGATCAGCAATTTCGGCATCAGCAACGCCGCCGCAAATGCGTTCGCCTCGATTTCCTCGCGCAGCTCGCCCCTGCTCGACCACTCGTTTCTGAAAAACCGCCGGTCAACGAAGACACGATCGCCTTTCGCGTGCAGGAGCACGTGGCCGATCTCGTGCGCCAGCGTAAATCGCTGGCGATGCCGGTGGTGCGCCGCGTTGATGGCCACTTTCACACTACCGTCTTCGATCAGCATCACGCCCGATACGCCGCTGTCGAGTTCCTCGAAGTTGACCGAAATACCGAGCGCGCGGGCGAGGGCGTCTACGTCGACCGGTGGCGAAAACTCGTCATGGTCGCGTAGCAGCTTCGTCGCGCGCCGTTCGAATCCTTGCGACATGCCGGCGCCTAACTCGTGCGCCGCAGTTTTTCGAGCACGGGCGTAAGGCTAGGGTCCACGCCGGCGTAACGGATCCCGGCCGAACGTCTGCGCATCTCGGCAACGCTTGGCAGCAGGTCCGAGAGTTCCAGGTTGTAGTGCGCGCACAGCTCGTAAATATTATGCAGGGACGCGCGTTGCAAACCCGATTCAATGTTGGCAATCGTCGAGCGATTGAGGCCGAGGACCTCGCCGAGGCCGGCTTGAGAGAGCCGGCGCTCGGTCTCGGCCGTGCGTACGCTTTTGATTCGCTGCCGGACCCTGTCGTTCAGCAATTTGGCGTTGATGTGCATTCGTTGCCCCTGTGTTCGGCAGCGTATTCTACACGCACGATGCCGGGTGTCCTAATTCAGGACACAATGGTCCCCTGTATTGACCCCTGAGAGCACTTACCGTATCGTACTGTATTGACAATTAAATATGTCCTAAATACGGACAATTCGCTGAAATGCAGATTGCACGGGCACGGCGGCATCGAGTGCAGCGCCCGGCCGGAGGTCAGCAACGATGAATCAGCAGGCCATTGCCGCCGTTCGTGCGGGCATCCACCCATCCCGTTCCACGGTCCACCACGTCCCTTGTGCGAGCCCTGTTGCGAAAAATGCCTCGCTGCCAACGACAGTAATGCGGCTCGAAGAGGACGGCGAATTCTACGTGCCGGCCTTTCTTCTCGACGACGACTACGAAATCCGGCCGGCATTGTTCGATGCAGCGGAAGAGCACGCCAGGGACCTGCACGAAGCCGAACGTTGCATCGATGAGGCCCTGAACCTCGCGGACGTGCTGCGGGCGGCCATGGGCGATGCCGGGGACAGCCGCGCCATGCAGGTCGACACGGTCATGGCGGTAGTCCGTGAAAAGCTGACCCGGGCGCGTGCCCGGATTGACGAGTACGACGCGCGCCACCTGAACCTGTTTATTGCGTACGTCGAGCTGAAGAAGCAGTCGGCCGGGGGCTGATTGCTGGGTCAACACCGGCAGACCTGTTCCCGCTCGGGAATATTCAGTGAAACAGCGGCCGGTTGAGGAAGAATATTCCCGATCGGGCGTATTCTGTTGAGGGAGTCGTCTTCAACGAGGCCTTCTGCATGGCATTGGCGGGAGCATCCTGGCGATGAACCGAAGGCGTGCTTCCACGTCCCGATCAATGCCGAGGAGACACCGCTAACCGGTCTTCCTGATTGAGCTGAAACCGGGACAGGTCCGGCTCGTGCGGGCGCTCGCGGGCGAGCTCGATCTCGTAGATCGCCCGGCCCAGGCTTTCGAGGAACGGCATGCCGATCTCGTCGTACTCGTAGTTGCCGTCGTTGAAAACGCCGTTCGCGTTCGTGTACACGGTTGCGGCGAGCAGGAATTCCACCCCGTTCTCGAAATCGACCACGTAAGCGGCGTCGGTCAGGAACCCGTACGCATCGCCGACCTTGTTGAATATGCGAATGTTGTCCGGGATCGAGCGCGCCTTGCCGCCGAACAACAGAAATTTCACGTATCCATCCGGGTACTGCGCCGTGTCCTCGTACGCGTCGATGCCACCCTCGCTCGGGTATGACGACATTGCGCGGTACAGGAAGCGGTAGTCCTCGTCGCGCAGGCGGAAGCGTTGTTCGTCGTCGACGGCCTCCGGGAACAGCAGCCGAAGCAGCACGTCATGGAGTTCCTCGAGCGGAAATGCATTCTTGACGGCGAAGTCCTTGGGGCGGTCCATGTATTCCCCGTCGACAATCTCGCCCGTGCCGAGAAGTTCGGGCTGCACGCCGATAAAGCTCCGCGGGCTGTGAATGGCGTCCTGCTCGTACAATGTCATGTCGCCGTCGACGAAGCGTACCGGGTTTGTCTGCTGGTCCTGCAGCGGGTCCAGCATCAGTTCGAGCCGGTGAATGATCCGCGTACCGGTGAAGCCGCGGCGGTACAGTGACTCGTTGAGCTCCTGCTGCCCGATGAACTCGTAGAGCCGGTTATAGGCGTCGTTATCGCTCACGAGGAATATCTTGCGTATGTAGTGGCCGACGCTCGGTAATCCGCCAGGCGCCGTGTCGTCGTGCGTGACGGAAGTCTGGAAGTCCGTGGCCGCGCCGGTCAGCATCGTCAGGTCGCGGTGCAGCCCGAGGTGGTTCACCTTCTCGAGCGCGAGGATCGCGGTCGGCAGCTTTACCGTGCTCGCCGGATAGAAGTACTCGTCCGGGTCGACGCGATACCGGAATGTGCGGAAGCTCGGGCGGTTGGCCTCGTCGCGGTCGATCTGCGTGTAGATGACCTGCACGCGGTAACGAGCCGGGTCCTCCGTTACGACACCGAAGCGCCCTGGCTGGGATTCGAGCAGTGCCTCAATTGAGCCAGGCCATTCGCGGTCGCCGCATCCGGTAAGCACGGCCGCCAAACCAAGCAGGCCGGCGCATCGAAATAGTCCCTTCACTTCCATCAGTTTTTATCAATATTCCATTCCCCATCCGCTGACCATCATGACACGCACATGCCCGATTGTGGAAACCCGTCGGCGGTACTACAGCAAGAGCGAGTGAAGCAGCAGCCCGACGATGCAGGCGGCGCCCAGGGCTCGAAACACGCTCCAGTGCAGCTTGAACATCGCGACAAAAGCACCCGCTGCGATGGCAGAGGCCGCGTAGTTCAGTGAGGACCAATCCGGCAGCAGCAGGCGAATGCCGCTGACGTGAGTTTCTGCCACGTCGGCGAAAAGCACATGCAACGCAAACCACACGGCGAGATTCAGAATGACTCCGACCACAGCAGCCGTGATGCAGGATAGGGCGGAGCCGAGAATGTGATTGTCACGTATCCGTTCCACGTAAGGCGCGCCGAGAAATATCCACAGAAAGCACGGAACGAATGTGACCCAGGTAGTGACGATCGAGCCGACGATGCCCGCTGTCAGCGGCGAGAACGGTTCCGGGAACCGGAATGCGCCCATGAAACCGACGAATTGCGTCACCATGATCAGCGGCCCCGGCGTCGTCTCCGCCATGCCCAGCCCGTCCAGCATTTCTCCCGGAAGCAGCCAGTGATAGACCTCGACGGCTTGCTGGGCGATGTAGGCCAGCACGGCGTACGCACCCCCGAAGGTGACGGCGGCAGCCTTGCTGAAGAACAGGCCTTCGAGCGTAAGGACGTGGTCAGGACCCAGGACTGCCGCGAGCAGCAGGACCGGTATGAACCACAGCGGCAGCCACACGATGCATGTGCCGACAATGTGCCGCCAGCCGCGGGCCCGGGTCAGTTCCGCGGAGCCTGCAACAACATCGTCTTCTACCGCGTGCCCCCTGATCACATGGAAAAGCTCGGGCCGATAGTGTCCGCCAAGCAGGCCCGCGAGGCCCGCTGTCAAAACTATGAGCGGGAACGGCAGATGCAGAAAGAAAATCGCGAAGAATGCCAAAGCGGCGATACTGACTTGTGCGCGATTTTGCAGTGCCCGCTTGCCGATGCGAACGACAGCTTCGGCGACGATCGCGAGCACTGCCGCCTTGAGACCGAAGAACAGTCCCTGCACCAGTCCCATGTCTTGATACAGTGCATACAGGATCGACAGCGCCAGCATGGCGACGAAGCCCGGCAGCACGAACAATATGCCCGCGACCAGGCCGCCGCGCACGCCGTGCAGAAGCCAGCCGACGTAGGTCGCGAGCTGCATCGCTTCCGGCCCCGGGAGCAGCATGCAATAGTTGAGCGCGTGCAGGAAGCGTCCCTCGCCCACCCAGCGCTTTTCCTCGACGAGAATCCGGTGCATCAAAGCGATCTGGCCGGCCGGACCGCCGAAGCTCAGCAGGCCAATCTTGAGCCAGGCGCGAGCAGCCTCGCCAAAGGCGATACCTTTCGACTCGGCGGCGATGCGGGACGCAGTCATATTATTCTGTTTCACGCCACGGGACGCGATACCGGGAAGTTGTTATCCTGAGGTCGTCCGCAGGCCACGGCCCGGAGAAAACTCCTGCCTTGAACGGAGGCCATCATATGCCCGCGCAACTGCTCCGTGGAAGGTTCATCGTCCTCAACATGGTCGCGATTCTGGCGTCCTTCCCCGTCGCGGCAGCGGGCCAATCGAGTCTTGATGTTGATGCGATCGGCGATGCGGCCGGCACCGAGGCGACGACTACGGCTGACGGCGTCGTGCGCGTGGCATGGTAGCTCGCCCGCGGAATCAGGAAGGCTCTCGATACACAGGATTAATGGGCGGCCGGACCGGGTAGAGTTGAGATTCGTGTGACTACGCTGGTTGCTTTACGCCGATCTCGTTCCAGTCATATTCAGGCATAGCCGAGAACAAGGTAGCCGGCCAGTGCGACGGCCGCGGCGATCAACGCATAGGGTATCTGCGTCAGCGCGTGCTGCATCGCCGTACAGCCGGTCGCCTGCGCCGTCAGCACGGTTGCATCGGAATAGAAACAGGCGTGGCTGCCGAACGTGCTGGCGGACAGCGTCGCTCCGATCACGAGCGTCATGTCCGCGCCGAGATTGTTGGCGAGCGTCGCTACAATTGGCAGGATAATCACGAACACACCCCAGTTGGACCCGGTTGCGAACGAGACAAGGCCCATTGTGGCGAAGACGACGGCCGGCAACGACTCCGGCGTCAGCAGCGGCTCCATCGATGCGACGACGTAGGCAGGAAGGCCCAGGTCGTCATTGACCTCTTTCAGCATGAACGCCGCGATGAGCACGGCCAGCGGCTCGATCATCGTCTTGAAACCGGTGAGGATAGTGTCGAATGTCTCGTTGAAGTCGAGCGCACGGAGCGCCAGCATGACGAGCACTGTTCCGCCAAGCGTTACGTACACGCCGCGCAGAAAGTCCTTGTCGAAGTAGAGCGTGAGCAGGACCAGGGCGACCATGGGCAAGACGAACAGCATGGCGCGGGGCCTGGCGTCATCGCGCGGGCGAATTGCCCGGTTCGCTTCCTCGATGTGCTCTGCGCCCGGTGGGACCATAGCGCCGGTCGTCTGCGCCCGGCGCTCCGCACGCTTCATGCCACCGAGTGCCGGTACCCAGCCCGCGATGACGATCGGAACAAGGAAAATCGCGGCCCACGCATACAGCATGTAAGGCACCGCGGCGATGTAGGTCGAAAGTCCCTCGCCCTCGGCGGCCACGCCGTTTGTCACGAGCAGGCCGCCGAAAAACGCGCCCCATGTCGAGAACGGGATAATGACGCTGATGGGCGCAGCCGTGGAGTCGACGACATACGCAAGCATTTCGCGCGAGATCCGGAACCGGTCAGTCAACTCCCGCATGGCCGAGCCCACCGCCAGGGAGTTGAGGTAGTCGTCGACGAACATCAGGATGCCGAGAAACCACGTCGCGAACAGGGCGCTTTTCTGCGAGCGGACAAACCCGGTCATGCGGGCGGTAAACGCCTGTGTCGCGCCACTGCGGATCAGCAGCCCGATCAGGCTGCCCATGAACCCGCAAACGAGAATGACCCAGGCGACGTCCTCGTCGGTCAGTACGACCAGCGATGTATCGGCAAATCCTGTGACGAATTGCCCGCCGTGCAACATGATGAGGCCGAGGAGTGCGCCCGCCAGCAGCGACTCGATCGGACGTCGCGAAACGATCGCGAGAACGAAAACAAAGATCGTGGGCAGCGCCGAGACAAAGGACGGGTCATCCATGGAGAATTATCGGGACAGCTTCTTCAGAAGCAGTCCGGTTCTCCGGTGAGCATGGCCAGGAGCAGGGGTGTGGTTCCTTCCAGCATGTGTTGCGGCCTCCCTTCGCAATCATCGAATACAAATAATAAGTCACATTCGGTACCGGATGCCAATGCGCTTTTGCATTCGCGGCGGGATCGTCACCATCGACGAACTCACCCTGCGACGTCGCCAGTACAGGTGGTAGGGTCAATATGATTGTCGATGAATATCAAAAACGCTATTCACGGACTGGAGGCCTGGCCGTTTGATTGATCGGGCAATATGGGCTGCAACACCTGGATCAGCTCATCGAGATGAGGCTCATAGTTGCGCCACAGGTTGACGGAGCTGGAATATATCGGACGTCGTACTTGCTCCGAACTGGCCGTTTTTACCGCACGTTCGGTTTCGTGGAAGTGTAAACAGGCCTCTTCGAACGGCAGGCCGCAGAAATCCAGAAGTCGCGCTACCTGGCCGTCGAGATCGGCGACGACATCCTCGTAGTTCACATCGAGTACGAAGCCGGGCAACACGGCATGCCAATGGTCCATTAGACGCTGGTATTGCAGGTAGTATTCGCCCAGTTCGGTCATGTCGTAAGTAAAGGGCTGGCCACTGGCAAATAATTGCTTGAATGAACCAAAGCAGCTGTCCAGGGGATGGCGCCTGGCATTGATAATTCGGGCATTCGGCAAGGCTATCTTCAGGACTCCGGCGTAAATGAAGTTGTTCGGATTCTTGTCAATAAAGTACGGCGCCCCGCTGCGAAAAATCTCGGTGCGTTGCAAATATTCTTCACCGATACTTTGCCAATCCTGGCGGTTCATTCCGGCCAGTGCTTCAGGAAAGAGCGACTGGCGGTTTTTTCCGCGGCGCACCGATTGCACGGCGCGAGCAAGGTCGCCGAGTTCGTGCGTGCCGTCGACCTGGCTGTGGCTGGCCAATATTTGCTCGATCAGGGTTGAGCCCGATCGCGGCAGGCCGACAACCAGGATCGGTGTCACGGCCGACGCCGGTACACCAGCATTCTTCTCAAGGAAATCAGAACTGAACAATTCGATGATTCGATCGTAGGTGGTTTGCGTTTCCACAGGATCATAGGACTCGCTGAGACGCCGAATCGCGTTGCACCTTTCAAAATGCCGGAATGCGCCGGCATAGTCCTTTCGCGATTCAAATTCGTGGCCGAGCGCGTTGTGTAGTTGGGCGCGCGACACATCCGGCAGCGAATCGTCCCGCAACAGTTCCTGCATCGCAGCAACTTCGCCGTCATCAAAGCGAAAAGTTTTCAGGTTCGCGAGGCTCCAATACGCTTCGGCGTGATCGGGTTTTATTGCGATGGCGCGTCGATAGCTCGCGATAGCATCGTCCTGGCGGCCGACTGTCTTTTGATGATGCGCCATGGCGCAAACAGCGCCCGCTTTTTCCGGCGCCATGTCGATAGCTTTCTGGTATGCCTCTATAGCCTCTTCATGCGCACCGGTCATGCCGATGGCGCCTGCATAGGCCATGTGCGATTCAGCCTTGTCCGGCGCCAGCCGCAATACATGACGGGCACTTTCAACAGCATCGTCGAATTTGTCCATCTCTCGCTGTACGTTTGCAAGGTCTACCCATGCGCGCGCGTGGTCTGGTGCGCTGTCCAGTACCTTCTTAAGAAACACCTCGGCATCGCGGAAGCGTTTGTGGAACACCGCAATGCCGGCAAGCAGACGTGCGGCCTCAATATGGCCTGGTTCCCGGGTGAGGATGTCGCGATAGATCAATTCCGCAGATTGCCGGTCACCATTGGCTTCAAGATCCGCCGCCTTCCTGATGTCGTCGTCAAAACCCCCGGATCTCGCGGCAACCGCAGTTGCCGGCCGACCTTTCTCGAGTTGTTTCATCCGCTTTAGTTTTTCGTGCGTAAGATTGCGAGTCGGATCGAGGCGCGCGGCCGTTTCATACGAGACGCGGGCTTTATCCGGGCTACCTTGCAACAGCATGAGATCACCGCGGGTCTCAAACGCAGCTGCGAAGTCGGGGGATACGCGAATCGCCTCATCAATATACTGTTCGGCGCTGTCGAATTGTTTCAATGCAATACTGGCTTGTCCGGCAAGACACAGAAAACGTGCGTCGCCCGGGTGTTTTGTGAGGCACAGGTCGCAAAGTTTTATGGCTTCAGCGAAATTTCCTGAACTGATTTGCGAAAATGCTGCCGCAAGTTCTTCTTTCTGGTTCATCGGGCGAGTTCAGCACAACTTTCATGTCAGCGCCAGACCCGACCCGGACGCGGTGCGTGCGGGCGTTGCCCTGACGTAAGGTGCGTAGTACAACATCACGCCATGGCTAAAGACGTTCGCAGCACCCTTAACGAAGTCGTTCGCTTGATGCAGGGCGGCCAGGCCGATGCTGCGGAGCTCAAATGTCGGGATGCACTTGCAAGGTGGGAGGATGATGTCAATTTGGTCGCAATGCTTGGCGCCATCCTCGCAAGCAAAGGTGAAACGGAGCAGGCGGAGAAACAGCTACGGCTGGCAATCAAACTCGAGCCTGAATTCGCCAAGCCCTACGAAGACCTTGGTGGTTTGCACCTCAGGCGTGACGACAACGATGGCGCAATGCAATGGTTCCGGAGAGCGCTTGCGCTGAATCCAAACCAGGCTTCCGCGGTGCGAGGACTTTGCGTGGCGTTGGAGCGTACGGGCCGTGCCGATGAGGCCAGCGAACTGCGGCACAAGATGCGTCAATCCATGTCGATTGCGAACCTGCTTCGGGAAGCAGAGGCGTTACGTGCAAACGGTGACATCGCGGCGTCTGAGCAAGCCTGCGACGTCATTCTGCGGCGCGAACCCCGAAATACGGACGCTTTACGCATTCTTGCGAAAGCCGCGACCGACGATGAGCGCTTGGCGGTCGCGGAAGGCTACCTGAAACGGATCGTCACGCTTTTACCGAATCGAGCCGACGCATTGTTCGATCTGGGAAAGTTTCTCCGCGACCGCGGCCGGTATCGGGATTCGATCACTGAACTCCAGGCTGCCGCGCACATTGCGCCTGACAACCCGGAAATCCAATCATATCTCGGCAATATGCTTGGCATCGTGGGCCGCACGGATGATGCGCTTCAGGCCTACGATAATTGCCTGGCTCAATCGGCCGATCATCCGGCAGCACTCATTGGTCGCGGTCATATGCTGCGCGTGGCGGGCCGCACAGATGAGGCGAGGGAAAGTTATGCACGGTGTACCAGGGTCCATCCCGGGATTGGCACAGCATGGTGGTACCTGGCGAGTCTGCATGGTTACGATGGGAGCGACGAAGAAAGGCAGCTCATTCAGCAACAGCTAGATGCAGGCACCACAGACCGGGAATCGGAAGCTGGTTTTCGCTTTGCTTTGGCGAGAACGTTTGAAAATCTGCAACAATACGGTGCGGCGTGGCAACAGTACTCGCTCGGGAATGCGGCGAAGCGGAGTTTAGTGAACTATGACGCGGACAAGTTCGAACACGACAATGCACGGATCAAGCAGGCATTTTCACACACCTTTTTCGCGGGAAGCGTTGCGAAAACGCCGACTGACCGGACACCTATTTTCATTCTCGGCATGCCGCGTTCCGGATCAACGCTGATTGAGCAAATTCTATCGAGTCACAGCCAGGTTGAAGGTTGCGGCGAACTGCCCGCCGTAATTACCCTGACCTCGACCCTCACGGCGAAGAACCCGGGCGGCCTGCACTATGCTGAAATCGCAGAGCAACTGAATGCGGACGAACTGGCAAGCCTCGGCAAGAGCTATATGCAAAATGCGGCGACTTATTGTAGCGACGAATGCCGGTATTTCACCGATAAAATGCCGGCTAACTTTCCGCACACCGGCTTTATCCATAGCATATTGCCGCATGCGAAAATCATCGATGCGCGCCGCAGTCCGTTGGCAACCTGCGTGGCCAACTATCGTCAGTTATTCGCACAGGGCAAGCACCAGTCCTACGATCTTGGTGAGTTGGGTCAGTACTATCTGCAGTACGTCGACATGATGGAACATTGGGATAACGTACTGCCCGGCAAAGTACTGCGGGTACAGTACGAAGATATCGTGGTTGATCTCGAGGGGCAGGTGCGCCGGCTACTGGACTTCTGCGATCTGCCGTTCGAGTCGACCTGCGTCGAGTTCTACAAGAACCGGCGTGCTGTCAACACCGCGAGCGCGGAGCAGGTGCGGGAACCACTGTACGCAAGCGGGGTGGAGTTCTGGAAGCACTACGATTCTTATCTTGATGAGCTGAGGAACGCGCTGGCGCCCGTGTTGTAAATCAATCGGGTCGGAGAATCGCTCTGCGCATGCCGGCCGATCAGCCGTCAATTCCAGCGGCAATCTTGTCCGTCGGTACGTAATCAAAAATAAACGTGATGCGATCTTCCGTACCCTTGTTCATCACGGAGTGGGTTTTCTGGTTGTTGATTTCGTATGCCTGGCCAACTTCAAACTTGTACGGCCGCCCGTCTATCATGAACCTGACCCTGGGGTTGGTCGTAATCGGTACATGAATTCGATGGCCGACATGGAACGAGGGGTGTTTGTCGAAATGCGGACTGATGACACTGCCGGCAAGCAATTTCGCCGCCATCGCGCGTATTACAGTGCCACCGGGTGGATAGTGCTTTTCGATAATCTGGTTCATCAGCGGTAATGCCGTGTCCGCGAGCCGCGGCCACCCTGGCTCCCGGCTTACTACCAGGTCAGGCCATCGCGCGAGGTCTACAAACAACACCACAATCGACTGGGTGGCATGATGGACTTCGAATTGTTCCTGGCGGTACTTGTCCTCGTTCCACGCGTCATCTTCCTGGCGAAGAATTGCCTCTCGCAGCGCGTTCGAATCAACGCTACCCAGCTCACGAAGGGGAGTATCAATATTCATCGCCAAAAAGTCCGGGTTATGTGTCTCGGCACGTCATCCTTCGTCCGCTATTCCTCGCCATCGCTAGACGTATAATGTACATGAGAAATACGCCAGCCATCGGCTGTCTTGAACCAGACATCCGTTTCATTTGCCTGCTGGCTGCTGAGCCTGTTTCCCGGATACTCCGTTTGTACTTCGACCTGGTACGTAGCAATCGCGGCGTCGCCGGCAGGGCTCATCTGTATCCTGATATCCGAGATCGCATTCTTGCGGACACCGCCGCCGGATTCGATCAGCTCGTACCAGCTATCACGATAGGATTCCAGCGTGCTGCGGCCGGAGTTGAACCACAATGTCGCGTCGTCGGCGTAGAAACCGAAATACTTGTCGAGTTCGTTCTGGAGGTAGGATTCGTTGAATTCGACCACCAAAGTGCGGATCTCTTCTTCGGGATCTGCTGCAAGAACAAAGGCTGGCAGGGCGGCGAGGGCAATCACTGTTAACAGAATCGGGAGGGTGCGTGTCATTCTGGTATTCCTGTCGAGTTGTTGTGGTCCGACAATGCAGCTGCGGTAGTGGCGATGTCAATCAGGGTTGCGAAAATATCTACCCACCGTCCGGTCGAATTGCCGTTGTTCCCTGTCGTGTAATCGGCAGCGATGCAGATAACGAAATCAATTTGTCGCAAATGCCCGACCGATGCGCTCTATGGGTGAACCATTCTCACATTATAAAAGAATATGACCAAAATAGCGTTCCTGAATTACATAGCTAACGAATAAATTAAAAAGTAAAGCAATCGAATTAAAACAATTGAAACAGAAATTAATAACAGCGATTCCGAGTTTGATTTGTTCCCTGTGCGTACCTTATGATCGCCTGAGCCGAATTTCCATTTGGGCTACGTCTCGCTTCGGCTGTTTTCGCCGCTGCAATGATTACCGCTTTCGGGGGAAACAATAAATGAGTGGTCCGTACAAATTAATTTCCTTATCACCGGTCGCTGCCGCCGTAACGGCCGCTCTTTGCCCCGGCCAGTCCGCCGAAGCACAGGAAGCCGCCCAAAAGTCGGGTTACCTCGAAGAAATTACGGTAACCGCACGCAAGCGTACGGAGTCGGCCCAGGAAATCCCGTCAGCCGTCCAGGCCATCTCGCAGGAATCGCTTGCTTCGATGGGCGCCAAAGGCATGGAGGACTATTCCCGATTCGTGCCTTCGATTAACGTCGTTTCATACGGTGCAGGGTCGAGCGTGGTGGTATTTCGTGGTGCCATCACCGGCTCCAGTTTTATCGGTCAGTCGACATCATCGGTTTACCTGGACGAAATCTCCGTCACCCAGACCGGGTCGCAGCCGAATATCCGAATGGTGGATATCGCTCGAGTAGAGGCACTGTCGGGTCCCCAGGGAACACTGTACGGATCGGACGCGCAGGCAGGCACATTGCGCATCGTTACCAACCAGCCGGTACTGGACCAGTTTGAAGCGGAGTTCGACAGCGAATTGCGCGGCGGCAGCCAGAGCGATGTCAGTTACCGGAGTTCGTTGATGTTTAACGTTCCGCTGGTCGACAACACACTCGCCATGCGTGTGGTCGGTTACAACGATCATGACGGTGGCTTTGTTGACAACGTTCCGGGTCACACTGCAGACGCCTATGGTTTTGGCGGCGAAAACAAGGCGCCGGCAGGATGGGGTACGCTGGACAACAGCGCGGCGCTGGAAGACCGCTGGAACGATGCGGATGTCACGGGCGGTCGCATCCACCTGCTGTGGAACATTAATGACAGGTGGTCAACAACGCTGTCCTATCACCACCAGAGCACCGATTCCGGTGCTGAGAACTACTACGATCCATACGTCGGCGATTTGCAGACGGTCCGCTTTCACAATGAGTGGCGCGAAGAAGACTTCGACATGGCTTCGCTGAAAATCGATGCAGATGTCGGCTTTGCACAGCTGGTCGCGGCAGTTTCATATTTCGAACGTACCGCCGAATCGCAGTTTGACAATACGAATTACGCTCACTACTGGGCCGCCCAGTACTGCCACGATTCATCCTATACACCGAACGCAGCCATGCCTTACTACTGGACGAACCCGGAGACCGGCTACCTGGTCCTGTTCCCGGTGTATTGCCAGGGACCCACGGTGGATTCCGACTACCTGACCAAAGGGGCTGGCAAACTGGATGACGACAAGCTGACAGCTGAGATCCGCTTGTCCCGCGAAGGCGAGACCTTCGATTGGATCGTCGGCCTGTACCGGGAAGAAAGCGGCAACGGCGCACTGGGGGGTACGGCGTTCGCAGCGCCAACCACCGGCGGCGACGGCAATACGATCATCTACCAGAATTCAGTATCCCTGGATTACTGGGAAATGTACTGGTCGAACTACTACGGTACGCCGACCACTTACCCGCAAGCTGAAGCTCACTGGTACTCCGGCGGGCATACGGATTGGGAACAAACGGCAGTGTTCGGCGAAACGACCTGGCATATCAACGACGACTGGGACCTGACCCTCGGTGGTCGTTATTTCGATCGATCAAATACGCGCCAGACCTGGGTGAATCATCCGGGCGGACCCGATTTTTCCGGCGAACCGGACACAACCTCCGGCGATCGTGACTATCGGGTTGCGAACAATGGCCAGCCACCAATCGTGAGCGGCGGCGAGGAACAGTTTCTCCCGAAGATCAGCCTGAACTACCAGTTTGATGAAGGCAAAATGGTCTATGGCTTGTACACGCGTGGCCTTCGCCAGGGCGGTGTAAACAACATCCGCGGCGAGCCGTTTTTCCCGGCGGCGTACGAGTCGGACATCATGGACAACTACGAGGTGGGCTACAAATCAACTTTTGGCGGGGGTCGCGGGCGCCTCAACGTGACCGCTTATCACATGGTGTGGGATAAATATCAGCTCAGCCTGGTCGATCCTACTGATCCACCATGTGTAGTTGATGGTGAACCCGACTTCGAACTGAGCATCCCGGGTGTCTGCGGCCAGCCGTACCAAAACCTGATTGCGAATGCCGGCAATGCGCATATCGATGGCGTCAATATCGAACTGGATTACGCACTGGGCGAGAACTGGACCCTCGGCATGAATTACGAGTGGATGGAGGCCGAAACGGATACCGACCAGGACCTGACCGGTGATGGCAATCCAGACCTGATCGCGGGATTGCGCCTGCCGCTGGTGCCGAGTGCCAAGGCGGCCGGGTGGATAGGGTACAGCAGGCCGACGCAGCTGTTTGGCGCTACCGAATTCACGGTTCGTACACAGTGGTCCTACACCGGCGACAGCCTGACAATTCTGGACCCGAGAGGCCTCGATGATCCGAATCCACAGTTCGTGTCCCCATCCTACGTAATTGGCGATTTGCGTTTCGGCCTTGCCAGCGATGACTGGGGTGTGGACCTGTTCATCAATAACCTGACGGATGAGCGAGCGGTCTACACGACAGGAACCGGTACGTTCGAGTGGGGAGCGGCACAGACCGCGGAAGGTCGCGCACATCATAGCTCCCTTTACATCGCCAGGCCGCGTGAAGCCGGCCTGCGTTTCTGGAAGAGCTGGGGAGGATGACCCTGGCCCTGCTGTAAGCGGCTGCCGTGAAACGCCAAAGCAAGGGCGGCGATTGCCAGGATCGTAAGCTCGGTATGGGCAGGCTCATCGAGCGCCGCGACTTCTTGCAGGGCGCGGCGTTTACGCTGGCCGCCGCGGGTGGCGGAATGCCCGGGCTGGTTTTCGGCGCAGGTCCGGACGCCGAAACCGCGGCGCAGGACCAGCCGCGGTACTATCCCCCCACCCGAACCGGCATGCGTGGCAGTCACCCGGGCTCATTTGAGGGCGCCCACGCGATTCGTGACAATCCGAATCTGGTTACGGATGCCTCGGATACAGGCGAGCGCTTTGACCTGATTGTTGTTGGCGGCGGCATCAGCGGGCTTGCTGCAGCGCACTTTTATCGCAAAGCGGCGGGCCCCGGCGCAAAGATACTCGTATTGGATAATCATGACGATTTTGGCGGCCACGCCAAGCGCAATGAGTTCCATGTGAACGGCAAACTCCTGATCATGAACGGGGGGACGGCCGGAATATCCAGCCCAACCCCGTACAGTGCTGTCGCCGACGGCCTGCTAAAGCATCTCGGTATTTATCCGACCAAGCTGGCGACGGCGACGTACGACCAGGATTTGTACAGCAAATACAACCTGGGTTCCGGCGTCTTTTTTGACAAGGAAACATTCGGCGACGACAAGCTCGTTCTGCAACCTGGCGGACGCCGGCAATCGACAGAAGAAACAGCAGCGTTCCTGGCGCAGGCGCCATTGAGTGAAGCTGCCCGCAAAGACATCCTGGCAATCGAAACCGGTACAAAGGACTACATGCCCGGCATGTCGGCCGACGAAAAGAAGGATCGCCTGTCGCGCATAAGCTACGCCGACTACCTGCTGCACGTTGTAAAGGCCGATCCGGCTGTGATGCCCTATTATCTTCACCTCACCGACGGGCTCTGGGGTTGCGGGATCGATGCTGTTTCCGCGCTCGACTGCTGGGGCGTCGGACTTCCCGGCTTTGACGGCCTGAACCTGCCGCGTACAGCGACAGCGCGCATGGGCTATACGCCGGGAAAAGAGCTCGAAACGGGCGGTTCCTACAAATTCGCTTTTCCGGACGGCAACGCATCGGTCGCACGCCTGCTGGTACGCGATCTTGTTCCCGACGCCGTGCCCGGCACGACGGTCGAGGATTCCATCGCCGCGCCGGTGAACTACGCAAACCTCGACAGCAAGGAAAATTCTGTACACATCCGGCTGTCAAGCACAGCAGCGCATGCGGTGAACACGAAGGACGGTGGCGTTAAGGTCACGTACCTGCGCGATGGCAAGGCGTATGCCGTCAGAGGTAAGCACAGCGTACTGGCCTGCTGGAATGCAATGATTCCGTTCATTTGCCCGGAACTGCCTGAGGCGCAGAAAAACGCGTTGCACTACCTCGTCAAAACGCCGCTTGTCTATACATCAGTGGCCCTGACGAACTGGCGTGCATTTGCAAACTCCGGCGTGTCGCGCGTTCGTTGCCCCGGCGGGTACCACTCGAGTTTCAGTCTTGATTCCGTCATGGATATCGGTGCTTACCACAGTGCGAAATCACCGGATGAACCGGTCATGGTTCATATGACTCGCGCGCCGGCACGGCCCGGCCTTGATGAGCGGGAGCAACACAAGGCCGGTCGTGTGGAACTCCTGACCACGCCATTCTCGACCTTCGAGCGCAATATCCGCAGTCAGTTGAATCGGGCCCTCGGGGCCGGGGGCTTTGATGCGGCAAAGGATATCGCCGGCATCGCAGTGAACCGTTGGCCGCACGGATATGCGCCTGAATACAATTCGCTCATTGATCCTGATGAAGGGCTACCATTGCTGACAGCGCGCGCACGTGCCGGAGCCATCACTATCGCGAATGCCGACAGCGGCGGTGGTGCCTACACCGATGTCGCAATCGACCAGGCGCATCGCGCCGTGACGGAACTACTTACTGCATAAAAGTTAATTTCATTCCTGTGCAGTCGCAGAGTAAAGAGATATGTCTTCTAGACTGAATATTACCCGTCGGGATTTCCTGAACGGAGTCGCAATGGCGACTGCGGCTGGCAGCATGCTGTCACCCAGGGACCTGCTCGCCGCGCAGCTACCCGCCGACTACTACCCGCCGCTCAGGACGGGCATGCGTGGCAGCCATGCCGGATCGTTCGAGGTAGCGCACGCCGTTGCCTGGGCCGGACACAAGTACCCGGCACCAAAACAACAGACTGACGATGTCTACGACATGATCGTTGTTGGTGGTGGCATCAGTGGCTTGTCCGCGGCACTTTTTTATCATCAGCGCGCGGGTGCGGGAAAGAACGTGCTGGTACTCGACAACCACGACGACTTCGGCGGGCACGCCAAACGCAACGAGTTCAATGTCGATGGCCGGACGCTGATCGGGTACGGTGGCAGCCAGTCGATCGACGGCCCGGGGCACTTCTCAGCGGGATCCAGCCAGATGTTGAAGGACGTTGGCATCGTCACCGGGCAGTTTTACGACTACTTCGACCAGGATTACATGAAGAGCCGGGATCTTCGCCGGGCGGTTTATTTCAGTTCCGACGTGTATGGGCGCGACGTCACCGCGCCGAACATATTTCGTGGCGGGTCCCCGGATGACCCCGAGCAGCTTGACGCAATCGTCGCGCAATACCCGATCGCGGATGAATCCAGAGCCGCACTGCTGCGCTTGATGCACGACAAGACCGATCATCGGCCGGATCTCAGCCGCAGCGAGAAAATCGATTTCCTCGGCAGCATCGCCTACACAAAGTTTCTGCGGGAGTACGTCGACATGCCGCGCGAGGTGACCGATCTCCTGCGTGACACGATCCTGGGCCTGTGGGGTGTCGGCTGGGACTCGCTGTCTGCAATCGAAGCCTACCGCTCTGGAATGCCGGCTTTGCAGCACATGGGAATCGGCGAGCTTGAGGAGAAAGGCCACCAACGCGACGAGCCCTACATTTTCCATTTCCCGGACGGCAATGCCGGCGTGGCGCGGGCACTCGTCCGCAGCCTGCTGCCCGACGCCGTACCCGGCAGCACGATGGAAGACCTTGTGACCTCGCGCATCGACTACAGCCTGCTGGATCGCAAGGGCCGCCCGACCCGGATACGCCTGAACAGCACGGCCGTGAACCTGAGCCACACGCCGGACCAGAAGCATGTCGATGTAACCTACGTAAACGATGGCGATGTTTATCGTGTTCGCGCCAAACACGTAGTCTTCGCCGGTTATAACGCAATGCTTCCGGCCATTTGCAGTGAAGTGCCCGCGGCGCAGAAGGAAGCCCTCGAGTACGCCGAAAAGGTGCCGCTGGTGTACATGTCCATCGCAGTGCGCAACTGGAACGCGCTGGCGGAGATGGGCTACAGCAGCGTGTTTATTCCACAGTCAAAATACATGTATTCGTTCGGCCTGGATTTTCCGGTCAGCATGGGCGACTACCGGTTCGCACAGAATCCGCAACAACCGACGATCCTGCATGGTTCCTGGGTGCCTGCGATGCCAGGGCAGGGTCTGTGTGCTCGTGAGCAACATGTTGCCGGTCGCCGCCAGCTCTATGAGTTGAGCTTCGACGACTTCGAAAAGGATATTGTCGCGAAGATGTCCGGTTCACTGGCGCCGGGAGGTTTCGACGCGGAACGCGACATTGCCGCAATCACCGTCAACAGATGGCCGCACGGCTATGCCTATGAATACAATGACCTCTGTGACCCGGCGGGCTTCACTCCGGAGAACGGCCCCCACGTGGCCGGACGCGCACAAATTGGTCGTATTTCGATTGCCAACTCCGATGCGTCCGCCTACGCTTATGTCAACGGTGCGATCGACGCCGCTGATAGGGCAATCAACGAACAGATGCGCACAGCGTAATAGTCGGCTTTAATCGCAGGGGCGCGGAAGACTATACGTTCAGCAGCAGGTGCTCACGCTCCCACGGGCTGATTTCCCGGTGGAACAGCCGCATCTCCTCGCGCTTCACTTCGCCGTAGACCATGCAGAAGTACCGGCCGAGCACATCGTGCAGTTCGTTGGCCTCCTCGAACATGTCCAACGCCTCGTCGAGCGTGGTCGGGATGTCGTATTTCTCGTCGTCTACTTCGCCCGCCGCCGGTTCGCCCGGCTTTACATTGTTCAGCATGCCGAGCAACCCGCAGGCCAGCGCGGCGGCGGTGGCGAGGTAGGGGTTGCAGTCGACGCCGATCATGCGGTTCTCGATGCGGCGGTTTTCCGGCCGGGCATTGGGTGCGCGGAAACCCGTCGCGCGGTTGTCGTAACCCCAGGCAAAATTGGTCGGTGCGCTGGAGTTGCTGTCGGACTCAAAGCGCCGGTAGCTGTTGACGTACGGCGCGATCAGCGGCAGCGCCTGCGGCAGGTATTTCTGGCAGCCGCCGATGTAGTGAAAGAATCGCCGGCTGGCTTCGCCTTTCTTGTTGCTGAACAGGTTGCGGCCGGTGCTGGTTTCGACAATGCTCTGGTGCAGGTGCATCGCGGAGCCTGGCTGGTCACGCATCGGCTTCGCCATGAAGGTCGCAAACATGTCGTGGTTCAGTGCGGCTTCGCGGATGATGCGCTTGAAGTAAAAGACCTGGTCCGCGAGCAGCAGCGGGTCACCGTGAACGAGGTTGATCTCGAGCTGACCGGCGCCGTCCTCCTGCGTCACCGTGTCGATCGCGAGCCCGGCGTCCTGCGCAAAACGGTAGATCGTGTCGATAACGGGCCCGTAGTCGTCGACGGCGGACATCGAGTAGGACTGCCGGCTGGTGCCGCGCCTGCCGGTGCGGCCGACCGGTGAGACGACCGGCTCGTTCGGGTCCAGGTTCGGCGTGATCAGGTAGAACTCGAGCTCCGGCGCCACCACCGGTGTCCAGCCTTCGTCAGCGTAACGAGCAAGGACTTGTTTCAGCACCTGCCGTGGCGCGAGACTCACCGGCTGGCCGTCCTGCGTGTAAAGATCGTGAATGATCTGCAGCGTCGGCTCTTTGGCCCACGGCACCGCCTTGGCCGTCGACATGTCCGCCTTCAGGACAAGGTCGCCTTCGGCCCACTGGTTGTCGATCTCGAGTTCGACGTCGTGGCCGGTGATCGTCTGGTAGAAAATCGACACCGGCAG
>CAZLNH010000145.1:0-4339 GCA_964560775.1 uncultured Woeseiaceae bacterium | reverse complement strand
AAGTGAGTAATGGCATGTCCGTCTGACGGGCCGCTGCCAGTACCCCGCCTGTCACGGCGCATTGCGATGGTCGCAATGACGTACGTCGCCAGGCTAGAAAATCGGAGACTGTAATGTCGAAAATGAAGACCAACCGGGGCGCTGCCAAGCGTTTCCGCCGGACGGGTAAGGGCGGCTTCAAGCGAGCCCAGTCCCATCTCAATCATATCCTCACGAAGAAGAAGTCGAAGCGCAAGCGCCAGCTCGGTCTGACGCTGCAAGTCGACGAAAGTGATGTGAAGAGTGTGCGCCGCATGCTCCCGTACAGCTGAGGAGGAATTGAGACATGGCAAGAGTTAAACGAGGCGTAACCGCCCGGTCGCGTCACAAGAAAGTCCTTGGCAAGGCCAAGGGTTACTACGGCGCTCGCAGCAAGGTCTATCGTGTAGCGAAGCAGGCGGTCATCAAGGCCGGCCAATATGCGTATCGCGATCGCCGCCAGCGCAAGCGCCAGTTCCGCGCACTGTGGATTGCACGCATCAATGCCGCGGCACGGCTGCACGGCCTGTCCTACAGCCGGCTGATCAATGGCCTGCATCGTGCCGAGGTTGACGTCGACCGCAAGGTATTGGCCGACATCGCCGTGCACGACCCGGATGCGTTTGGAGCGCTCGCGGCACAGGCGAAAGTAGCACTGGCTGACGGCTGATTGCCCCGCGGGCATCAGTAAGAACTCCCATGCAGGCCCTTGATGAGCTCGTGGCGGCGGCTAAGGCTGAAATCGCTGCCGCTGGCGACCTGCCGGCGCTGGATGCAGTGCGCGTCGCCTATCTCGGCAAAAAGGGCGCATTGACGACACGCCTTAAGGCGCTGGGTGAACTGTCCGCCGACGAACGGCCGGCAGCCGGACAGGCGATCAACCGGGCCAAGCAGACCGTCCTCGAATTGCTGAACGAGCGCCGTTCGTCGCTGGACGATGCGGCGCTGGCGGATCGCCTTCGTCAGGACGCTGTCGATGTGACGCTGCCGGGCAGGGGGTTCGGCCTCGGCGGGCGGCATCCCGTCGCGCGGGCGATGGCGCGCATCGAGCGGATTTTCCGGAATGCCGGTTTCAGCATCCGTTCCGGGCCTGAAATCGAGGACGATTTCCATAATTTCACAGCGCTGAACATTCCGGAGAATCACCCGGCGCGTGCGATGCACGACACGTTTTACTTTCCTGGCGGCAACCTGCTGCGCACGCATACGTCGCCCGTGCAGATTCGCTCGATGGTGCAGGAGGGCGTGCCGATACGCATTATCGCGCCGGGGCGTGTTTACCGCTGCGACTCCGACCAGACACATACACCGATGTTCCACCAGGTCGAAGGCCTGGTCATCGACCGCGGCATCAGCTTCGCAAACCTCAAGGCGGTACTGCATCAGTTCGTCGAGTCGTTCTTCGAGCGCGATGCAAGCCTGCGGTTTCGCGCGTCCTATTTTCCGTTCACGGAGCCGTCAGCCGAAGTGGACGTGCTGTGGAGCGAGGACAAATGGCTCGAGATTCTGGGCTGCGGCATGGTGCATCCGAACGTGCTGACGGCGGCCGGCGTCGATGCCGAGGAATTCACCGGCTATGCCTTCGGCATGGGTATCGAGCGTTTGGCCATGCTGCGATACGGCGTCAGCGACCTGCGCACATTCTTCGAAAACGACCTGCGCTTCCTGCGCCAGTTTCGCTAGTCCGGTGCGGGTCTCATGAAGTTTGCATACAGCTGGTTGCGGGAATGGGTGGACACGGATCTTGATGCCGTGGCGTTGGCTGATCGCCTGACGCTCGCCGGTCACGAAGTGGACGGATTGCATGTCGAGGGTGCCGGGCTCGCCGGTATCGTCGTCGGCAATGTACTCGAGGTGAAGAAACACCCGGATGCGGATCGCCTCAGTATCTGTAGCGTTGAATTCGGCACCGGTGACACGATCAGTGTGGTGTGCGGTGCGCCGAACGCCCGGGCGGGTCTCAAAAGTCCGTTGGCGTTGCCGGGCACAAAGCTACCGAATGGCGTGAAGCTCAGGCGTTCGAAAATTCGCGGCGTCGAATCCCAGGGCATGTTGTGCTCGGCGGTCGAGCTGGGCCTCGGCGACGAGTCGGACGGCATCATTGAACTCCCGGCTGACGCCAGACCCGGACAGGCGTTCGGCGAGCTTTTGCAGTTGCCGGATACCGTTTTTGACCTGGACCTGACGCCGAATCGCGGCGACTGTTTCAGCGTGCTGGGCATCGCCCGTGACGTCGCAGCCCTGACGGGTGCGGCGCTGGCAGGACCAGAACTCGTCACGGTACCGGCCGTATCCGACGCGGAACACCCGGTAGATCTGGTCGATGGTGCTGCCTGTCCGCGTTTTGCGTCGCGCGTTATACGAGGCATCGATCTGTCCGCGGAGTCGCCCTCGTGGATGACAGAACGGCTGCGGCGCAGTGGGGTACGGTCGATCAGCCCGGTCGTTGACGTGACCAATTACGTAATGCTGGAACTTGGGCAGCCGCTGCATGCCTACGATCTCGACAAACTTACCGGTCCGATCCGGCCTCGTTTTGTGAAGGGTGGTGAATCGCTCGTGCTGCTCGATGACCGGACAGTCGAGCTCGATAGCGATACCGTTGCCATCACCGACGACACCGGGCCGATCGGGCTCGCCGGCATCATGGGTGGCCTCAGTACAGCCGTCACTGCCGGCACCGGCAACGTTTTCCTCGAGGCCGCATTCTGGCCGCAAGACATAATGGCGGGACGCGCGCGCCGCTACGGATTGCATACGGACGCGTCGCTGCGCTTCGAGCGCGGTGTCGATCCGGAACTGCCGCCGCGCGCGATCGAGCGTGCAACGGAGTTGCTGCTCGCCATTGCGGGCGGCACGGCCGGGCCGACGGTCGATCATCGGCATGCGGACCGCTTGCCGGAACGCACCGCTGTAAATCTGCGCCGTACGAGGCTGGCCCGCGTACTCGGCGTCAAGCTCGATGATGCGACCGTGACCGGCATTCTCCGGTCACTGGGCCTCGCAGTCGACGTCACCGACGACGGCTGGCAAGTCACTCCCCCCGGGTTTCGATTTGACATAGTCATTGAAGAAGACCTGATTGAGGAAGTCGCCAGGATTTACGGCTATGACCGGATTCCCGAAGCGACCGCGATCGCTGCCACCCCGCTTGAAACGGTTTCCGAACGGCAGGTTGAAACGGAAACGCTGGCCTCCGCGCTGGTTGCCCGCGATTACCAGGAGGTCATTACCTACAGTTTTGTCGAAGAGGACATTGACCGGCTGCTCACCGGCAGCACCTCGGTGCTGGTACTGAGCAATCCGATTTCATCGGAAATGTCGGTCATGCGCGGCAGTTTGTGGACCGGCATGCTGCAGGCGGCGGCGGCCAATGTTGCCCGGCAGCAGGACCGCGTAAGGCTGTTCGAGATTGGCAAGTCGTTCCACGGATCGCTGGAACAGCCGTCAGAGGTGCTGCGAATTGCCGGGCTGGTGTTGGGACCGGTACTGCCCGAACAATGGGGATCCGGCGCGAAATCAGCTGATTTTTTCGACCTGAAGGCGGATGTCGAAGCCTTGCTGACGTTGACCGGCAGCGCTGGCGACTTCACCTTTGAGCCGATCGAGCATGCGGCGTTGCAGCCCGGCCAGGCGGCGTCGATTGTGCACGACGGTGCGGCCGTGGGCGTGATCGGCAAGCTGCATCCGACCGTTGCGAAACGCCTCGACCTGAAGAAAGAGGTCTTCCTCTTCGAACTCGACATCGAGCGCGCGTTCGCGGCACGGGTTCCGGTGGCGTCGGCCATTTCGAAGTTCCCGGCCATCCGGCGCGACATCGCCATCGTCGTCAAAAACGAGATTTCGGCTGCGCAGATTTGCGAGGCGGTGGTGGCGGCCATACCCGGCCGGGTCCGGGAGGTGAGGGTATTCGACGTGTACCGTGGCCCCGGAATAGAAGCTGGGCTAAAAAGCGTAGCCTTAGGCTTGATTTTACAGGAAACATCCCGCACCCTTACCGACGAAGATGCCGATTCAGCAATGAACGCAGCCGTGCAAAATTTGCAGCAAAAGTTCGCTGCGGTACTGAGAGACTAACCCTATGGCACTGACCAAAGCCGACATGGCTGAATCATTGTTCAATGAGCTCGGGCTGAACAAACGCGAAGCACGCGAGCTGGTCGATCTTTACTTTGAAGAACTGCGAGCGTCCCTCGCTGTGGGCGAGCAGATCAAGTTATCCGGTTTTGGAAATTTTGATTTGCGCGATAAAAACGAACGTCCGGGAAGAAACCCGAAAACGGGAGAGGAAATACCAATCACGGCACGCCGTGTGGTTACC
>CAZLNH010000144.1:0-15037 GCA_964560775.1 uncultured Woeseiaceae bacterium | reverse complement strand
GCAAAGTCGCGAAGCCGCAAAGCAAGCAATCAGTATCGACCCGCGTCACGCACCCGGCCACGAGCGGCTCGGCTGGGTGTCCCTGTGGTACGACGGCGATATCGCAGCCGCGGCCGGCCATTTCCAGGCGGCGCTCGACATTGCCCCGCAGGATCCTGAGCTGCTGGGAAGTGCTGCCGTCCTGGTTATGGCGCTGGGTCGGCTCGACGACGCCATCGCGCTGCACGAGTACAGTTTTTCCCGTTCGCCGGTGGACCCGGTAGCGGCGCATAACCTGGCGTTGAGTTACAAATACGCGGAACGGCTGGACGAGGCCGAGAGCACGTTCCGCAAGGTGTTGCAGCTCAGTCCGGACTACGCCGCTGCCCGGTACCACCTGGGGGAGACGCTGTTGCTGCTGGGTCGCCCACAGGATGCGCTTGATATGTGGAACACGGAACCGGACGACGCCTACCGAATAAAAGGCCTGGCGCTGGCCTATTTTTCGCTCGGCGACCAGCAACAGTCCGACACGGCGTTCGCCGAGCTGACCGAGCGCTTTGGATCCCAGTGGCCTTCCGAAGTGGCGCATGTGCATGCATGGCGTGGCGAAACCGATGCCGCATTCAATTGGCTTGAACGTGAATACGAAACCTACGGTGCCGGCGGTTGGGGCGAATGGAAGTTGCAGCCGCTGTATGGCAACCTGCATGGCGATCCACGGTGGATGGCGTTTCTGGAGCGCGTTGGAGCGACCGCGGAAACGCTGTCCGCCATCCCGTTTGATGTCAGTGTGCCTGACTGAGTCGGCTTGCCCGGATTCCCGATGAAATCACTTCTCCTCAAGTGGCTGACGGTCGCGTTCACCATCGCGCTGCTCGGCAGCATGGTCTCAATGATGGCTACCTTCGTCGGGTCACAGGGAGACGACCTGCGGCAACTCCTGATCCTGCAAATGGTTTTGGTTCCAATCGCCGTACTAGTCGTCGTGTGGTGTCTTGCCGGCCTGTTCCGGCGATACGGATTCCGCAAGGCCGGTTCACTGTTCTGGAATTACCTGCCAGGCTGGCTGCTGTTCGGCGTGCTTGCCGCAAACTCACTCGTAATGATTGCGGAGCTGACGTTTCTGCTATTGCAGCACTACACCGGGCGGCTGCGGCCGTGGCAGGAACATGTACCGGCCGTCATGGCCCTGACCAGTTCCATCGCGGTTGCCACGTGTTATGTGTGCTGGCATCTGCCGGACAGCGGGCGTGTATCAGGCGATCAGTAGCCGGCGCCGTCAACGCTATCGTTCAGGCGCCGTTCCAGCAACGGAAACAGCCGTTCGCCAAGCAGTTGAAAGAGCTCCTGGCGACCGCCTCTGGACGTCGCGCCGCCAGGTACATCGGATGCCGCGGTAATCGCAAGTACAGTCTGTAGCGCTGGAATCACCATGATGTACTGGCCGCCGTTGCCCCAGGCGAACTGTATGTCGTAGCCATTGAGCTGGTGTTGCCACCACAGGTAACCGTAGAAATATGGGTTGTAACGACTGCGCGTGTAACGGCCGAGGGAAGTTTCGATCCAGGCTGCCGGCACCAGCTGCTCCCCGCCGTATCGTCCGTCGTCAAGGACGAGTTGGCCAAGTTTAAGCAGCGACCTGGGCGAGAGAGCCATGTTATTTCCGCCAAAGTAGTAGCCCTCCGGATCGCGATCCCACCCGCCGACAGCAATGTCCATGGGACTAAAAAGGTATCGCTCGGCGAATGCTTTCACACTCATGCCGGTAGCTTCGGTCAGTATGGCTGACAGCAGGTGCGTATTGCCCGTGCTGTATATGCGCTGTTCGCCGGGCCTGGCGACGAGCGGTTGGCGCAGCGCGTAGTCCACCCAGCTGTCGCTCACCACCCACGCGCCGTAATTCCGCCTGCTGGTTGATTCCAGGCCGGAGCGCATGCTGAGCAGGTCACCGATGGTAATAGCTTCCTTGGCGGGTTCCGGATTCGCGTTAAAGTAATCAGGAAAGAAAGGTCCGATCGGCTGATCCACGTCCTCGAGGTAGCCTTCCCGGATGGCGATGCCCACCAGGAGCCCCATTATGCCTTTGGATGCGGACTTTATATTCGTGGCGCGATTTGCATGCATGCGCCCCGAATAGGCCTCGGCTACAACCTCGCCCGCCTGCTGCACCATGACGCTGGTCGTGTCACCAAGGCTGAGCGCCTCCTCCGCGAGCGTGTCCAGCGACGGCGCGCTCACAGCGGTGGCCGCAATGCAGACCACAAGCACCAAGCCCGTCGAACAACGTTGCAACGTTCCCATTGGCATATGGACAGCGACGGGATTCAAAGGTGTCATTCCATCGAGGCTGGGCCGGCAGGCGCAGCTAACAGTTTATGTATACTGTCCGCACCCTGACCGACGGACATTCGTGCGCCCCGCCGACTTCGTTGAGAGTTACATGGAGAAACCCGGCGATTAGTGCCACCGAAACACAGGTCGTGCAGCGCGTCACGGTATTCGACAGCTGGCGTTCAATCTCGATCGCACTATACATGACGCTGGTCGGATACGGCGTACTGGTCGGAATCCCGGTCATCAGTACTGCGTGGGTCAACCTGCTCGGTTTCTCGGAAGTAGAGGTCGGCCGGGTGGCGGGTGCGGATCTTGGCGGGTTGTCGCTCGGCGCGGTGCTGACAGCGATGGTCATCGCCCGTGTGAATCGACGCTATCTTGTCCTTGGCGCCGTCTTGCTGGCGGTTGCCGCAAATGCGCTGTGCCTGGTGATGGTCGAATACGAGCAGGTGCTCTGGCTGCGGCTCGCCGCCGGAATTGGCAGCGGTGTTTACACGGCGGTGGCCGTAGCCACGCTCGGCGCAACGGCCAGGCCGGCGCGGGCATACAATATGATGCTTTTCGCCTTTGCATTCTCGCAGGCGCTTGAACTGCACATCCTGCCGCAACTGTCGATGAGCGGGATCTACCTCGTCTTTATCGGCTGCTATTGTTTCTGCCTGCTATTCCTGCACTGGCTGCCGGCGCATCCCGCGGAGAAGGGCCTTGAAGTAGAGGTCGACGTCGCTGAGCGCGGCGGCGATCATCACGTCGTACACAAACATGTACCGACTTATGTGCCCTGGCTCGTCCTCACGGCGATCGTCATTACGTACATCAACATCGGTGCGTACTGGACCTACATTGAACTCGCGAGCCTGGCCTCGAACGCGACGCCCGAATGGGTCAGCCGGGTGCTCGTCTGGACTTCCTTTTGTTCAATCATCGGCTGCCTGTTCGCAACGCTGGTCAGCAACCGGTTCGGACTGGCACGCCCGCTGCTGGTAACGCTGGTGTGCCAGGCGCTGATAGTCGGCATGCTGGCTGGTGGCATCAATGACTCGAACATCCTGATCAGCATGTTCAGCTTCAATTTCCTGTGGATATTCATCGACGTCTACCAGATGGCGACGGTCGCGAACGTGGATCCGTCGGGCCGCTTTGCATCACTGATGCCCGGCGCGCAGGGGCTGGGCCAGATTCTCGGTCCGAACATCGCCGCAACCATTCTCGCCGCCGGTTTTGGTTACGACGGCGTATTCATGATGTGTGCGGCGGCGTCAATGATTGCAATGTCCGTCTATCTCTTCATGTACTTGCGGCTGAAGAGGACAATTCCTGCCCTGGCTGACGCATCGTGAACCGGGCGGCAGGCGCGACGTTTCAAGGCAGATGAGCGGGTGCCGTGCAGCCGGATTTTCAGGGGCCGAGGAGCGCCGCGACGCCATGCATGCCACTGATGCCCAGCACGTGCACGCGCTGCTTTGCGACAACGGCAACACCGCGCAGACCCAGTCTCCTGACGGCTCGCTCGTCGACCGCGTCTGCATCAACCACGTCGAGCAACAGGCGCGTACCGGCCGCCTCGATGCCGCGGAGGTTTGCACTGCCCCCCAACGCCTCGAGCAGACCGGCCAGTTCGCTATCCGACGGCGTCCATGCAGCGATACTGACCTGCGCGGGCGGCACGTCGTTCGCCTTCCCTGCTTGCTGGCGCATTGCGGCGGCAATCTCGTCCGCGCGCAAGCCGACGACGACTTGCAGGGCGTGATCGCCGGTCCGTAGCACACCCGCCGCACCGAGCGCTTTCAGGCGCGCCTCATCGACTCGCCCCGCATCCTTGACGGTCAGCCGAAGCCGCGTTGTACAGGCGCCAATGCCGGTCAGGTTGCCGGGACCGCCGAGCGCGTCGATCAGCGGCGCAATCTCATCGTTGCTGTCTGCAGCGGCCTTCGTCCGTACCGCTTCCGAGTTGTCCCGACCCGGCGTCTTCACGTCGCGCCACGCAATGTACAACCGGAAGGTGAAGTAGTAGATGAAAAAGTACACGATCCCGACAGGCAGCATCAATAGCGGCCGCGTCGCCCGGTTGTAGTTCAGTACATAATCAAAGAATCCGGCCGAGAATCCGAAACCGAGACGGATCTCCAGCAGGTCCATCACGACCATTGACATACCGGTCAGCACAGCGTGAATCGCATAAAGTGCAGGTGCGACGAACATAAACGAAAATTCAATCGGTTCCGTGATGCCGGTAAGAAACGATGTGAGCGCCATCGAGAACAGCAGTCCACCGACCGCGGCGCGGCGCGGCTTCGGCGCCGCACGATACATCGCAAGGCAAGCGGCGGGCAGCCCGAACATCATCACCGGAAAGAAACCGCTCATGAACGCGCCCGCGTCCGGGTCGTCGGCAAAGAAACGCCGCAGGTCGCCGGTCGCGCCCTCGAAGTCGCCGATGATGAACCAGGCAATGTTGTTCAGTATGTGATGCAGGCCGGTAACAATCAGGATGCGGTTCAGCAGGCCGTAAGCAAAGAGGCCGATCTCGCCGGCGCCGGTAACGGCGTGGCTCAACGCATCCATCCCGCTTTGCAGCACCGGCCAGCCGTAGCCGAACGCCGCCGCGAGCACCAGGGCCGCGAAGCCGCTGACGATTGGCACGAAACGCCGTCCGGCGAAAAATGCGAGGTACTCCGGCAGACGGATACTCGCGTACCGGTTGTACAGCGCGCCCGCCAGGATTCCACAGAGCAGGCCCGCGGGCACGCTAAGCCGGGAAATCGCCTCTGCACGGAATTCGCGGCTGAGCATCCCGATCGACTCCGGCGACGCGCCCGCAAGGATATCCGGCGGTACCGCGATCAGGACCTTCGCACCCTCGGTCGTCACGAGATACGCGACGATCGCGGCCAGCCCGGCCGCGCCATTGGCCTCGCGCGCCAGTCCGACCGCGACACCGACAGCAAACAACAGACCGAGATTCGAGAACACCGCATCGCCGGCCGCGGCAATGTAGGGAAGAGCCAGCAGATCCGGCTGCCCGAGGCGCAAAAGCAGGCCCGCTATCGGCAGCACCGCGATCGGCAGCATCAGCGAGCGGCCGAGGTTCTGGATCATCTCGAATACGGGTTTCACGTCGCGGACCTCGCGTTGCCGGTTTCAGATGCAATTCGGGCGGCAATGAATTCTTCGGCATCCGCGCGCACATCCCCGGCCGAGTCGCAATCGAGCGCACGCACTGCGAGCTCGCGGCACCCGGATATTGTCAACGCTCGAATCATCGCCTTGACCCGCGGCACGGCCGCCGGCACGACAGACAGCTGCCGGATCCCCAGGCCGAGCAGCACCGCGGCGACTGCCGAATCGGCAGCTGCGGTGCCACACACCGAGATAGGGCGACCCGCAGCGTCCGCGGCACGGGTTGCCATATCGACGAGGCGCAGCACCGCCGGATGCAATGCGTCCAGTTCGCCGGCCAGCGCTGCCAGGCCGCGGTCCATGGCAAGCGTGTATTGGCAAAGATCGTTCGTGCCGATCGAGAAGAAATCCACGAATGGTGCGAGCCGCGCCGCGATCAGCGCCGCCGCCGGCGTCTCGATCATGATGCCAAGTTCTAACTGAGTACCGCTTTCAGTCTGCGCACGGGCACGATCGAGCAGCTCCCGCGCGCGGCGCACCTCGCCAATGTCCGCCACCATCGGCAGCATCATCCGCAATGTACCGGCGTGACGTACGGACAGCAGCGCCTCGAACTGGCTTTGCAGCAGGTCGGGTTCCCGGAGCAAAAGACGGATGCCTCGAACGCCAAGCGCGGGATTCTCCTCGGCGGCGCGATTGGTGAACGCGAGTGGCTTGTCACCCCCGGCATCGAGTGCGCGCACCACGAGCGGGCGGTCTCCGAGGGCATCCGCAATCGCCTGGAACGAAGCTGCCTGTTCGGCTGCCACCGGCGCCACAGCACGCCCCATGAACAGGAACTCGGAGCGCAGCAGTCCACAGCCATCGGCACCATTTGCGACGGCGTCAACGGCGTCCTTCGGCGAGCCAAGATTGGCGAGCACGGCAACGTCGATACCGTCGCGGCTGCGGCACGGGTCGTGCGCGGCAGCCAGCTCCTCACGTCGCTGCGTACGGTCTGCATCGACGAGGGCAGAAAAGCGCCGGCTCGCGGCCCCATCCGCCGCCAGCGTCAGCTCACCGGCCGCGGCATCCAGCAGCAGCTGAGTGCCGCGCGCGATCGCCAGGACCGCGCTGCCCGCACCGACGAGCATCGGGATATCGAACGTTGCCGCGAGTATCGCCACATGAGAACTCGTCCCGCCGCCCGCAAGGCAGATGCCGGCGACGCGTTCGCGGTCCATTTCCATCAGCTGCGTCGGTAGCAGATCGTCGGCCAGCACGATGCTTGCGTCATCGAGCGCCAGGTGATCCGCCGCGCTTTGCCCGGCGAGGACGCGCTGCACTCGACGGCCGACATCGCGGAGATCGGCCGCCCGCGCACGCAAGTATGTGTCGTCGAGGCGCTCAAGACCGGCAGCTGTGCTTTCAATGGCCTGCTGCCAGGCACACGGTGCGCTTTGGCCGCCGTCGATGCGCGCTTCGACATCACCGGCGAGGTCGGGGTCGTCGAGAAATGCCGCATGCGCCGCCGCAATCTCGCGCGCCGCGCCCCCTGCTCCGATCCCGTCGAGGAAGCGGCGCACTTCGGTCCGCGCCGCGTGGAACAATGCGCGCTCCTTTGTGGCGCCGCCCGCTTCGTGCCGCACCGCAATCCTGCCGACGCCAAGCGGCGCCGCCACCCCCGCCGCAAGACCGCCGGCCGCGCATTGCCCGCGAAGGACCTCGCCCGGGCGCGGCGCGTGGCGCTCCGGCGCCGCGGCATCGTGGTCGGCCGCCCGCGCCATTACCACCGGCTCGCCGAGTACTGCCGCGGCTGCCTGCAATGCAGCGTCCGCGTCCGGCCCGCTCGCTTCCAGCGTAATGTGATCGCCCGCGCGAATGCCGAGCGACAGGGTCGTCACCGGGCTGTGAAGGTTCGCAGTCCTGCCGTGGGCCGCGCGGCACCGAACGTGCGCATCGAAGTCGCGCAATATGCGGGTCAGCGTTGCGGCCGGGCGCGCGTGCAAGCCATGCGGCAGCGTAATGCGGACCGTCATGCTCGCTGTCACCTCGGCCGGCGTCACCGCATCCGGTTCGGCGGTCGCGCCGACGGTCACGTCGAACAGTGGCTCGCCGGCGGCAACCGGCCCGGCGCTATGCCTGCGGGCGAGCAACACACCGTCGCGTGCCATCAGTATTACAGGCGTAACGAGGGAAGGTGCGCTGCGGGCGATGACGTCCATGTCGAATGCGAGCAGCAACTCGCCCCTCGTAACGCGCGCCCCGGTTTCCACGTGCACGTCGAAACCCCGTCCGGCCAGCGCCACGGTGTCGATGCCGACGTGAATCAGAATCGCTGTGCCATCACCCGCCGTGACGGTGACTGAGTGCGCACTGTCCGCGACGTTGGTAACAATACCATCGAACGGTGAGACGACGACGTTACCGGTCGGATCGATCGCCACGCCGTCACCGAGCAGCCGGTCGCGAAACACCGGGTCGGGGACATCCGACAGCGGCAGGCACCAACCGGCAAGCGGCGCGTGCACCGTAAGTGCCGGCGTGCCGCTCATTTAGCCGGCGCCGGCACGAGCTGGACCTCATCGAGCACCCAAATCGGTTCGACTCCGCCGCGAGTGAAGTAAAAGCACAGGTCGGTACGTGCCGTATCTGCCGGGAACTCAAGCGGCGCCTCGGGCAGCTCAGTGACGGTGTTGTTACCCATCGCGGTCGCGAGCGGTATCGACGCTGCAAGTGAGCCATCGCAGGAGCCGGCGCGCACGACGAGTTCGCCGTCTTCGGTACGCGGCGTGTGCACAACGACCTGCTGTATCGCGTCACCAATTTCAAAATTGAACGGCAACTGACCGACAGCCGCACGCACGCCGCGGACTGCCGTATCGACGTCACGCAGTATCCAGCAGGGACTCATGATATCGACGAGGAACGATGCACGCGGTCCGTCGAGTGGCGCATCGTCTTCGAGCGCGAGCGCGATGCCCTCGCTGCAAAGTTCGAGCTCGCGGTTCTCGCGGCGTAACAGTGACAATGCGTCGATCGTCGCGGTGCGCGAGCGTCCGATGCCGCGGCCGTCGTGCCAGGTGCGTGCGCTGACGGTTACCGGCAGCTTCAGCTCAAGCGCACCGTCGTAGACAGTGGATTCTGCCGTTGGCTCGGTACCGTCGGTTGTAAAACGGATGCGGCCGACATCGGACGGGTTCTGCAATGTGACAGTCGCGGTATCGGTATCGGTGCCCGCGCGGCGCGCGTCGATGCGAACGGCGAATGGCGCATTGGAGGCGTCGAGCCCGAGGCGTTCGTATCGCGCAAACAGCCCGGCGAGCCGCTCGACGAAACCCGGCCAGCCTCGACTCGTCGCCGGCGACCAGCCCAGCTCCGCAATCGCCGCTCCGCGCGGGTAACTCATGTACTCGACGCGATCTTCAGTGCGCACGTGTTCGGTCCACAGATTGCCCTGCACCCCGAGTACCTGATCGCGATACGGCGCAAGCTCGGGCGGCAGCGGATTGAATTCGTAGACGTCGCGTGTCGTCATGACCGGCCAGCGTCCGGGCGGCGCGTCCGAGGCATCGGTCTGCAGGTGATCCAGGTACAGCGTCGGCGCGGGTGCCAGCACGACATCATGCCCGGCGCGCGCTGCCTCGATGCCGCCTGCCGTGCCGCGCCACGACATGACTGCGGCATCGGCAGGCAACTCACTCTCAACGATCTCATCCCAGCCGATCGCACGGCGTCCGTGCGAATCGAGGTAGCGCTCGAGTGCGCGAAAATGATACCCCTGCAGCGCCTGTTCGTCCGCGATACCGAGTTCAGTCATGCGCTCCTTCGTGCGCGCCGAACCGAGCCATTGCGCCGTGACAACCTCATCGCCGCCAAGATGCACAAACGTCGACGGGAACAGCTCGATGACTTCGGCGAGAACGTCCTCAAAGAACGCGACCGTGCCGTCCTCGAGGTTCAGCACATTGTCGTAGATGCCCCAGTTGGCCGGTACGGCATCCGGCGCGTGGCCATCGACGCCGAGCTCCGGGTAGGCAACGAGCGCCGCGGTTACGTGTCCCGGCACATTAATCTCGGGCACGATCGTCACATGACGGTTCGCCGCATACCGGACGATCCGGCGCACGTCGCGCTGCGTGAAATAACCGCCGTAGGGCTCGACGCCGGGCATATCGCCAACATGGGCTGGCAGACGCCACGCGCCGGTGCGCGTCAGCTCGGGGTACGCGTCGATCTCGAGGCGCCAGGCCTGGTCATCAGTCAGGTGCCAGTGCAGTACGTTCAGTTTGTGCAGCGCCATCCAGTCGATGTAATGCTGAATGAATGCGGGCGATTGTATGTGCCGCGCCGAATCGAGCATCAGGCCCCGCCAGGCAAAACGCGGCGTGTCGGCGACATACATGCGTGGCATGAGCAAAGCATCATCGGCCAGGTATAACAGTTGCCAGAGAGTCGTCAGACCGTAAAAGATGCCGGAATCATCGGCTGCCGAGATCGTCACGCGGTCGCCGCGCGCGTCGAGAACGTAGGCACCGTCGCGCCAGACGGCGGGCTCGTCGATGCTCGAGTGCGCGGCGAGCAACGTGCCAAGCGCCTCGCGCGTGACCTGTTCGAGCGTTATGGCGGCCTCGGCGCCGGCCCCGGACTGCACACGGACGTCTGTCTGAAAGTCCCGGGTCACGCGCTCCACGAACCAGTGCGTCGTGCTATCCGCCGCCATGCCGCGCGGCAGGTCTACAACGATGCGCTCACCGAATCGGATATTCCCGCTGTCGCGTCGCGTGAAGTACGGCGCGGGGAGCACGGACGGCACCGAATCGGCCGGTGCCGTATCGCGCCGGACAACATCGGGCGAACCGCACGCCGCCAGCCACGCGGCTGTACACCCGATAACGAGGCATCGCATAATCATCACCATCCTGCATCATCAGGCATAGCATGGATCCCCAGATCGCGTCCGGTTTCGAGGCGCTTGAACAACACGACCCTGACCGCGCACTGTCGGCCGCGCTCGAGTATCTCGAAACGCACGAGGCCGACGCCAGTGCACTGGAACTTTGCGCGCGCGCCCACGCACAGCGCAACGAGCCGGCACGGATGGCCGAGGTACTGGCGCGGCTGCTGCGCGCGCATCCCGGATCGGTGTGGGCGTACGAGACGCTGGCAGACATGTTCGTTAATCACCGGCGGCTTGACAAGGCAGAGGTCCTGTTGCGCCAGGCGCTGCGCTATTGCCCGGAAGCCGCGGGCATCCATGTGCGTATGGGCGTTGTGCTGTCGGAAAAAAACCGGTTCGTTGCCGGTGAATGGCAATTTCGGCGGGCGCTCGAGCTTGATGACAGCGACGTCGCCGCATTGTCGGGCCTCGCGCGAAGCCTCATCGAGCAAGGCCGCGTCGATGACGCTGATGCCGTCTATCGCGATGCATGCCGCCGCGCGCCGCACGACGCGACGCTGCGCGCGCATTGGGCGAGGCTTGCCGAATTGCGCGGCGAACCCGCGCTCGCCGGCGAACGACTTGCCGCGGCCGAAGCCGCCGCGCCCGGACAGTTCACCCTGCTTCGCGCAGGGCTGCTGGCTGGGCAGGGTGACATCGAGGGTGCGCTCGCCACAATAGGCGATAGCACTGACATGAATGGCGACGCGTTGCTCGAACGTGGCCGGCTGCGTGAGCGGGCGGGGCGGCACGCCGAGGCCTGGGGCGATTATGTCGCCGGCAATGCGGCGCTCCGAAAGACCGTGCCGTCCTACGACCGGGACGCCGTCGAACGTTTTTTCGCGGCGCTCGAGGAAACGTTTACCGCGCGGACGATCGCCACGCTGCCCGTGGCGGCCCGACGGCCCGACGTCGCCCAGCCGCTGTTCATTGTTGGTGCCCCGCGCTCCGGTACGACATTGATCGAACAGGTGTTGGGGTCGCATTCGGCCATTCGTCCCGGCGGTGAGCTGCCGTTCATCGGCGACCTGCGCGAGCTGTCCGAAAAGCTCGTGCCGTACGGTGCGTTCCCGGGCAATCTCGCGTGGACAGGTACCGGCGACCTGCGGCATGTCGGCACGATGTTTCGTGACTATTATTTTGCGCGCGCGGGCGAATGCGGGTTGTCGGTGGACGCGGTGTACTTCACCGACAAGATGCCGTGGAACGAATTGTACCTGCCGCTCATTCGCATGGCGTTTCCCGATGCGCCGGTCATTGCCCTCAGCCGCCATCCGCTCGACGTGCTCGTATCGATGTTCGCCAACAAGCTCAATCATGGGTTTCATTGCGCCTATTCGGTGGACGATATCGTTCACCACCTGTCGCTGATGGAACGCTTGCACGGCTTTTATCAGTCGCAGATGGAACCACGCGTCCTCGAGGTGTGTTACGAGTCATTCGTCGACGACCACGAACGGGAGACAGAACGCATTCTGGCCTACCTGGGGCTGAAACCGGAGCAAGCCTGCCTCGACTTCCATGAAACCCGGCGCTATGCGGCAACGCCCAGCTACCGCGATGTGGCCAGGCCGGTCAGCCCGCGCGCCATCGGGCGGCACCGGCACTTCGCCGCGCAGCTCGCGCCGCATGTCGGCCCGCTCAAGGCGCTGCTTGCGGCATACGACCGCTCATCCGGCGCCGTCGGTCAATAGTTCATCCTGACACCAAACCAGAAGATACGGCCGTTGTCGTACACGGCGCGCGGCCTCAGGTCCGAGCCGGCGGTCTGCCGGATCTCGTGATTTGTCAGGTTGACCGCGTCGAACGTCACCGCCCAGTTGTCGTTGATGGTGTACTGTACGGAGGCGTCAAGGGACTCAAGGTCTTCCTGATCGAGTTGTGTCGATCGATCGAAGGTGACGAAGAATTCCGACCGGTAGGTGTATGCCAGCCGCGCGCTGATCCGCTGGTCTTCGTAGAAACCCGCGATGTTGAACTGATGTTCGGACGCACCCGGCAACGGGTCGCCGTTGTCGCCTTCGGAGTCCGCATAAGTGTAGTTGCCCTGCACGCCGAAGCCGTTGTCGAAGGACCAGGTCCCGGCGATCTCCGCACCAAATACCCGGCCACCCTCGCCGTTCGTGCGCTCGTTGATCGTGAAAGGACAGTTGAACAGGTTAGGGTCCGATGCATCCGGCGTGCACGCGGCATTAGGCGGACTCTGTGCGCTCAATTGCAGGACACGGTCCACAGGGTTGTCAGTAATGAATGACGCAATGTCCTTGTAGAACACGGCGACGGCTGCGGCGCGCTGCCGCGGCCCGTACCATTCCATGCTGAATTCGGCCTGGTTGGCGCGATACGGGTCGAGATCGGGATTGCCGCTGGTGCCGGTCAGTGCACCGGGATTCAGGCTCGCGCGCGGTGTGATGTCGGTGAAGTCGGGCCGCGTCATGACGCGTGCCGCGGCGAAGCGGTACAGCGTGTCATTGGCGCCCTCGTAGACCAGGTTGAAGCTCGGCAGTACATCGGTATACGTACGGGTCACAGACACCGGGTCGTAGTTGCCAAACGCATTTGTAACCTGGCCCTGCGGGCTCGAGACGTTGCCGCGGGATGTCTGCTCGGTCTCAACGACGCGCACGCCGAAATTGCCGCGCCAATTATCAGCCGCGATGTTTGCCATGACGTAGCCGCCCAGCGTGTCCTCGTCGACCGAAAAGCTCTGCTGCGGATAGAGAATCCGGCTGGTGCCTTCGAGATTGTCGAACAACAGGCTGCGCGTGGCGTCGGCGTCGATTTGCCAGTAGCTGTCGAGAGTGCCGGGGGCGGCGAATTCGCCCAGGAAGTCCGACGGTGTCAACGGACCGGCGAATTCGCTGGCTGGCGTCGTATTGATCGGGACGTGGAAGCCGCCATACGTTGTCGCGTTGAATACGAGGTCGCGCTCGTGTTGCGTGGTTTTCAAGCCGAAGTCGATCGAGTCGATCCAGCCGCCGCCGTCGAGCTGCCGGGAACCGTCGGCGTAAATGTAAGTCTCCGAGTCGTCGTTCAGGATCTCGTGCAGGGAACTGAAGATGAAGATCATGTCATCCGGGTTCTCCGGATCGACGTTGTTGAAACTCACCTGCGGGGCCGAGCCGCGCAAATCGTAATCGAAGGAGGCAGGCGAACCGAACTCGACGAATGGCTGGTCGTCCGTGTTGCCGATCGCATCGGTGTACCCGATACGCAGACTGCCGGACCAGTCGTCGTTGATATCCAGCGTCGTCAACAGGTCGATGTTGGTGGTTTCTGCCGTCGCGTCGCGCTGGATTGCGTCATAGACAACGCCGAAATCCTCGGTGCCGCCGTTGAGCGAGCTGATCGTGCCGGCGACGGCCGTGCCGTCCTCTATCACGGCATTGGACAGCTCGCCGCCATTGCCAATGGCGCGTATGCCCCAGGTCAGGTAATTCTGGTTGATATTGTCGGCAGTGAATTCAGAGTAGAGGCCGGTCAGGTTGAATTCGAGCGTGTCGCTCGGACGAAACTGCACGGCAAAATTGCCACCGGTGCGCACGCGCTCCTGTTCGAACAATGCAGAGCCGATCAGTGACGGCGCCAGTACGTCCTGCACATCGGGGCCCGGGTCCGCGTCGGCGGTGAAGTAGCCGAGCACCTCGACGCCGTCGCGCCGGATGTTGCGCTCCTGTCGCACGATCGCGCCCATGATGCCCAGCGTCTCGTCGGAATTTTTCCAGCTGAGCAGGCCGGAGAGTTGCGGATCAGTTTCCTCGGATAATTCTGAATACGCCGCCTGCACGGTCACGTAACTTTCGAATGCATCGAGGTCCAGCGGATTGCGGGTTTTCACGTTGACAACACCGCCTATTCCGCCTTCCTCGAGGTTCGCCTGCGAACTTTTGTAAACCTGTACCTGGCCGATGATATCGGACGGCAGCATCAGGTAATTGAACGTGCGCGTGGTATTGAGCTGGTCGAGAATGAACCAGTCGGCCGTCGCCAGTGCATGCCCGTTCAACAGAGTACGTGTCAGGTTCGGCGCCGTGCCGCGAATGCTGACACGCTCGCCCTCGCCGAATTCACGGTTGATTACGACACCCGGCACGCGCTGCAGCGCCTCGGCGAGGTTCTTGTCGGGGAACTTGCCGACGTCCTCGGCCGAGATCACGTCGGTGACGGCATCCGACATCTGCTTCGCCAGCAGTGAGTCCTCGATGCTGCGGCGTATGCCGGTCACGACGACTTCCTCGACGGGGCCGTCCGCGACATTCTGCTGCGCGTGGAGTGGATCGTTGTTTGCGTATAGCGCGATCGCCACCGCGGTGCCGATGACGCTGGATCGTTTTACGTACATGATTGCTACCCCCTGACGATGGATGCTCCCCGCACCCGCGCTGCTGTCTATACCCAGTGGTCAGTACCACTTTCGCGATAATATAATACCAATGTAGCCCAATTGCCAGCTTTGCTGTATATTTCGTCGTCACCGCGACCAAACCCCGCGGAAAATGGCGTGTTTGCTTCGAAGTCTGGTAGTCATCCGCGGCTAGAGGTATTATAGTGGTTATATACCGTATCGTGTTATCGAGGCCTGAGCCGTGACAGCGATCACCGAACGACTGCGCAAACTGGATAATACGAGCCGCCAGCCGCTGTACCGGCAGGTGCAGAACGTGCTTCGCGAGGCGATCGCCG
>CAZLNH010000143.1:0-10729 GCA_964560775.1 uncultured Woeseiaceae bacterium | reverse complement strand
AAACTCGACCGCTTCATCCGCGTGAGCATCGGCGTGCTGATCGCGCTGCTGTTCGTCATCGCGATTGGCGCATTACTCTTTGTTACCGAGTCGGCGCTGAACGTATGGGACCGGCTGCTCGAAGGACCCCCGCTGCTGCGCTACGGGTACGTAGCAGGCATGGCTGCCTTGCTGCTGGCTGCCGCCTGGCTGGTGGTGCGGCTGCTCGTGCGCCGCAAGCCCGCGAAGCGAAAAGAGCAGGCGAGCCGGCCGCTGACTCGTGACGAGATCGAAGCGCGCCTTCGCGCCGCCGATGAAGCCGGTGTAGAAACCGGTGCGGCGGATGAGGAGCTCCGCATGCTGGCCGAACGCCAGCAGACCGGTTCAGTGCACCTGTGCTTCTTTGGGGAAATCAGCACCGGCAAGAGTTCATTGCTCAAGGCACTGGTGCCGGCCGCCGATGTTGCCATCAGTGCGGTCGGCGGCTCGACACTCGATATACGTCATTTTCGATGGCAGAACGACAATGGCGTCGAGGTGCTGCTGACCGATGTGCCAGGCACCGCCGGGATTGATACAGGCCTGGACCGGGTTGCCGAACAGGAAGCGCGCCGCGCGCACGTCGTATTGTTCGTCTGCGACGGAGACCTGACGCGTGCCGAGAGAACGGCGCTGGAACGATTGCTGGCACTTGGTAAACCACTGGTGCTGGTGCTGAACAAGTCGGACCGCTATGACGCCGCCGAGCAGGCATTGTTGATGGAGCGGCTGCTGGAACACGTTCAGGCGCTGGGTGGCGACTGGTCACGCGACCAGGTGGTCGCAGTGTCCGCCGGGGGCGAACAGGAGCTGATCGAGCGCAGCGCCGACGGTACTGAAACGGTGCGCCGCCGCACGCGTGCCGCGGATGTCGGTGTACTGGCCGTAGCAATCAACCGGTTGTTGCAGCGTGACCGCGAGACGCTGGATCAACGTCGCGACCGGGCCGTGTTCCACCTCGCGGCCGAAAAGCTCGACGCGGCGGAGGCGCGCTATCGCGCCCAACGCTCGCAACAGATCATTCGCACCGCGACGCGCAATGCCGTCATCGGCGCCATGGCCGCCATCAGTCCCGGCACCGACGTGCTGATCCAAGGCTACATTGGCACGACGATGACGCGCGCGCTGTGCCGGCTGTACGGCGCCCAGCCGCGCGATCTCGACATCGAGGAGTTCCTGAGCCTGAGCCAGAGCCGCGTCGGCCGCACGCTGCCGCTGACACTGGCCGTCGCCGGCAATGGCCTGAAGGCGTTTCCCGGGCTGGGCACGGTCGCCGGCGGTCTGGTGCATGCGGTAGCCTATGGCCTGATTTTCGACGCGCTCGGCCGCAGCCTGGTGCTGACGCTTGAAAAGCATGGCGCGCTCGAGCCGGAAAAAGCGGCGAGCGAGTTCGAGGACAGCATCAGTGAGCATATTGAAGAGGGTGTTCAGCAAGTGGCCAGGATGGCGCTCGAAGAGCGTCGAGAGCAGCGCAACGACTGACGGCGGCTCGCGGCACCTGACGCTGGCGCGCGAGTCGCTGACGGAACTGATTGACGATCCTCGTTTGCCGCCCGGCATTCGCGAATCGCTCGCGGCGGATTACAAGTCGGTTGCCGGAATGCTCGAGAAGCTCGAACACGGTCACCTGCATATTGCTGCTGTTGGCCGTGTCAGCACCGGCAAGTCGTCGTTGCTGAACGCGCTGGTTGGCGAGCAGCGTTTTACCGTCAGTCCGCTGCACGGTGAGACCCGCCATTCTGCAATGGAGCCGTGGAGCGAAATCGAGGCAGGCGGTGTTTTCCTGATCGATACGCCGGGACTGGACGAGGCGGGCGGTGAAGACCGCGAGCGCCTGGCGCGCGAGGTCGCGCATCGGGCGGATCTCGTCCTGTTTGTTGTCGACGGTGACATCACCGAAACCGAGCGCGAAGCGGTGCGCACGCTGGTGCAGGCCGGGCGGCCGCTGCTGGTGGTCCTGAACAAGAGCGATCTTTACACCGCTGATGAATGCGCGTCGTTGCTCGTGTCGCTGCGCCAAAAACTCGACGGGCTCGTGCCCGCGGCGCAGGTCATCGCCGCGGCGGCGGAGCCGCGGCCGCAAACGATCGTCGAGGTTGGTGCTGACGGTACAGAGCGCAGCTATTCGCGGCCGCGTGCGCCTGAGATCGATGCGCTGCGGCTCCGGTTGTGGGACATCATTGAAGCGGAAGGCAAGACGCTTGCCGCGCTCAATGCGAGCTTGTTTGCCGCTGACTTAAGCGACCAGGTCGGGCGCCGTATTCTCAAGGCGCGGCAGGAGATCGGTGACCGTTTGATGCGCAATTACTGTGTCGCCAAAGGCATCGCCGTTGCGTTCAACCCGGTGCCGGTGGCGGACCTGTTCGCGGCCGCGTTCATCGACGTCAGCATGGTCGTGCACCTGTCGCGTGTCTACGACCTGCCGTTGTCGCGCCGCGAAGCCGGATCACTCGTGTCCGTAATCGTGGCAGAAGCAGCGGCACTGATGGGTACCGTGTGGGCGATGCATTTCGTCGCCAGTGCACTGAAAGCGGGGACACTTGGGCTGTCCACCGTCCTCACGGCCGGCGCGCAGGGCGCGATTGCCTGGTACAGCACCTACGTCGTTGGCCGGGTGGCGGCCGAGTACCTGTCCCGGGGCAAGTCGTGGGGTGAAGGCGGCCCGAAGCACGTTGTCAGGGAGATACTGGACAGTCTCGACCGCGACAGCATCCTGCGGGAGGCACGCCACGAAATCCGGGCACGGCTGACGATGGCAGGTGGCAAGTAACCGTGACTGAGGCTGGCCAGAAATTGCATGCGGCGGATCGCGCTGCGCGCATCATCGCCACGGTTCGCGACATTCCGCCTGGCCGGGTAGCGAGCTACGGGCAGGTTGCTGAACTCGCCGGCATTCCGCGCGGCGCACGGCAGGTAGGCGCCGCGCTGCGGCAGTTGCCGGATGGACATGACGTGCCGTGGCATCGTGTCATTACCGCGTCCGGGCGGCTGGCCTTCGATGCGGACAGTGACAGCTGGCGGCGGCAAAAGGACCGCCTGGCAGCTGAAGGCATTGCGCTGGTCGCGGGCCGCGTCAGCATGGCGCACTACCGATGGCAGCCAGACCTGGATGAGCTGTTATGGAAACCGTCGGCGGCCTGGGATGAAACATAGGCGTCCTGTCAAAGGCGCCGCCGGGACGGGTATCATGGCCCGTGGCAGCGAATGAAAGGAAGCGGATATGACGATGCCGGCCGTCTATTTTTCCCACGGGCAGGAAAGCGGTCCCTGGGGCACCAAGATCAAGAGCATGGCGGAGCGGGTGCGAGCCTTAAGTTGCCGTGTGGAAAGCATCGATTACCAGGGCATTGCCGACCCCGGGGAGCGCGTACACAAATTGCAGGAGGCCTGCGCGGACGTAGCCGAGCCTCTGATTCTGGTCGGTTCGAGCATGGGCGGGTACGTGGCGACCGCCGCCGCGCACAGCGTGAACGCCGCGGGCCTGTTCGTGCTGGCGCCGGCCTACTACATGCCCGGATTCGAAACGCTGGCACCGCTGCCGGCGGGGATGCCGGTTACCATCGTGCACGGCTGGCGCGACGACGTTGTACCGGTCGACAACAGTATCCGTTTTGCGCGCGCGGCGTGTGCGACACTGCATGTGCTCGACAGTGATCATCGTTTGACCGACAGCATCGATGAGATCAACGATTACCTGGAACGGTTTGTACGCCGCGTTGCCGCGGCCGATTGAGCCGAGAGGCAAGGGGGTGCTTGTGAAAGTCGTACTAATGACGCTGGTGTTCCTGCTCGCCGGCTGCAGCGATGACGAACCGCCGCGCGAGAGCGAAGTCTTCGATGACCTTACCGGCACCATTGACAAGGCCGAAGAGGTTGAGAAGAAAGTCATGGAGCAGAAGGAGCGGCTGGACGAGGCGCTTCGGGACGCAGAGCAACCACCGGACGAGCAGGACCCCTGAGCGCCGCCTTGCCGCGCCGGGGCTTCGGCCGCGACGCCTGGCCGCCGCGCATGCCGCATCCTTGCCATTGCGTACGGGCACAGCGGCTTTTCTGTAAGATTGGCCGCCCATGAATATCGCCCGAGCCATATCCCGCCCGCTGTACTGGCTGGCCGGCAAGATCTTCGCGACGTGGGCGCGGCCGGTCGTGCAGCCGGAAGAGCCGAAGAAACTTCTTGCCGACTGCAAGGGTGACGTCTGTTACGTCCTGGAAACCGGCGGACTGGCAGACCTTCTTGCGCTTGAACGTCAATGCCGCCTGCATGGCTTGCCGTCACCTTCAGAGCCGCTGCAGTTCGCCGGGTTGCGCGAGAACAGTCGCGTCGTCGTGCTGAGGCCGAGGCAGGGGTTTATCTTCCGGCGTCTGCGGAAAAGCGGTTCATCGCGCTTGAAGCGTATCGTCGAGGCCGGCGTCGCTGCCAGCGGTGAGCCTCTATTACTCGTGCCCGTTGCCATTTACTGGGGCCGCTCGCCCGACAAGGAGCGCTCGTGGCTGCACCTGTTGTTCTCCGAGACCTGGGACGTCGCCGGCCGTACCCGAAAACTGTTGGCCACAGTCCTGCAGGGCCGGAATACGTTGCTGCGATACAGCGAGCCGCTGGCGCTGGCGAGTATCATGTCCGACGCTCCGGATGCCGCGGTTGCCTGGCGCAAGGTATCGCGCATCCTGCGGGTGCATTTCCGGCAGCGCCGTACTGCAACGGTCGGACCCGATCTTTCGCATCGCCGCACGCTGGTCAATGTAGTCCTCCGCGACCTGACGGTGCAACGCGTCATCGCTGCCGAAGCCGGTGATGAGCCCGCCGGCGTCGAGCAGGAAAAACGAATGGCGCGCAAGTATGCGCAGGAAATCGCCGCGCACATCTCGTATCCGACGGTTCGCGTCATCGAGCGGTTCCTGGGCTGGCTATGGAATCGCATTTACGATGGCATTGAGCTGCAGCATGCCGAGCGCCTGCATGAACTCGCCGGTGACAAGGAAATTGTCTACGTACCCTGTCATCGCAGCCACTTCGATTACCTGCTGCTCGGCTACGTCGTGTACCACCAGGGCCTGAGCCTGCCGCATGTCGCCGCCGGCATTAATCTCAATTTGCCGGTGGTTGGCGCGATACTGCGGCGTGGCGGCGCATTCTTCCTGCGCCGGACGTTCAAGGGAAACCGGCTGTATGCAGCCGTGTTCAACGCCTACCTGCACCAGATCCTGATACGCGGGCATGCCATCGAGTATTTCGTCGAAGGCGGGCGCAGCCGCACCGGGCGGTTGCTGACGCCGAAAGCGGGCATGCTGGCGATGACGGTCAATTCCTACCTGTCGAATCCGCGGCGGCCGATTGCATTCGTGCCGGTCTGTTTCGGCTACGAGAAGCTGATCGAGGGTGATTCCTTCATCAGCGAGCTCGGCGGCGCCACGAAGAAAAAGGAATCACTGTTCGGTCTTATCAACAGCGTCCGGTCGCTGCGCGATAATTTCGGCAAGGTGTACGTCAATATCGGCGAGCCGATCGACATAGAAAATCTGCTGGACCGTAAGCGTGCCGGATGGCGCTTCGAGACGCCGATGGGTGAGGAACGGCCGGCGTGGATCGGCGACGTCATCGATGATCTTGGCACGGAGATCATGATCGGCATCAATGCAGCTGCCGCCGTGACGCCGATCAGCCTGCTGGCGTCGACGCTGCTTGCCACGCCGAAGCAGACGATGGGCGCCCTGGAACTCGAGCGGCAATTGCAGTTGTCGATGGACCTGCTGTCGCGATTTCGCTATTCCGATTCGGTCACGATTCCGGACTGGACACCGCAGCAGATTATCCGGCACGGCGAAAAGCTCAAAGTTATCAGCCGCACGACGTATCCGCTTGGCGACGTCGTCAGCATGGCGGAGCCGCAAGCCGTACTGATGACGTATTTCCGGAACAACGTGCAGCACCTGTTCGCGATACCTGCCGCCATTGCCTGCTGTTTTATACAGGGACGACGCCTCGCGCAGGGCGAACTGCAGCGGCTCGTACGGCTGATCTATCCGTTTATCCGCAAGGAACTGACGCTCAAATGGGAATTCGAACAGATCGACGACATAACGGTTGCCGCGATCGACGCGCTGCTCGATCTCGAGCTCCTGACGAAGGGCAACGATGAGAAAATGCTGATTCGCCCGCCGGCGGGTTCCGGCAAGGCTTTCCAGTTGCTGATGCTGGGCCAGACGATGGTGCCGACGTTGCAGCGCTATTACCTGGTTATCTCGCTGCTGGTCAAGAACGGCTCGGGCACGCTGTCGCGCGCGACGCTCGAATCATTGTGCCAGCAGAGCGCGCAGCGACTGGCGATGATTTACGGCCTGCACTCGCCTGACTTCTTCGACAAGGCGCTGTTTCGCGATTTTATCGCACAGCTGCGCGAGCAGAATGTCCTGCGCCGCAACGACAATGGCAAGCTCGAGTTTGACCACGACATCACGCGCATCGGTGAGGACGCGCGGCTGGTGCTTGGTGAGGAAATCCGCCACAGCATCCTGTCGCTGACGTCGCTGGAAACGGAGTTGCTCAATTCGTGATGCCTTTGCACGTTGCGTCCTTTTACCGCTTTATCGATATTGAAACGCCGGAAGCCGTGCAGGCCGGTCTCGAAGACCTGTGTGCCGTGGAAGGGCTGCTCGGCACGATACTGGTGGCCAGCGAGGGTATCAACGGCACGCTTGCCGGCAGCAAGCCGGCTATCGAGTCGGTCTTTGCGTGGATAAAAAAGGCGCTGGACCTGCCATCGCCGGTCGAAGCACGCTGGACCCAGGCGGAATCGCCGCCGTTCAAGCGCATGAAAGTCCGCGTCAAGCGCGAGATCGTAACGTTGGGCCGGCCGGACATCCGGCCGCAGAACCGCACTGGCAGGCACGTGCCGCCGGCGGAGTGGAATACGCTGATCGATGATCCCGGCACGTTGCTGATCGACACGCGCAATCACTATGAGATCGACGTCGGTACCTTTCCGGCGGCGCTGGACCCGGGCACCGACAGCTTCCGCCAATTTCCGGCGTTCGCCGATAGACTTGCAGATGAAGCTCGCGACCGGCCAATCGCAATGTACTGTACAGGCGGCATTCGCTGCGAAAAGGCGAGTGCGCTGTTGCAGGAGATGGGCTTTTCGAACGTCAACCAGCTCGAGGGCGGCATACTTAACTATCTCGAACAGGTCCGGGGCGAGAACAATCGATGGCGCGGCGAGTGCTTCGTGTTCGATACACGCGTCGCAGTGGATCGGGATCTGGCGGAAGGCGGTTACGAGCAATGCCATGCCTGCCGTCGTCCGCTGTCCAGCGAAGATCTAGCGTCCGCCGACTATCGCGAGGGCGTGTCTTGCCCGCACTGTATCGATGCGCTGCACGCGGACAGCGCATGATTGGCACGGAGGTCGGGGCGGAGGTGTGCCGCGGGGTACGCCCCCGCCTTCACCACCGAAGCCAAGCGTTCATGAATACTCCGGGGGTCACGCGTCCAGGTCAGGAATAATGTCGCTCTCAAGACGTGTGATCATGTCTTTCAGTATCAGGCGCCGTTTTTTCAGGCGGCGGATGCGCAACTGGTCGACCAGCGGGTCGTGCGACAGCCGGTCGATAGTGTCATCAAGGTCGCGATGGCTGATGCGCAGCTCACGCAGCCTGGCGTAATTGCGAAAGCATTCAGTATCGACCTTGTCGTCCATTGTTCAGTTTAATGGGTTCGGCTTGATGAGTCGTAACGGGCCCCGGCACCTTTCCGGATAATAGCTCAGGCCGTGCCGCCCTGCGCCCTGGCCGCCATGCCGGTCCAGTCGCGGTCGGCCGGACCGTAGACCAGAAAGTGCCCGTTCAGTATGTCGTCCTTCGAATTGTACTGCAACGGTGTGCCGTCCATCGTCAGGACCTTGCCGCCGGCCTGCTCGACGACGGCCTGGGCCGCGCCGGTATCCCATTCGGAGGTCGGCCCGAAGCGCGGGTACAGGTCGGCCGCGCCCTCGGCAATCCGGCAAAACTTGAGTGAGCTGCCCATCGGCAGCAGCAAATGTTCGCCCAGCTCGTCGAGGAAGGCATCGAGGCTGTGGCCGCGGTGGGAGCGGCTGCCAACGACCCGCGGCGGCGCGGCGGTCGACGCGGCTACCTGTATCGGTTCGGGCGCTCCGCCGTTACGCCGCAGGGCCGCGCCCGCCCCCTCGCAGCCCGTGTAGGTCAGTGCCAGCACCGGCACGTGCACGACACCGAGGACCGGGCGATGGTTGTCTATCAGTGCAATATTGACCGTGAACTCGTCGTTGCGGCTGACGAATTCCTTGGTGCCGTCGAGCGGATCAATGAGCCAGTAGCGCGACCATTGCTGCCGCTCGTGGAAATCGGGCAGGCCGCTTTCCTCCGAAATCATCGGCAGGTCCGGCGTCAGCGCGCGCAGGCCCTCGGTAATGATGCGGTGCGCGGCGAGATCCGCCTTTGTCAGCGGCGAATCGTCGCCCTTGTGGCTGACCGTGAAGTCGGTCCGGTACACACTTAATATTGCCTCGCCCGCGCGCTGCGCGAGTTCGGTGACGGGTTCGACGAGATTTTCAGGGTTCATCAGGACAGGAGGCCGTTTGCGAGTTAAGAGGAGCGGCAGTATAAAGCAAGCTCGTGAATCGTGAAGTGCGACCGGTAACAATGGCCAAACTGCAAGTCGACAAGCTGCTGGACCAGTGTGACACATTGATGTTCGATATGGACGGGACGCTGCTCGATCTCGCCTTCGACAATTACATGTGGCTGCACCACATCCCGAGCGCATATGCGGTGAACCGGGGCATAGCCCACAGCGCTGCGCGCGACGAACTGTACGGGCACTACCGCCGCCTGCAGGGACAGCTGGACTGGTACTGCCTCGACCACTGGAGCGAGCATCTCGGCATCGACGTCCTTGCACTGCATCGCGACGAGCATCATCGCATCGACTGGCTGCCCGGCGCACGCGAGCTGCTGGAGGCACTATCCGGCAGCGGGGTGCGGCTCCTGCTGGTAACGAATTCGCATCCGGATACGCTGGACGTGAAAAGCGAGGTAACCGGGATTACGCGCTACTTCGACTGCATCTACAGCTCGCACGAATTCGGCTATGCAAAGGAACACCAGGGGTTCTGGCAGGCGCTGCAGCAACGGGAATCATTCAATCCGGCGCGCACGTTGTTTGTCGATGATTCAGAGCCGGTGCTTGCCAGTGCCGCGCTCTTCGGGCTCGACAAGCTCCTCGCGGTGACGCGGCCGGACTCGACCCGGCCAGTCCGTTCCAGTGAGCGGTTTACCGGTATCGAGCGCGTTGCTGACCTGAAGCCGGGGCTGCTGGGGCCTGTCAAAAGCGGCGTCTGAATTACGCCGGTAGGCGCGGGGCCTTCAGCGGTTGCTCGAGCGGCCCCCGGCACGCCGCGGCGGGCGTCCGCCCTGCGACTTCTTGCGCGGCCGGGCCGCCGGCTTTTTCAGGTCCGGCAGCAGCGCCGGATCAAATTCGGCCACCGGGATCTTGTGGCCGATGAATCCTTCGATGTCCGGCAGCGACATGACGTAGGTTTCGCAGCCGAAACTGATCGCATCGCCGGCAGCACCTGCGCGCGCGGTTCGGCCGATGCGGTGCACATAGTCTTCACGGTCGTTTGGCAAGTCGTAGTTGATGACGTACTGCACATCGGGAATGTGCAGGCCGCGCGACGCTACATCGGTGCCAATCAGGACCGGCAATTCGCCGGACTGGAATTGCAGCAGCATCTTGAGCCGCTGCTTCTGCGGTACGTCACCGGATATGGCGCGCGCATCAATGCCATTTGCCGTGAGCCAGGCCTGCACACGCTCGGCCTCGCGCTTCGTATTGACGAACACCATGATGCGACCTGCGCCCATTTCCTGGATCAGGCCGACGAGCAGCGGGATTTTTTCCTTGTTGGACGGAAAAAAGATCGCCTGGCGCACGCGGTCCGCCGTGATCTTGTCCGGTTCGATGCGTATCAGGTCCGGCTCGTTCATGTGTTCGTAGGCGAGTTCCATCACACGCTGTGACAGCGTTGCCGAGAACAGCATGTTCAGCCGCTGGTCGGGCGGCGGGAGACGCCGCAGCAGGTAACGGATGTCCTTGATGAATCCGAGGTCGAACATGCGATCGGCCTCGTCGAGTACCGCTACTTGTACCTGGTCAAGCTTGAACACGCCCTGCTTGTAGTAATCGATGATGCGGCCCGGCGTGCCGATCAGAATGTCGATGCCATTCTGGATGTGGGCGCGCTGCTTTTCGTAATCCGTGCCGCCATAAGCCAGCCCGGTCACGAGACCGGTGTGCTTGCCAAGCAGGTCCGCGTCGTTGGAAATCTGCACCGCGAGTTCGCGCGTTGGGGCGAGGATAAATGCGCGCGGCTGCTTCTGGCCGTCGCCGGTTTCGGGTGACGCCAGCAGCCGCTGGTACAGCGCAATCAGGAAGGCCGCCGTCTTGCCGGTCCCGGTCTGTGCCTGGCCGGCCACGTCGTGGTTCTTCAGCGCCAGCGGCAGCGTGCTGGCCTGGATGGGCGTGCAATGATCGAAGCCGGCATCGCGAATGCCCGCGCGCATGGTTTCGTGCAGATCGAGCTCATCGAATCTGAGGTCGCTCAGATGGTTATCAGTCATGGGTATCCATACAAAAATGTGGTTTTGGGGCTTGCAAATTGGACCGTGACAGGTTCAAATTAGCGCTATTCGACGC
>CAZLNH010000142.1:0-6533 GCA_964560775.1 uncultured Woeseiaceae bacterium | reverse complement strand
GCGATGCCGCGCACGGACGTGCGAATTTTCTCGACAGCCGCCTCGACGCGGCGGCGCAGGCCGGAATGAAACAGCAGGTCCTCGGGCGGATATCCGGACACGCTCAATTCCGGAAAAGCCACGATGTCGGCCTCAAGTTCCTCTCTCGCGCGCTCGGCGTACTCAATGATGCGCGCGGTATTGACCGCGACGTCGCCGACCACCAGGTCGAGTTGCGCGAGAGCGAGAGTTACTGAATTGTTCATGACCCGTGCGGATCCCGGACGCCGTCGCGTCTCCCCCTAAGCGAGCAGTTCCAGCATTTTGCTGCCGAGTTCCGCCGGTGAGCGCACCGTGGCGACACCTGCCCTGTCCAGTGCCTTGAACTTGTCGTCAGCGGTGCCCTTGCCGCCGGCGATAATGGCGCCGGCATGGCCCATGCGCTTGCCGGGCGGCGCCGTGACGCCGGCGATGTAGGCGACGACCGGCTTGCTGACGTCCGACTGGATGAACTCGGCCGCCGCTTCTTCATCGGTGCCGCCGATTTCGCCGACCATGACAATGCCATCCGTTTCCGCATCCTGCTGGAACAGCGCAAGGCAATCGATGAAGTCCATGCCCCGGACCGGATCGCCGCCGATGCCGACGCAGGTGCTTTGCCCGAGACCGTTCTGGGTCGTCTGGTAGACCGCTTCATAGGTCAGCGTGCCGGATCGTGAAATCACGCCGATACGTCCCGGCTTGTGAATGAATCCGGGCATGATGCCAATCTTGCATTCATCGGGCGTGATGATGCCCGGGCAGTTCGGCCCGATAAGGCGGCAATCATGGTCCCGCAATGCCGCCTTGACTTTAACCATGTCGAGTACCGGAATGCCTTCGGTGATGCAGACGATCAAACCGACGCCGGCATCCGCGGCTTCGAGGATTGCATCCGCGGCGAACGGCGCGGGCACGTAGATCATGCTGACATCAGCACCTGTTTGACGAACGGCATCGCGCATCGTGTTGAAAACCGGGACGCCGAGGCACTCTTCACCGCCACGGCCCGGGGTAACGCCGCCGACGATCTGCGTGCCGTAGGCTATGCACTGCTCGGTATGGAATGACCCCTGGTTGCCGGTAATGCCCTGCACCAGGACCTTGCTGTCCGTGCCGACGAGTATGCTCATGACGACGCTCCCGCCGCGGCCACGGCTTTCCTGGCGGCGTCGGTCAGGTCCTCGGCCGTAATGATGTCGAGACCGCTCTTTGCCAACAGGTCGCGGCCTTTCTCGACATTGGTGCCTTCGAGCCGCACGACGACCGGTACGTTGACCCCGACTTCCTTGACGGCGCTGATAATGCCTTCGGCGATCAGGTCGCAACGCACAATACCGCCGAATATATTCACCAGGATGGCCTTGACGCTGTCGTTTGAAAGGATGAGCTTGAAGGCTGTCGACACTCGCTCGCTGGTTGCGCCCCCGCCGACATCGAGAAAATTGGCGGGTTCACCGCCGTGCAGCTTGATCAGGTCCATCGTCGCCATGGCAAGGCCGGCACCGTTCACCATGCAGGCGATATCGCCATCCAGCGATACGTAATTCAGGTCGTGCTCGGCCGCCTCGCGCTCGCGCTCGTCCTCCTGGCTCGCATCCCGCAGTTCCGTCAATTTCTTTTGCCGGAACAGCGCGTTGTCTTCGATGTTGATCTTGGCATCGAGTGCCAGGACGTCGCCGGCTTTGGTCACGATCAGTGGATTTACCTCGACCAGGCTCGCATCGCATTCGATAAACAGCCGGTACAAGCGCTCGAGCAGGTCAGCAAACTGGCGCGTTTGCTTCTTGTCGAATTCCAGCCCGAACGCGAGCTGGCGTACCTGGTAGCCCATCAGGCCAGCTTCCGGCGCGACGGCGACGCTTAAGATCTGTTCCGGCGTATCGGCGGCTACCTGTTCGATATCGACGCCGCCGGCGGCCGACGCGATGAAGGCAACCTTTTTCGCCTCGCGATCAACCAGCATGCTCAGGTACAGCTCCCGGTCGATTTCCGATCCGGACTCTATATATACGGTGTTGACCGGCAGGCCCTCGGGCCCGGACTGGTGCGTGACCAGTTGAGTACCGAGCATCGCGTCCGCGTACTGGCGCACCTCGTCGTGCGAACGTGCCAGTTTGACGCCGCCGGCCTTGCCGCGGCCACCGGCATGGACCTGGGCCTTGACGACCCAAAGCGCGCCACCGAGTTTGCCAGCGGCGTCGACGGCTTTGTCCGCCGAATCGACGGCGTATCCGGCCGGAACGGGGATACCGTAGTCCGAAAACAGTTGCTTGGATTGGTATTCGTGCAGATTCATCGCGTTTGTTATCGTCCAAAAATATAGCGCCTGGCCGGCGCCTGTCGAGCCCGCGTTCAGGCCGGGGAAATGCCCGGCGTATTCTGTAGCAAAGCCGCGCGAGACGCAAAATGCGCGTCGGCGGCCATGCGACAGGGTCCCGGGTTTTACGCGGATAGCGCGAGCGACCGTGCAATCGTGATCGACGCCTGCCATATCCGGGCCCTGATTCGACTACAATCGGCCACTCTCGGATGCCGCATGCCAGGAAATCGCCGAATCAGATGATGGAACGCGCCGCATACAGGGACGCATTGCAGAATGCTGGCGCGCCGATGGCTGTCGACGAGTCTGACGTCACCTGGCGCACGCTGGGCACGCTGAATGTATTCCGCATGCTGGTTGCGCTGATGCTCCTGATCCTTTTCTTCGCCGGCGGGGAACCGCGCTTTTTCGGTGACCGTTATCCGGCGCTGTTCGCGGCAATCGCATCGGGTTATCTCGTGTTCGCCGTGGTCTCCGGACTTGCCATACGCATGCGCTGGATATCCGTCGGCCCGCAGGTCATGGCCCAGATCACGGTCGACATAGCCGCCGTCATTTGCCTGATGCACGCGAGCGGCGGGATCAGCAGCGGACTTGGCGGCCTGCTCGTTGTGTTTGTCGGCGCCGGCAGCCTTGTATTGCCGTTGCAGGCACCGCTTTTCTTCGCGGCATTGGCCACACTGGCGATACTGGGTGAGCAACTGTTTTCGCAGCTCGGCGGTGCGAGCGACAGTGGCAATTATCCAGCTGCCGGTGTGCTCGGGGCGATCATTTTTGCCATTGCCATGGCGGCTCGCCCGCTGGCGCGCCGCATCCAGGCGAGCGAGGCGCTTGCGCACCAGCGTGGCATTGATCTCGCCAACCTTTCCGAGCTTAACCAGTATATCGTGCAGCACCTGCGTGAAAGCATCGTCGTCATCGACGGTGCGGACCGCATCCGGCTGATCAACAGCTCAGCCGCATCGCTACTCGGAATTGAGGAGCCCGGTCCCGGCATACACCTTGAGGAGGCGTCCGCTGACCTGGCCCGATTTGTGGCTGTCTGGCGTTCGGATGAAGCGCATCCGTCCCACACCGAACTGACTCTCGCCAGCGACGAGAACTCGGCACGGCTGACGGCACATCTGGCGCCGCTTGGCAAGGGCGACGGCCGGGGCGGTCCGATACTCGTCTTTCTTGAGGACACCAGTCTCATGAATGCGCGCGTGCAGAAATCCAAGCTCGCTTCTCTCGGGCGCCTGAGCGCGAGTATTGCCCATGAAATACGTAACCCGGTCGGCGCAATGAGCCATGCCGGCCAGTTGCTTGCCGAGTCTCCGGCCTTGACAGAGGCAGACCATCGCCTGACGGAAATCATCCGCACACACGCAGAACGCGTGAGCCACATCATCGACAATGTGCTGCAATTGTCGCGACGCGACTCGAGCCGGCCCGAGGAACTGCGCCTCGAGCCATGGCTTACTGACTTTTCCCGGGAGTTCACGCGAACGCTGGAACTGCAGGAGGGTGAGCTGTCGGTCGCGGAAGTCGAGCCCGCCATGACCGTGCGTATGGACCCGAGTCATTTGCGCCAGGTGCTTTGGAACCTGTGTGACAACGCGGTCAAGTATGCCAGCGAAACCGGCGGTATCATGGTCGAATTGCGGGCCGGGCGTGTCGCACGAAACAATCGGCCGTATCTTGAAGTCCTTGACCACGGTCACGGTGTCGACCCGTCAACTATTGATAAAATATTCGAGCCATTTTTCACGGACAGAAAGGGCGGTACCGGGTTGGGACTGTATATTTCGCGGGAACTTTGCGAACTGAATCGCGCCACGCTTGTATACCAGGCGCGTGAAGGGGGCGGCAGTATATTTCGTATCGTTTTTTCCGACTCGGGCCGTTGGCAATCGTCGGCCGACTGACAGGGACAGAAGAGAGCGCCAATGAGTAAACCTGTTGCGCTGATCATTGATGATGAACCGGATATCTGTGAGCTCCTGGCCCTGACCCTTGGACGCATGGATATCGAAACAGTAGTCGCTGGCGATGTGACATCCGCGAAGAAGGAGTTGTCCGGTCGCACGTTTGATGTCTGCCTGACGGACATGCGTTTGCCTGACGGTGACGGACTTGACCTGGTCCGGTGGATGCAGACAAAGGCATCAGATGTGCCTGTTGCCGTCATTACGGCGCACGGTAACGTTGAAACGGCGGTGCAGGCACTGAAACTCGGTGCCTTCGACTTTATCTCGAAGCCGCTGGACCTGACCAACCTGCGCAACATTATTGCCAGCGCGTTGAAGCTGGGTGATCCGGCCCGCGAACACGGCACGCGGCTGCTCGGTGACTCGCCCGCCATGCGCGAACTGCGCGACCTTATCGAGCGTGTTGCCCGCAGCCAGGCACCTGTGCATATCACTGGCGAGTCCGGTACCGGCAAGGAGCTCGTTGCCCGGCTGATTCACGATCGCGGCCCGCGGAGCAGCGGCCCGTTCGTGCCGGTCAATTGCGGAGCGATACCGTCGGAACTGATGGAAAGCGAGTTTTTTGGCCATCGCAAGGGGGCCTTTACCGGTGCGGTGGCTGACAAGACCGGGCTGATCCAGAGCGCATCGGGCGGTACGCTGTTCCTGGACGAGATTGCCGATCTGCCGTTGTCGATGCAGGTCAAATTGCTGCGCGTTATCCAGGAACAGACCGTCAGACCGGTTGGCGCGGCCCGGGAGGAATCGGTTAATGTTCGCGTGCTGTCGGCGACCCACCAGAATCTCGCCGCCATGGTCCGGACCGGCCAGTTCCGGGAAGACCTGTTTTATCGCATCAATGTCATCGAAATCAGTGTGCCGGCACTCCGCGACCGCGGGAGCGACGTCCTGCTGTTGGCCAGCCACTTACTCCAGAAACTCGACAGTTCGCCGGAGGCGCTCGATGACGGTGCACGGAACCTGCTGGTCAACTATGCGTTCCCGGGCAATGTCCGGGAACTGGAAAACATGCTGGAGCGCGCCGTAACATTGTCCACCTCCGGCCGGATCACGGCTGCCGACCTGCAGGTGCGGAACCCGTCGGCAGCCGATAATAATGCCGGGCCACCGACAGCACCCGACCTGGGTGGCCGAATTCAGGATGTCGAGCGGCAGGCGATCGTGCAGGCACTGGAAAAGTCACGTTACAACAAGACCGCGGCGGCCAAGCTATTGGGTCTGTCCTTCCGGCAACTGCGCTATCGCATCAAGAAACTCGGCATCGATTGAGGACGTGCGTACCCACTGCCAAAAAGCGTCAGTTTGTGACAATCCCCGGTCCGGCCACACAACCGGAACGCATGCATGGACACTGGATTTTGACAAGATTCTGATGTGAAACAGAGGTTTGGAATGCACAGGGCGAATCTGGCACATGGTTTGCTTCAACCTGTAACAGAAGAGAACGGACACGTGCGCGGTCGCCCGAAACCAGGCGGCAGCCGGCGTTTCCTGCTGCCGGGCACGCAGGGCGGGCCGCCGGCCCCCCTGGTCCCATGCACAATCGAGGAGCGGGTGCACAGAATGTTGAAACGAGAGCACGGCTTTACACTGATTGAGTTGATGATCGTCGTCGCGATCATCGGCATCCTGGCATCGCTGGCGGTGTCGGCTTACCAGACCTACACGGTGCGGGCACAGGTCTCGGAAGCCTTGAGTTTTGCGGGCGGCGCCAAGGTGCCGATCGTCGACGCATTCACGAACGACGGCGTAGCGCCGCTCGACCGACAGGCCGCAGGCATGTCGCCAAATCCCACTGATACGCAGGGCAGTTACGTCGCGTCTGTAGCGATCACCGACGGCCGTATCGATATCCTGTTCGGCAACGATGCGCACCAGGCAATCTCCGGCACCACCTTGTCCGTCACGCCGTATATCCCGACAACCGGCGGCGCTACAGTGAACTGGCGTTGCGGGTACGGGCCGGCCCCGGCAGGTACCCAGTTAATGCCGGCAGACGGTGGAACGGCTGTTCACCAAACCGGCTCCATCGAGTCCCGATACCTGCCTGCATCGTGCCGCCCTTAAGGCATATTACCGCGTCGTCCAGATGCATGATTTGCGGTGAAAAACCGCCAGCATGCTGGTATTTGGTCAAATAAAATCCGCATTTGTGATGGGCAGCACAAAATGCAGTTGATCCGCCCCAGCAGATCAGTGAGACTGTAAAGTCGATTCCAGTA
>CAZLNH010000141.1:0-11060 GCA_964560775.1 uncultured Woeseiaceae bacterium | reverse complement strand
CGAGCAACGATGGCTCTTTGCTGCAGCATTTTCTGGCCATGGACATTCCGGTGCTGGGCATCGAGCCTGCCGCGAATGTAGCCAGGGAAGCTATAAAGAAAGGCATTCGGACTGAAAATCGCTTCCTCGGCGCGGCCTCAGCCAGCGAACTGGTCGCCAAGTTTGGCCAAGCCGACCTTGTACTGGGCAATAATGTATTGGCCCATGTGCCGGATATCAACGATTTTGTCGCGGGAATAAAGATACTCCTCAAGCCGGGCGGCGTCGTGACAATGGAATTCCCTCACCTCCTGCAACTGATGGATCAGAATCAGTTTGATACCATCTATCATGAGCACTTTTCTTACCTTTCATGGTACGCGGTAGACCAGGTGTTCGCCGCACAGGGGCTGACTCTTTACGACGTTGACGAGCTGCCAACCCATGGTGGATCACTTCGAATATTTGCTTGTCACACAGACGATCTCACCAAGCCGATCACTAATTCTGCCCGATCGTTGAGGGCACGCGAGATAAACTGGGGCATCAACGCGCCCAATACGTACACTACATTCACCCGACAGGTTGAGAAGATCAAGCGTGACTTGCTTGCGTTCCTGATTGAACAAAAGGCGGCCGGTAAATGTATTGTTGGCTACGGCGCTCCCGGGAAAGGCAACACATTGCTTAATTACTGTGGCATCCGCACTGATTTTCTCGATTATACTGTCGACCGGAATCCTTATAAGCAGGGTACATACACCCCGGGTACCCACATTCCCATTCACGACCCAACCCGACTATCAGACACCCGGCCCGACTTCATATTAGTACTACCGTGGAATTTGCGACATGAAATCACGGGACAATTGTCTTTCGTACGAGAATGGGGTGGGCAACTAGTCTTTCCAATACCGGAACTAACAATCGACTGACAAGCTATATCAAGGAATTCAGAATCCTTCGCATATTGTGTCGCTCGGCAGATCTCGGGAAAATTAGCAAGAAATACTATAGGCAATCATTGGTAGAATTAGTGGCGCAACGCAAGATAAAAACCACACACCGTATTCGAAAGACCAAGTGGGTCGTCGCGGTTGGCGCAATCGCGATAACTGGTATTGCAGTAATGGCAATGACAGTCCCTGCGCTGCAATGGCGCAGTCAGTTGTTGGGCCTCCAGATCCATGGAAAGATTTATGATCTGTCTTGGGCAGAATTGCTGCCAATGCTGGTGCCCGGAAGTGGCTACTACCTGAAAGGTCTTGTGGAAACGCGGAATCCTTACAGTAGTATAGTAAACATTCACACAAGCGCCGGAGATGTTGATCGCGGCAGTCAAATGTTTCGCGAAATGTGTACGAACTGTCACGGCGCTTCCGGTGCCGGTGGATCTGCACCACCGCTAGACTCGCCCAACATGAAACACGGTGATACCGATTGGTGGATATATCGGGCAATAACACGAGGCGTACCCGATACCGCGATGACGCGCCAAGGACTGAGTAAGACGGAAGCATGGCAGGTGGTTGCATACATTCGAACACTCGCAAACGACAATGAATCCGCGCAACACCAGCGACCTGCCATACAAACAGAACCGGTAACATCTGACCGCCTGCTAAACGGGAGAGGCTCCCCAAGCGACTGGATAACCTATTCGGGTGACTATGACGGTAAACGATACAGCACCCTGGATCAGATCAATTCCAACAACGCCGCTAGTCTGCAACTCCTTTGGATGCACCAAACCGACAGCAGTGACACTCAGATCGAAGCATCTCCAATCGTCAATGATGGCATCATGTATATCACTGTACCGCCGGGTACAGTCCAGGCACTTGACGCTTCGAGCGGAGAACTATTATGGGAATTCCGAAGACCGGTTCCGGATAAATTGCCACTGTGCTGCGGCACGGTCAATCGTGGCTTGGCAATACTCGGTACCACATTGTACTGGGGGACGATTGATGCACATTTGATCGCGCTGGACGCCGGCACCGGCCAATTGGTATGGGACAGTATTGTCGCGGACTATACGAACGGCTACACCATCACTTCCGCTCCGTTGACAGTAAAGAACCTGGTTCTCATCGGCGTATCTGGCGGTGAGTTCGGTATTCGGGGCCACCTTGATGCCTATGATGCAACGACCGGTGAGCGAATTTGGCGTTTCTACACAATCCCGGCACCGGGGGAAGAAGGCAGTGAGACGTGGAGCGGCGATTCATGGAAGAGAGGCGGCGCTGGCGCGTGGCTAAGTGGCAGCTACGACCCGGCTCTGAATCTTCTCTACTGGGGTACGGGAAATCCAAGCCCTCTTTACTATGGAGATGACAGGCTAGGCGACAATTTATTTGCTAATAGCGTCGTAGCTCTCGATGTCGATTCAGGTCGCAAAGTCTGGCATTTTCAGTTTACCCCACACGACTTACACGATTGGGCGGCGAACCAGATTCCGGTACTTGTAGACTCCGAATGGAACGGACGAAAACGATCGCTACTGCTTTCGGCTAATCGTAATGGCTTCTTCTACGCCCTGGATCGTGTTTCCGGAGAATTTCTGCTGGCAAAACCATTCGTTAGACAAAACTGGGCGAAAGAGATCGACTCCAGGGGGCGTCCTGTGCGAAATGCCGAAGCCATACCCACGCCGGAAGGAACAATTACCTGGCCATCACCGCACGGTGGCACAAATTGGCAATCACCGGCCTTCAGCCCGGAAACCGGCCTTTTCTATGTCGCCGCTATTGATGGTGGCCGAATCGTCTACAAACAAGGAAACAAGCCAGTTTATGAACCCGGTGAGTTTTATCTAGGCAGTATGCATCAACTGATGGCCGGTGACGAACCATTCGTTGCATCGCTTAAAGCAATTGACCCGCAGACAGGCCGAATTGTGTGGCAATACGACAATCCGCCGCGCCGATTGATGTGGAAAACCGGCGGTGTCCTGGCTACAGCCGGCAATATCGTGTTCAGCGGTGATAACTTCTCGCTGTACGCGCTCAATGCGACTAGCGGAGAAGAGTTACTGCGTATTAACGTCGGCGGTTATGTCAATGCAGCACCTGTAACGTATGTCGTTGACGATCGGCAGCAAATTACCATAGCGGCCGGCCGCACATTCCTGACCTTTGGGATACATGCACCGACCCCATAGACCAAGCGCGATTTAAATCAACGAACACACTTAAGTGCCAACTGATGTCTCATACGACCCCGAATCAAACGGTAAAACCTGTCCCGTTCGCTGCACCGTCCGGCACACACGTTTCAAGTTGAAGATTTATACCACTCGATAGTTCGTCGCAATCCTTCTAAAATATCTACCCGCGGCTGCCAAGACAAAAGCTTTGACGTGTAGGAAATATTTGCGATTCGCTCGGGTTCTTTCGGGCGATCCGGGACAGCACCGTACTTTACTTTGACATCAGTTTCGAGATGTCCGCGGATTATCTCTGCGATATCTCGCAATGAGTGAAGCTTGCCCGAGCCAAGATCCAGTTGGTTTGACGTCGCCACGTCAGCCATCGCAGCAGCCATCATGCCTTCTATGACGTCAGTAACATAGATCCAGTCAGCACGCCAGTTGCCGGAACTGATCTCCGGAGCTTCGCATCTTAATAGCCTGTTAATTACATAGGGTATGAATTTGGATGAATTCTGTGCCGGCCCATAAGTCATAAACGGCCTGACAGTAACAACGGGCATACCGTACAACTCGTGTGCCATACGCGCATAAACATATGCTGCCTGCTTTGCAGCAGCGTAGGGTGATGTCGCTGGCTCCCCACCAATTGGTTCCAACAGGGATCCGGTCAACACTACACGTTTGACACCGTACAAGGCAGCAAGAGACAAGAGATTCACGGTACTGGCGACATGACTCTCAAATGCCGGAACAAGCCCCCGAATATCCGGACCCGCGCCGATAGCACCAGCAAGGTGGAAAATAATGTTTGGCTCTACCGTCTCGACGATCTTGCGTGCCGCGTCGAGGTCCGCAAAATCCGCAACGTGAAATTCAGTGCCATTCCCCGATTTAACTTGGTGGCGGCTCGTCGCGTGCACTACGCACCCTTCGCGGACCAGTCTGTCGCAAAGGTGGGATCCCAAAAATCCTGTTCCACCTGTGACCAATACAACCGGGGCCATGGCAAACACTAATTACAGGCTAGCTGGATCGACGCGTCGGTTTGTACAAAGTTACCGCGTCTGGCGGCGGCGGCTCTTCGTCGTACATCGCCACGAGATCCGGAGCAAGGCGCGCAAAGTCGCTACTGCGTTGAAAGTCGCGCAAGTTTGTACCAGTACAACGCGAATCCACATTGTGCGCGCCACGCTGATCCCGTACGTCGTGCTCATTGACCGTGCGGAAGTCAATACTGAATCGAGTCCGGCCGCTCGTGTTCGTGATCGATCCGTGCATTTGAGCGCCCGAAAAGAGAATCAGACCACCAACCGACGGCAAAAGCCGAAGATCCAACTCAAGGTCCATCGGCTCTTCGGGCCGTGGCTGAACTCGCGTATCCTTACCGATATGCTTTGCGGCATTCGCTCGGCTTTCCTCATTCCAACGGTAATAGTTGTATGTATGTGAACCATTCTTGACTGGCTTGTGAAAGTACTGGGGGTAGAAAGCCATAGCATTATTGCTGGAAATATCATAGACCGGCATCCACCAATTTATTTGGCAATGCGGTGCTGAGTACCACGTGTCCCGATGCGGGTGAAATGCATATGCGATGCCTGTCGTCAAATAGCCGTCCGATGTCGACGTACGCAGACGCGGAACGTCGAAGTATGTTTTCTCGAGATCGCACCCGGTTGAGGCCAGAATTTCCGGGATCAATGCCTTACAGTCAGGATGATGGATGAAAGCCGGCTTCAGATCCGCCAGTATTTCGGCGTACGTCTCAACGGGCAACTCGTATTGTGCGACTTCGGCGTCCAACGGGCTGAACGCAGCCATTGCAAGATCACGGGCCAACTCACACAGCGCCAGTGACGCACGCGACGGTGAGTACATAAACATGTCACCAGCGTAAAGACGCACGCGCCGCTCATCGTCTGATAGTTTACTGTCGTGATATACGCTGGTCACCCCACCCTCCTTTAAGGTGCTAAACGCGCTTTCCGGCAATAAAACGCCTCGGCATAACCGCTTTCAGCATTACATTCGATTCCTCGCAGGCGCATCACTGCATCAAACGTCTCCCTGGAAAACCACCCTTTATCATGCTGTGAAACAAAAACATGCTCTATAGCCGTGTTCTTCTGCTCGCGAAAATGATCAGTGATGGGGAGAAAAACGTTGGGCGTCCCAAAGTCGCCATCGTATTTGGGAATCTCATACTCAAGAATCAGGTGGTTTCGAAATGTTTGCCACGTCAGGTCCGAAATCACGCGGTGGTCCTGGTGGCGATCATCGCGATAATGAGTCAGGATAACGTCAGGATTCCACTTCGTCTTTAACGACTCAAAACATTTCTTTATTTCAGATGTTTCCTGTGGGAAAAATCCATCGCGAAATGTGTGAATCTCGATCTCTGCGGTTGCGAACCCCGCTGTAAAAAATTCGGCACTCTTCTGCGCTTCAGCCCCCCTGCCACCATGCCCGGCGAATACAGTCCAAATGTTTCTTGCCGACGGTATTGCTTCTGCGATGGTTAGAATTGTCGCCCCTGCGCCAATTTCTATATCATCACTGTGGGCGCCAAGGCAAAGCACAGTCGCGGGACTGTGCATGTTGCTTAGAAAACTGATTGGCAACATTCGTTACTTACCGTTTGGCCAAACTTCCCAAGGCCGCTCACCGCGACCATTCATCCGGTCGAACATGATTTTGTCCTTGAATGTATCCATTGAAGACCAGAAGCCAGACCACTTTACTGAGCCGAGCTTCTTTTCCTTCATCAGGCGTGAGAATGGTGCTTCCACCAACTCGTCACCGTTCTCCATGTAACTGAAAATTTCTCGATTCAGGACAAGATACCCACCATTGATCCAATAGTCGGAATTGGCTGCTGCACCAAATTCAATCACCGTTCCCTCCTCGTCAATCTGAAGCTGGTGGAACGATTGCGCAGGCTTGGCGCTTAGGAAACTCGCAACCATATTACGCTGCTTGTGGAATTCTATAATCTCAGGCAGAGGAAAGTCCGTCAGCTGGTCCGAGTAATTCGCCAGAAACACGTCTTCATCAGCCAAGTAATCCCGTACCGCCATCAATCGCTCGCCAATATTTGCGTGCAGGCCGGTGTCAACAAACCGAATATTCCAGTCGGCAATATCACTTTCGGGTGGCTCAATTTGCCTACCGCCCTGCTTCATCAAAAAATTCCTGTACAGGTAACTATTGTAGTTAAGGAAAAACTCCTTAATCATCTCACCCTTGTAACCGAGGCAAAGGATGAAATCCCTATGGCCGAAGTGTGCGTAATACTTCATCAGATGCCAGAGGATAGGACGATTACCTATTTCTACAAGTGGCTTCGGTATGACGTCGGAATGCTCCCTGAGCCGGGTACCGAATCCGCCGCAAAAAAGCACGACCTTCATCGTTCTATACTCCCTGTCCCGGCAGTACAGTAAGGAGCTCTGCGTCGACGAGTTCACCGGCCACTTTGGCCAGGGTACGCACGTTGATTCCGGATTTTTTTGCGATGTCGAGCAAAGTCATACCCCCATCCGATTGATTCAAAAGCCACAAGATAGCCGACTCGCGGTCGGCTATTGCGGTACCCCCGGTATCCCGGTACAGGCCTCGACGACCTAGTTGGGGCTCGCAGTACGGCTGAATATTTTTATAGTAAAGGTTATTTTCGAGTGTGAAGATGATCTCGGTCACTAAATCCAGCGATTCTTGCAGGCGCTCCTCTGAAACAAGATCCAGATTGTCCGCGGAGGTATGGTATTCCGGATATCCGCCGTTGACTGACCGGGTCAGCCGGCCAACCGGCAAATTGATACCAGGTGAGCCGAATTGCCGCTCATCGTACCCGTAGGGTGAAAATTCTGTAATCCGGCACTCAGGGAACCTGGTGGTAAGCACGTGCTCTGCGACCCGGTCAATCTCATGGTCACCATGCCGGGTTCGCTTGTAAGTAGGTGCCGCCTTGTCTCCGAGAAGACCAACTATCAGGCCATGTGCAATGCGCTTTGCCGCCGCCGGGTTGCGGCTCAGCCAGACGATAGAGCCTATCGTCCCGGGTGCAAACACAATTCTGTAACTATAGCGCCGGTGATTCATCGCCAGCAGGCGTTGTCCTATCGCGGTAGCGACTGCGATGCCACTAAGGTTGTCATTGCATAGCGACGGGTGGCATACATGTGTGTAAATAAGCACCTCATGTTCATCGCCCCCCGGGATCAGTATTTCACCATAAGTCAGATGTCCGGGAGCCAAATCCGCATCGATTCTGACGTGGAATCTGTTGCCCGTGAGTGATTGACGCAAACGATGCTGCAGACAAAAGCCCCACTTGCTCGCATAATAGGTTGTCCTGTAAGGAATCCAGTCGGGGTACTCGGGCAGTGAGTAAAGGTGTTGATCCAGCGTATCACGATCCACTTCCATGTCGACGGCTTCGCTGTAATTCAGCACATGCAAATTTGACGCATGAAAATCGACTATGCGCGTACCGTTACTGTCGGCTATCCAAGCATCACGAATATTCCACTCGTTCGGCACAATCCAATCGAATGCTGGTGTACCAGTCGGTACCTCAACAATGTCGAGCGGCAAGTACCGCGTAACTTGCCTCAACGTCTGACGTACACCATCGCCCGTGATACTACGACAAATAGGATACAGTGACTCCACGAACGGCATTAGTGCATTTAATTGCGCCTCGGGTCCGGAGGCTTTTACTGCCCCGCTTTTAGCAGGCCCCGTCAATGCTGCTCTCCTCGGAAACAGTCGAGCATCTTTACATCAAGGTCCGGGTACGCGGCATCGCGGGGATTGATCACCGCAATTTCACTTGGCAACTTTATACCAAGTAACGGGTCGTCCACCCGAACTCCGCGCGACAGTTCCGGTGCAAAGTAATCTCCCATTTCGTAAAGCACCATTACGTCATCAGACTGGGTCAAGAATCCATGGCCGACTCCCGCGGGCACATACAGCGCATGAAGGTCGTTCTCATCAAGAATAAACCATTCGTGCTTGAGGAAGGTATCTGAATCCGGACGAAGATCAACAATTACATCGGCTATCGAACCGCGAATGCAGCGAACTAACTTACTCTCCTTCGACGGTGGAACCTGGAAGTGCAAACCGCGAAACGTTCCTTTGGAAATATTGTACGAAATATTCGTCTGCACAAATACATCAGGCAAGTTGGCAGCGCGGAACTCGGATGAGCAGCGGGCACGGGTGAAATACCCGCGCTGGTCCGTGCGCTTTTCCGGCGCAACCAGGACCGCCCCACAAATCGTGGTCATATTGAAATGCATCAGGCTGCCCAGTAGTAGGCGTCGTCGATTTGCCCGGTTTCGATTAGTTGGCGCAGGCATTTTAACCGGGTATACGGGGCAGCATTGAACTGCTCTGGCGACATACATATTCGTTCGAATAGCGTGCGAAGTTGCTCGGCTCCGGCCCGAGCATTCCAGCTGCACTTAAATCCAGGCAACTGATCATGAATTTTGCTGAAATCCACTCGATAACTGCGATTGTCACCACCGCTGTCTCCAAACGTCACTTCGCAATCCGGAAATATATCTTTTACTATTCCAGCAATATCCCGGATGCGATAATTTTCGTTTGTATCGCCGACATTAAAAATCTGATTGTGAACGGACCCGGACGGTGCCGATAGCGCGCACCGCACCGCCGTGCATATATCCTCAATATGGACAATCGGACGCCACGGTGTACCGTCGCTAACCATCGCAATCTTACCCGTGGTCCATGCGAGACCGCACAGATTGTTCAAAACAATGTCGAATCGCATGCGCGGCGAGATCCCATACGCCGTTGCATTACGCAAAAAGACCGGTATAAATTTTTCATCTGCAAGCGCAGCAACATCTCGCTCGACCAGCACCTTGCATTCGGCATACGCGGTTTGCGGGTTTACTTTTGAGGTCTCATCAACGACGTCCTGATCTGCCACACCGTACACACTGCAACTCGATGTATAGATGAAACGCTTGACTCCGGCTGCTTTCGCAGTTTTTGCCAAGAGCACCGAACCACCATGATTGATGTCGAAGGTCACCTCCCTGTTTGACTCTCCCAGCGGGTCATTAGACAGCTCGGCCAGGTGCACAACTGCGTCGAATCCCTGTAGCATCGACGGAGCTAGCTGGCGCAGATCCGCAATGATCGATTCCGGCGCCCGGGGCATAAAGGCCGGGTCGGTAAAAAGCCAGCCCGCACGATAGAAGCCAGTATCAAATCCGACGACGTGGTGCCCATCATTCATGAGTTGCGTCGCAAGGACTGACCCAATATAGCCGTCGGTGCCTGTCAACAAGACTTTCATAAGTGTACCCACCCCCCTATCTCTGGCATATGCTACCGCCAGTCCTGAGTGGTTTCCACGTACTACAGCACACTGACTGGGCGCGTCACTCTGACCCCGGGGTTTCTCGCTGGTCTTTGTCGACGGAATGCGCCATTAATTCGTCAATTGACATAAGGGAGTTACACACAAATCCTGCACGCGTGCCGATTTCCCGCATCTGTGACAATACCGCTTGTCATGGTTACAAGCGCGATGCATCCTCACCGTCAATCAGTCGATTTAGGGGATAAATGGTTTAGATGAGAAGAAAACTACGAGCTGGTGACCTCGTTCAGGTAAAGTCAGCTGAAGAAATACTGGCCACACTGGATGCGTCGGGCTGCCTCAACAAGATGCCGTTTATGCCGGAAATGCTCGCCTTTACTGGCAAGCGAATCAGGGTGGCCAAGCGTGCGCACAAGACATGCGACACCATAAATCAAACGGGCGGCCGCCGATTGGCCGACTGCGTGCATCTGGAGGACGCGCGGTGTGACGGCTCCGACCACGGGGATTGCCACGCAATGTGCCTGCTTTTCTGGAAAGACGCCTGGCTGACGCGAGTCTCCGACGCGAGGAAGGTAGACTCGGATTTAACGGACTGGACCGCGGCGGAATCAGTGTCTCGGGAACGCCTTCGAGAATTTCTCGAAGCGACAACCTGTCGAATGGATCCCAATGACGGCGAAGCGATCTATCAGTGTCAGGCCACGAACCTTTATGACGCCACCACTCTGCTAAAGTGGTGGGATCTGCGACAGTATCTGCAGGATCTGACATCGGGCAATATCTCAGCTTCACGAATGGTGCGGGTGTGGTTTTTCCATGGCCTTCACAAGCTTATGGGATGGGGAGTCGGTTACCGTCTTTGGCGAAATATATACGACCGGCTACAACTGAAATCTGGCGGTCATATATACCCTTATAAATCGGGAAAATTACCTGTCGGTACCAATACACCGCGAGTTGACCTGAATCTACAAGTTGGCGAATCGGTCCGCGTCAAGTCGCATGATGAAATTGTGGAAACGCTCAATCGGGCGAAACAAAATCGAGGTATGGGGTTTGGGGAGGAGCTTGTGCCGTATTGCGGCAACACCTACAACGTCGTGCGTCGTGTTGATCGCATTATCAACGAGAAAACCGGAAGGATGATGAAAATGGGCACGCCCAGCGTAATACTGGATGGCGTAGTTTGCCGGTCAGAGTTCAGCAATTGCCGGCTATTCTGTCCACGTGCAATTCCGTCATATTGGCGCGAGATCTGGCTGGAACGAGTCGATCCCGCTGCTCATGAAAATTAACCTGCGCTTAGTCGGGAATTATCGAAGACATAGGTTACAGCCCTGTAATTGCGCCGCAACTCGAGCTGGGGTTCAAAGTTGATAAAAAAAATACAGACAATAACCCGCCGGGAGTTCTTGCACCTTTTTGCAGCTGGAAGTTTTACGGTCGGTGTTTTTGGCCTACCGGGCTGCGAACGCTTTCGGCCTTCTCGACAGACCGCGTCCGGATTGATTCCGGGCGTTTTCGTCAGCATCTCGCCCAATGGTGAAGTACTCA
>CAZLNH010000140.1:0-2303 GCA_964560775.1 uncultured Woeseiaceae bacterium | reverse complement strand
GCCTGCTTTTCACCTGTTTCCACTGGGCGCGAAGTTCATCGAACCGAAAAAGGGCAAGCTCCAGTTTCCGCTGTTTGTGAAGTCGGCAACGGAAGACGCGTCGATAGGAATCTCGCAGGCCTCCATAGTCGAGGACATGGAAGAACTTCGCGAGCGCGTGGAGTTCATTCACGAAAAAGTGGAGAGCGATGCCCTCGTAGAGGAGTACATAGACGGGCGCGAGCTCTACATCGGCGTAATGGGCAACAAGCGATTGACGACGCTGCCAATCTGGGAAATTGATTTCGGCACGCTGGCTGAGAAGCAGAGCGGTATCGCTACGGGCAAGGTCAAATGGGACCGCGCATACCAGGTCAGGCACGGTATCAAGACCGGACCTGCCAAAGGCCTGTCGCAAGCAGAGATCGACAAGCTTGCGCGTCTCGCGAAGCGCATCTTCCGGGCCCTGCACATGTGCGGCGTCGCCCGCATGGACTTGCGCATGCGGGAGGATGGCAAGGTTTTCCTGCTCGAGGCCAACGCCAATCCGGACCTGACCCGCGGCGAGGACCTGGCGGAGTCGGCCGCATCGGTCGGGATCAATTACGACAAACTGATTTCACGCATTGTCAGTCTCGGCATGTCGTACATGCCGGAATGGCGTTTGTATGAATAAAGCAAATTAGCCCAGCAATCCCTCGCGCCGGTACAGCCGCGCGCAAAGCCACGCTACCAGTACACCGAGCGTCAGCGTGCCGGTAACGGACACGAGCACGTGCAGCGGTTCGAGCGGCTCGTTGCGGATCAGGCCGACCAGCAACAGGTGCTGGCTCAGGCTCGGTACCGTCATCAGCAACGTCGTCGGCCGGACTTGCAGGATGCTGACCACCAGGATGGGCAGGGTAGGTGCGAGCAGCACCACGCTCAGCCACGTCTGCGCCTCCTTGTAACTGCGCGTGAACGATGCGACCAGCGTCATCAGTGCCGCGCCGAGCAGCGCGAACGGTACCAACAGGAAAAAGGCTGTGATGACGACGTCCGGGCCGAAATTGGGCGTCATGCCGAGCTGCTCGAGCGGTACGAATTTAAGCGTTATATAGAATGACGTCAGGCTCAGGCTCAGCGAGATGGCCATGAACAGGCACGCCGCGAGGATCTTGCCAACGATCAGCGCATCGCGCGTGATCGGCAGGCACAGCAGTGGTTCGAGCGATCCGCGCTCGCGCTCACCCGCGGTGGCATCGATGGCGAGATTCATGCCGCCGGTCAGCAACGCAAAGATAAAGAAGTAGCTGAGCATGCCGAGCAGCACGGCGGAGCGGCCGCTGGGCGTTGATACGTCGACATCGTCGATGTTGATCGGGCGTACCATCGACGGGTCGATGCCGCGCGCCGACAGCCGCAATGCGGCGATCTCCTGGTACCAGCCCTGCAATGCCCGGGTCGCGCGGCGGGCCTCGCGTTCAGCTGTCGTATTGGCCTGGTCCGAAATCACCTCGATGCGCGCCGGTATCATGTCGGCGAACTGTTCGCCGAATTCCTCGGGCACGACGACCACAACATCGTGATCACCGCGCGTTACTGCCGCGATCGCGGCGTCGCGGTCCGGCGGTGCGTCGATGATGTCGATGTTATTGCTCGCCAGGTAGTCCATAAGGTTCGGCGCGTGCTCGGCGCCGATTACCGGCAACTGCAGTGCCTCGTCGTCATCGCTCAGGGACTGGCTCAGCGACAGGTTGATGATCATGGCAAACAGGATCGGCCCGAACAGCGGACCCATCAGCAGCGCCGACATCAACGTGCGGCGGTCGCGGAAGTTGTCGATGACTTCCTTGGCGAATACGATTCTCAACGTCTTCATCATCGTTTGCTGCCATCCCCGACACGCGCGATGGCCTTGACGAAGGCTTCCTCGAGATCGTCGCAGCCGGTTTCGGCGCGAATGCCGTCCGGCGTGTCGTGCAACGCGACGCGGCCGCCGGCAATGATGACGATGCTGTCGCACAGCGCGGCGACTTCCTGCATGACGTGACTCGAAAACAGCACGCAGCGGCCGGCATTTTTCAACTCGCGTATCAGCTCGCGCAGCGAACGGGTCGCCATGACGTCGAGACCATTGCTCGGCTCATCGAGGATGACGTTTTGCGGCCCGTGCACGAGTGAGCGCGCGAGCGCCACCTTCGTGCGCTGTCCCTGCGAGAAGCCTTTCGTGCGGCGGTCAGCTTCATCGCGCAGGTCCAGTTCGTCGATAACGCGCTGGACCTGCTCGTCGATACGCTCGGCCGGCATGCCGTACAGGCGCGCGTAGTAGGCAATGTTCTCGC
>CAZLNH010000139.1:0-5264 GCA_964560775.1 uncultured Woeseiaceae bacterium | reverse complement strand
CCACGGCCGCTGCGCGGCCTCGCGATGACAGGTGGCTAACTCTTCGGCTGGCGAGTCACCCAACCCCTTGGATTCACCGGTTCCGCGCCGCTCCTGATTTCGAAGTACAGACCGGCCTCTGACTGACCGCCGCTGTCGCCGACAGTGGCGATGACGTCGCCGGGTGCTACCCAGTCGCCGGTGCTCGTCAGGATCGACTCGTTGTAGCCATAGAGGCTCATGTACCCCTCGCCGTGATCAATAATGACGAGCATGCCGAGGCCGGCGAGCCAGTCGGCGAAGACAACGCGGCCATGGTAAATCGTGCGTACTTCACGGCCGCGCGGCGCGGACAGGACGACTCCGTTCCAGGTGAGGCTCGCCCCGGCCCGTGGCTGTCCGAAATCATGCAGGAGGTTGCCGGCCACGGGCCAGGTCAGGCGGCCCTTCAGGTTGCTGAACGGCTCCTCTGACGTGATCGGGTAATCAGACAGGATGCTGGTCAGCTCCTGGATAAGCCGGGCGAGGTCCTGCTCCTGGGCCGCCAGCCGTTCCAGTTCCGAGCCCTCCTCGGCGAGCCGGGCCTTTAGCGAAGCCAGCAGCGTGCGGCGTTTTTCCTGGCCGTTGTTCAATTCGGTGAGCTCGTCGTAGCGCTCGCGAGCGAGCCGCGTCAGCCGTGCCTCCTCGGCGGCCACTTCCGCGCGCAGCACGGCAGCCTGTTCGATGTGGGACGTTACCTCCTCGATGTTCCGGCCACGGTAGTCGCTCAGGTAGCGGTAATACGCCATCACCCGCCCCAGCGTGGCCGGGTCCTGCTGGTTCAGCAGCAGTTTCAGGCGTTCCTGGCTGCCGCTGGTATAAGCGGCGCGTACCTGGCGGGCGAGCTGCTCCGTTTCCTCGCCGAGCTCTGCCTCGAGTGTCGCGAGTTGTTCATCGAGTTCAGACTTGCGGCGCTCGCTCCAGGCCTGCTGGCGCTCCAGTTCCTTCAGGCGGATGCGGGTCTCGGAGATTTCAACTTCAGCGGCCTGCAGTTCTGCCGTGACCCGGTCGCGTTCGGCCGCGCGCTGGTCCATCGTGCGCTTCAGTTCGCTGATTTTCGCACGAACCTCCTCGAGTTCCTGCTCGCGCACCCGGGCAACGCCCTGGTCCTGAGCGGCAGCGGCGGCACCCGCGAGCAACGTGACGATGGCGGTCAGCACGACGATGAGGCGAAGGAGCGCATTCATGGTGCGAGAGTGTAGTGCCTTTGGGCCGGGGCGACATAACCCATGCGCCGCCGGCCTGCCGGACTGCGGCGGCAGACAAGTAAGGCAGCCACGCTGGTATACTTCCGCTTTTGGCCCCGCCCGCCCGTTGCCAGGCACTGCATAGTATGGACACCTACCTCGAATTCGCCGCCAATCACACGCTGCTGGTCAGCGCGCTGATCTTCAGTTTTTTCCTCGTGATCTTTACCGAGTTGCGGCGCAAGTCCCAGGGCCTGACCAATGTTGAGCCCCAGGACGCCGTCAAACTGATCAATGGCGATGCCATCGTCATTGACGTGCGGAATCCGGAAGCCTTCGCGCGGGGTCATATCGTCAACGCGAGGAATATCCCGTTCGACGAATTTTCCGCGAGCGATGAAAAGATTCGCAAGCTGGCAAAGCACCCGATCGTCACAGTCTGTGACGCCGGCATGACCGCATCGCGCGCCGCCGCTGCACTGCGCAAGGCTGGTATCGAGAGCGTCTACAGCCTGAAGGGAGGAATAGGTGCCTGGACCCAGGCAAACCTGCCGCTCGTCAGCAACAAGAAAACAAAGAAAAAGCGGTCGTGACTGAGCAGGTTCGGGTCGTCATGTACGGTACGCCGTACTGCTCGTATTGCATGGCGGCACGTATGCTGCTGAAAAAGAAAGGCGTCGAGTTCGACGAGATTTCGGTCTCGGGGGACACGGCAATGCGCGAGCAGATGGAAAAACTCAGCGGCAAGCGCAGCGTGCCGCAGATATTTATCGGCGACCAGCCGGTAGGCGGCTTTGACGAGCTGTACACACTCGACCAGGATGGCCGGCTGGACGAACTTCTGGGGCGGCAGGAGTCACCCTGAGCATTTAACCAAACAGGAACAGTCAATGGCAGAGCAGGACACCACAGAAAAGCGTATTGCAATACAAAAAGTCTACCTGAAGGACTTTTCGTTCGAATCGCCGCGCTCACCCGAAGTCTTTACGGCCGGTGAGTGGAGCCCGAAAACCAACCTCAACCTGCGCAGCGCGCACGCACCGCTGTCGGACGACATGCACGAGGTGGTGTTGACAATCACTGTCGAGACCAGGCACGAAGACAACACCCTTTTCCTGATCGAGCTGCACCAGGCCGGACTGTTCCAGATCACCGGCTACAACGAGCAGGAGTTCCAGGCGATCGTCGGCAGTTATTGCCCGGGCCTGCTGTTTCCGTATGCACGCGAGTCCATCGCCAGCATGGTCAGCAAGGGCGGCTTTCCGGAGTTCGTGCTGCAACCGATCAACTTTGACGTGCTGTACGCCGAGGGCCGCAAGCAGGCCATGGCGAAAGCGGCGCAACAGGCTGACCCGACCGCCGGCAACGGGGGCACCCACTGAGCGAGGCGGCGGCAGCGCGTGGTGCCTCGGCGCCGGTCGCCGTTATCGGCGCCGGCTCGTGGGGCACGGCGCTGGCATTGCTGTTCGCACGGTCCGGTCACGCGGTCCGGCTGTGGGGACGCGACCGGCAACAGATCGAGGCGCTTGAGCGCGACGGCGAAAACCGCCGCTACCTGCCGGGCGCTGTGTTTCCCGAGTCGCTGCTCGCCGTCGCGGACCTGGCGGAGAGTCTCAAGGGCGCCAGCATCGTGTTGATTGCGGTACCGAGCCACGGACTGCGCGAAACGCTGACGCGGTTGAAGCCGTTGCTGTCCGACGATGTGCGCATCTGCTGGGCAACAAAGGGTTTCGAGTTGTCGACCGGCAAGCTGCCGCACGAGGTGGCGGCTGAAATACTGGGCGACACGCGGCCGATGGCCGTGTTGTCCGGGCCGACGTTCGCGCGGGAAGTTGGCGAGGGGCTGCCGACGGCGCTGACAATTGCGGCGAATGACCCGGCTTTTGCGTCAGGCCTCGCTACGGCGCTGTCGGGCGATGACTTTCGCGCCTATACGTCCAGCGATGTCGTCGGCGTCGAAGTCGGTGGCGCGGTCAAGAATGTGCTGGCCATCGGCGCCGGTATTTCTGATGGCCTGGGGTTCGGCGCCAATACCCGGATTGCACTGATCACGCGCGGGCTCGTCGAGATGACGCGGCTCGGCGTCGCGTTAGGCGCCAGCCAGGAAACGTTCATGGGTTTGGCTGGCATGGGTGACCTGGTTTTAACCTGCACCGACGACCTGTCGCGCAACCGCCGCATGGGACTGTTGCTTGCCGCCGGCAAGTCCATCGACGAGGCGCAGGCCGAGATCCGGCAGGTCGTCGAGGGTGTGCTCGCAGCCCGCGCCGTCTGCCAGGTGGCTGAAAAGCACGGCGTTGAGATGCCGATCTGTCACCAGGTCTACCGCATACTCTACGAGGACCTGCCCGCCCGGGAAGCCGTCGGCGCGCTGATGCGTCGTACGCTGAAGCCGGAGTGATCCCGTCGTCGCGAGGAGCGAAGCGACGTGGCGATCTCGTGCTGATTGGCACTCTGCCAGCACGCCGAGATTGCCACGCGCTGCGCGCTCGCAACGACGGATTGCTGTGCTCCTCGCGATGACGGGGGTGGGTAACCGGCGCCAGCGCCGGTTACTCACCCCCGTCAAACCCGCATTGCCGCCACGCCTCATAAATAATCACCGCCGCGGCATTGGACAGGTTCAGGCTGCGACTGCCACCGATCATCGGCAACCGCAGCCGCTGCTCCGCCGGCAATGCCGCGAGCACGTCATCCGGCAAGCCCCGGGTTTCCGGGCCGAGCAGGAACGCATCACCTTGCCTGAAGCGCGGATTGCTGTAAGGTTCGCGGCCGCGCGTGCTCAATGCAAATACGCGCGGCTGGCCAATCTGTACAAGACACGGGTCGAGCGCGGCGTGAGTCGTAACACTGGCGAACTCGCGGTAGTCGAGACCGGCGCGACGCAATCGCGGTTCATCAAGTTCGAAGCCGAGTGGTTCGATAAGATGCAAGCGGGTGCCTGTGTTTGCGCACAGGCGTATGATATTGCCCGTGTTCGGGGGTATCTCGGGCTGGAAAAGAATCAGGTGGAACATGGCTCGGGTACCGCGCGTCGGGCAGCCGGGATGATCGCACGGCGCCCGGCAAAGTAAAGGTTCATGGTGGCTGCAACAGAATCCGGACACAATCCGCTCGCGCCCGAATTCTGTGGGCTGGCACTGAGCTCGCCTATCGTGTTGCTGTCCGGCTGCGTGGGCTTTGGCGAGGAATACACGCGCATCGAGGGGTTTTCAAACCGCGACGCCGGCGCCATCGTGCTGAAAGGCACGACCCGCGAACCGCGGCTCGGCAACACGCCACATCGCGTCGCTGAAACACCGATGGGCATGCTGAATGCCATCGGGCTGCAGAACCCGGGCGTCGACAAGGTCGTCGATGTGATCCTGCCGCAACTCGATTTCTCGGAGACGCGCTTTATTGCGAACGTCTGCGGCTCAACCATCGATGACTATGCCGCGGTGACGCGCCGCTTCGATGATTCTCCTATCGATGCGATCGAGATCAACATCTCTTGCCCGAATATCAAGGAGGGCGGCGTATCGTTCGGCAACTTCCCGGAGATGTCGGCGCAGGTGGTTGCCGCCTGCCGAAACGCTACATCAAAGCCGATAATTGCAAAGCTGTCCCCTAACCAGACGGATATCCGCGAGAACGCACGGCGCTGCATCGAAGCGGGTGCCGATGCGCTCGCCGTCATAAATACGATCACCGGCATGGCGATCGATGTCGAGACGCGACGGCCGGTCATTGGCAATGTGCAGGGCGGCTTGTCGGGGCCGGCGATCAAACCGATCGCGCTGCTGAAAGTCCGGCAGGTCTACGAGGTTGCCGGGCCGCTCAACATCCCGATCATCGGGCAGGGCGGTATCGTGACGGTCAAGGACGCGCTCGAGTTCATCATCGCCGGTGCAACTACTATTGGCATCGGCACCGGGTTGTTTTATGAACCGTTGATGTGCCGGATGATTAATGACGGTATTGCGGAGTACCTGGCGCGGCATGGCATGACGACGGTGACGGATTTGGTCGGTACGCTGGAGATTGCTGGCCAGGATCATTCATGAACGCTTGGCATTG
>CAZLNH010000138.1:0-22627 GCA_964560775.1 uncultured Woeseiaceae bacterium | reverse complement strand
ATGCAGCTTCTTTCATTAAGTGGTTTGCCGAGGAAGGACGGAGAGTCAATGGGCATTCGATACCTGCCCCTGAAACTGATCGGCGAATTTGGGTGATGCTGGAGCCGATAGGGGTTTCGGCAGCCATCACACCATGGAACTTTCCGGCCGCGATGATAACGCGGAAATGTGCACCCGCCTTATCGGTCGGCTGTCCCATTGTAGTGAAACCATCCGAACTTACGCCCTTTACCGCACTTGCGCTTGCGGAGCTCACCCACAGGGCGGGATTTCCGGCGGGCGTATTCAATGTGCTTACCGGATCTCCTGCAGCCATCGGTGCCGAGCTCACAGGGAATCCGATCGTTCGAAAACTCTCGTTCACCGGATCGACTCAGGTTGGTGCCCTGCTGATGCGGCAATGCGCCAGCACCATAAAACGCATGAGCATGGAACTGGGCGGCAACGGGCCTCTGATTGTATTTGATGACGCGGATCTCGATCTGGCGGTCGCCAGTACAATGGCCAGCAAGTTTCGAAACGCCGGCCAAACCTGCGTATCGGCGAATCGAATCCTGGCTCAGGACAATATATATGATCGCTTCGTCGAACGTCTGAGTTCAGCGGTTGCAAAACTGAAGGTTGGCGCTGGTACCGTTACCGGTACAACTATCGGTCCACTCATAAACCATGCTGCAGTGGAGAAAGTACGAGATCATATAGACAACGCATTGAGTCTCGGCGCGGTCGCGTCCGCTACCGCGGAACATGAATTGGACAATCGCCGGTATGTCGCTCCTATGGTGTTGACTGGTGCCACCGCCGCGATGCGTCTCGCTCATGAGGAAACCTTTGGTCCTGTGGCGCCGATCTTTCGGTTTGGTCACGAGGATGAAGGTATCGAACTTGCGAATGCAACTCCATACGGCTTGGTTAGCTATTTCTATACCGAAAACTTGCATCGTGCCTTCCGCGTTGCAGAAAAATTAGAGGCGGGCATGGTAGCTCTCAATACCGGTTCAATAGCAATGGAAATGGCGCCGTTTGGTGGAATTAAACAATCGGGCCTTGGACGCGAAGGCGGAAAAGCAGGAATCGAGGAGTATCTGGAAATGAAGGCATTCCATATTGGTGGTCTCAAAGAGTGAAATGAAGTAGTGAATCGTAACGAAAATGGCGTTGAACGCACCTACAAGATCGCTGTGATACCTGGCGATGGGATCGGGAAGGAGGTTATTCAGGAAGGCGTGCGCGTCCTGGAGCGTGCCGCAACGCATTATGGATTTACACTGAAGCTGGAATGGTACGATTTTGCGTCCTGCGACTATTACGCCAAACACGGAGTAATGTTGCCGGAGGACTGGAAAAGTCGTTTGGGAAAACCGGATGCCATATTCTTCGGTGCCGTTGGTTGGCCCGACACGGTGCCGGACCACATCTCTCTGGGTGGGTCGTTGCTTCAATTCCGGAGAGAGTATGACCAGTACATAAATCTCCGTCCTGTGCGACTTCTGCCGGGCGTTTCGTCTCCACTAGTGGGGCGCGAACCGGGGAGTATTGACTTCTGGGTTGTGCGCGAGAATACAGAAGGAGAGTACTGCCCCGTGGGTGGGCATATTTTCCCCGACACGGACCGAGAAATTGTTATTCAGGAAACTGTGATGACCCGTTTCGGTGTTGATCGGGTTCTTCGCTTTGCTTTTGCGCTTGCCGACCGTCGCGGTGCGAAACATCTTACTTCGGCGACGAAATCGAACGGGCTGTCAATAACAATGCCATTTTGGGACAAACGAGTAGCGGCAATTGCAGAAGAGTTTCCAGACATTCGCTGGGACAAGTATCATATAGACATTCTGACGGCCCATTTCGTGTTGAATCCGGATCGATTCGACGTGGTTGTTGCCTCTAACCTGTTCGGAGACATTCTTTCGGATCTTGGGCCAGCGTGTACCGGAACAATAGGGGTTGCGCCATCGGGAAATATCAATCCTGAGAGAACCGCTCCTTCTCTGTTTGAGCCCGTTCATGGGTCGGCACCCGATATTGCCGGCAGAGGTATCGCCAATCCTATCGGCCAAATTTGGTCTGCAGCAATGATGCTCGACCATCTGGGAGAACCTGACGCTGCCTCAGCAATTATTGCTGCGATTGAAGCGACGCTTTCTGTACCGGCATTGCGAACGGTCGATCTACACGGGGATGCGAATACGGAAACTTGCGGAAAAGCCGTTGCGTCTGCGCTTGAATAAGAATTGGCCAGCAAAAGAATGCTGTCGGTCGAGAAGAAGGCTTTTTACAACCTACAGATGCGACTTCCTCACTGGTTAATTGCCTCTACGGCAAACATAGTTGCCGATTACAAGAGAATGGGACGATGACAAAACGAAATCGCTTGCTCCAGGATATGGACCGAAAACACCTGATCCACCCGGTGACGTCGTTCCGAATGCATGAGGCGCGCGGTCCGATTCTGCTTCAAAGTGGAAAAGGTATGTGGCTGCTAGATATCGAGGGCCGTGAGTTACTTGATGCATTTTCTGGATTGTGGTGCGTGAACATTGGCTACGGTCAGGACAGTGTTGCGGATGCTGCTTTCGAACAGATGCGGCGTTTGCCGTATGCGACTGGTTATTTTCATTTTGGTTGCGAGCCTGCCGTAAGACTTGCGGAGAAACTTGTCGAATTGAGCCCGGCTGGACTGGATCACGTTTACTTTACCTTGGGTGGATCGGATGCGGTCGATTCCGCAATGCGATACATCACCCATTACTTTAATGCTATAGAGAAGCCCCAGAAGAAGCATTTTATTGCTCTCGACCGTGGCTATCATGGGTCAAGTAGCGCCGGGGCAGGATTGACTGGCCTGAGGAGTTTTCATCGTTTGTTCAATGCACCGAACCAGTGGCAGCATCATATCCCGTCGCCGTATTCGTACCGCAACGCAATCGGGACGGACGCAAACGCTGTGATCGATGCGTCGATTGCGGATCTTAGGTCCAAGGTGAGTACCCTGGGCGCCGATAACGTGGCTGCATTTTTTTGTGAACCAATTCAGGGATCTGGTGGCGTTATAGTTCCACCATCCGGCTGGCTCAAAGCAATGCGCACTGCCTGTTCCGAATTGGATATTCTCTTCATTGCGGACGAGGTCATCACGGGATTTGGCAGGACAGGTCCACTCTTTGCGTGCGAAAGCGAGAACGTCTCGCCAGACATGATGACCGTGGCAAAAGGTTTGACCGCTGGCTATGCCCCGATGGGAGCAGTATTAATGTCAGACCAGATCTATCAAGGTATAGCCGATGGAGCGCCACCTGAAGTCCCAATAGGACACGGCTTCACGTTTTCCGGCCATCCGGTCAGCGCCGCGGTCGGACTGGAAGTGCTTCGCCTGTATCTAGAGGGAGGAATTTTGGCGAATGGCGCAAAACGCGGCGTCCAGTTCCTGGATGAATTGAGGGCGATAGCGGATCATCCATTGGTGGGTGATGTGCGAGGGCGTGGAATGCTGGGTGCAATTGAGCTCGTGGCGAACAAAGCGACGAAGGCTCGATTTGATCCCAGTCTCAAGGTCCCGGATCGCTTGTTCGAGGGCGGTTTTCAAAATGGTGTTATTTTTCGTGCGTTTAGCGAAAATATAATTGGCCTTGCGCCCGCCCTGTGCTGTGATGAAAATGAGATGTCAATGATTTTTGAACGCATTAGACGGACGTTGGACGATTTGCTTGCAATGCCCGACATCAAGCAGGCAATTTCATAGGCAAAGTAGCGAGTCCTGATTGTATGCAATTGCCAAAGTTGGACAGGATTGATCTGAACATACTCGCTGTGCTGCAGCGGTCAGGGCGCATAACTAATGTCGAGCTTGCCAAGGAAGTTTGCCTGTCTGCAAGTCCTTGCCTGGCGCGAGTCAAGCGATTGGAAAACGCAGGGTATATTACTGGATATAGTGCGCAGGTTGATCTTCAGAAGTTGGGGAGTTCCCTGACAGTATTTACAGAGGTAACCCTGGCCGAGCATCGAAGCCACGATTTCGCCAGGTTCGAAAAGAGTGTGTTCCAGATCAACGAAGTCCTCGAATGCCACCTCGTCAGTGGCGGTTATGACTATTTGTTGAAATTCATGACGCGAGATGTCGCTCAATACCAGGCAATAATTGAGCGAATGCTGTCCAGTGATTATGGAATAGAAAGGTATTTCAGCTACATCGTCATAAAGTCACCATTTATCAAGCATCACCAGCCTATACAGGCATTGTTTGGCGAGGGCGTTTCCTGACTCTGCCTAAAAGGTAGTTGCTACAATCCGCGGGTCGGATTGAAGAATCTCAAGACAGGCACGCCACTGGTCAGTGATCGACGATCTGCCGAACGGCCTCGTCCTTGAACTCGGACTTGTGTCTATGGTTATTAATGTGCCTTCCTTCTACGCGCAGAGTGCGGAAGTGCCATCGAACCGGGGGCAGTTCACGCAAAGAATCGAGTCTCTGAGAAATCCGGATCGATTCATTTAGCGAACGACGCACCTGACCGACGAAACGTACATCAGTTCCAGTCCGTCGGGAGGCACCAGAACAACGGGCGCTCTGAATCCCTACTTTAAGCCGCCACCGATCCTACTTAATGTCGGGCGCGGCAGCTCCGCCGACGTATTGTCATCACTCATGGGTACCGATCATTCGACGTCGCGTCAAAATGTTCAAAAGCTTTAAGCGCGTATAACGTTGTCTTGGGACGGCCAGGTCGGGGCGAACCTTCGTGTTCCCCTTTACCGATACGCTATGGTGGGCTCTCCGCGGCGTAGGCACTCCTGATGAGCCTTCACGAGGTCAGCCATCGAGGTGAACCGGAAATCGTAGGTCGGCATGTCGCCCGGATTCATAGTGGCACCGAAGCCCTCTTGTTGAAAGCGCCGATGTATCCAACAGTTGGCGATGCCGTGACGATTAGCAGGTTGGTGATCGTGAAACAGACTTTCAGCTGTGTGGAGGAGATCCTCTTTCTTCAGTCCCAGATCGCCCACATGCTCCAGCATGTATTCGAAACCGCGATCAGAGGGCTTGTAGGCACCTATATCTTCAGCAGTGTAGATTGCGTCAAGTTGGACGTCTAACTTCTGATTGCTGCGCGCGAAGGTTTGGTTGTCCACATTCGATAGGACGATTAGCTTGTAGTACTTTTTCAAGTACTGCAGGGCGCCGATGGTATCCGGGAAGGCGGGCCAATTTCCGGCCGATTGGCCATAGGCTTCGCATTCATCGATCGTCACGGCAACGCCCCACTCTTCGGCGAGCCGCTTGTAGACGATTGGCAGCAGGTTCCGGTAAAGCATGGTTGGTGTTTGTGCCTGCTGGGCCGATTCGTGACGCGCATGGGCCTCGAGGACTTGATCCCGCGTCGGTGGTGACGAGAGTCGGGCAGTCAGGTTCGATAGCGCATTCGAGATGCCGGTCTCCCAATCGATTAAGGTGCCGTAGCAATCGAAAGTAAGGGCTTTGTAATCACTCAACCGCATTGCGGATCTCCCGGGAATTAATTGTCCATAGATTTATTGAATTGCTCATCTGTATTTTAGCCGGTCCCTGGGAAAAGGTAGCGACTGATTCCATCCCCTAGGCAGCACGCAGCGCTATTTTCTCGCGTTATCCAGCAGCTTCTGCTGAATTGCCTGCACCCAAGTCCTGCTGCTTCCTTACTAGTTTAACTGCGGAGTCAATGGTCAGACTGGACCGGCACATCGTTCAATGGCCGTGGCACGACCCTCGGTCGCTACTTTCAGGCTGTGCGACTGGCGATTCTGCGGCTATGTAGTTAGTGTCACATTGATTCGGTCTATTAAATAGTTTTACCCTGCGATCCCAGCCGGCAGGACTAGATCTCGCTGAACACGGATCTTGTGATCGATGCGCTTGAGCATGTACTGCCCGGTCGTCCGGCAACGAAAACCTTATTCGCCATTTCGCACAAGCGACCATTGGCCTAGAGTCCAGACAAAATCGATTGGTCTGCAGCACTGTACGTCCGGCGTAAGTCGGCATCACTTCATAGATCGGCAGCGCCATCGACCGCTATGACAATGCAATGTCCTTGGCCGCGTGTACTATCGGTTTGTTGGCATCGAATCATTTTATCGCGAGGTCTGCGAAAACAAACTGTCGCAGTCGAGTACATGAGACTCGAAATAGTGAACTGGTGTGACAGCAAATCGCCGCCTGGTCCGAACCGCTATATTACGCCGGTCGATTTTGGCCAGCCTACTGTACGCAATAAAATAGGCAGGCCGTGGCTGTCTGAATCTGGAATGCTAGGGGCGATTCCTTACAAGCGTAACTCGGTGCCCAGTCTTATTAGATTGCGATTTCGGCAAGCGAAGTGGTTGCGTCTTTAATCACTGGAATTGTCGAACTCTGTTATATACCCCGATCTTGTTGACGAAGACGCAGCAGGAAAGTATAGGCTACGCACTTCGGTTATCCCGCCGACGTCCTGCACGACGGAAAATACGCCGACTGACATGTGGCAGTTCGTGTGAACTTCGTGCCCGGCGCTATTTTCTACTGCAAAGCACAAATCCTTGATAGATCTAACTGCGTCCAGCACGCTATACAAAGGAAAATTTCGCACCGATAGTCTTACCATTTACATAGCCAGAAGAGGTCCAGCATCCGGCATCTCCATCTCCATCTCTGTGTCGGGACGTTGTTGGGGGGTTAACATCAAAGCGGTACATGGCTCAGATGTAATTAAACTTGCGTGCCAAAAGATTACTTAGGGGGATCGACCATGACTATACAATTTCGGGCGCACCGTGCTCTTACTATCGGTATTATCGTGTTTCTCGCGACGTTGCCGGCACAAGCTCAGGATGACGACGACGAGAACGAGAGCTTAGAAGAGATCGTCGTAACATCGCAGCGCCAAGCGTTCCGTGGTGATACGCCGCTAGGTGATCTTCCAGTTGCCGTACAGACGTTGCCTGCCGAGTTGCTAACCGACATGGGAGTCACTTCACTCACGGAAGCTCTGGATTTCGCCGCCAGCATAGCGCGACAGAATGACAATGGTGGTTCGTGGGACGGGTTCGCCGTTCGTGGCTTGGCGGCGAGCGAAAACGACCCGGGTGGCTTCCTCGTTAATGGCTTTGAAGGCACGCGCGGCTATAATGGCAAGCGGGATACGACAAACATCGAGCGCATTGAGGTATTGAAAGGCCCCGGAGGCGCATTGTTCGGTGGCGGGGCTCCCGGGGGCACCGTTAACTTGATAACAAAGAAGCCGCAATTCGAGCGTGAAGGTCACATTAAGGCGAGTTTTGGCCGCTTCAACACCAAGCGGATCGAGGGTGATTACACCGACGGGCTTTCCGATTCGGCGGCATTCAGAATTATTGGTACTTACGAGGAATCGGACGGTTTTAGGAGCACCAATCCGGAGAGGCTCTGGATTACGCCATCACTATCAGCCAAGCTTTCTGATCGTACGTCTATCTTATATGAGCTGGAATTTACCCGTCAGGAGTTTCTATTCGATCGCGGCCTTGTATCTATCGACGGTGACCCGTTGGTTCTGCCGCCGACACGCTCCTTTGTTGATCCGATTAGTGGTCCGTGGATTATAGATTCTACCAATCACTACCTGACTTTGAATCATGAGTTTTCCGATGACTGGCATGTTCTGGTCGCGTTAGGGTACCGAGATTCCAGTCGTGAAGGCTTTGGCGCAAACACTGAGCTCGCAGCATCGAGACAGCTTTTGGTAGTTGACGGTGAAACCGTGTCACGACAGCTGCGTTACACTGATGGGAGTCAGGATGATCTGAACAGCCGAATAGAGTTCTCCGGCTTACTCCAGACGGGCGGCATCGAGCATCACCTGTTAATTGGCGCCGACCAATTCACATATGAAAGTGACACAATATCGGGACGTTGGCGCCCCGACCCAGGCGATAGCACCTACTCTATGAATGCCTTTGATCCGGACTACACGATTGTTCCTCCTGCAACGAGTCAGACCGGGGATACATTCACCGAGCAGACTTCATACGGTGTATATTTCCAAGACTTGATGTACCTCACCGACAATCTCAAAGTTCTTCTTGGGCTTCGATACGACAGCTTTGATACCACGACCTTAAATCGTCTCACCGATACGGTGCGGGAGCACACTGGAGATGATACCAACTTTCGTGTGGGCCTCGTTTATGATTTAAACGACTTCGTGACCTTGTACGGTAGCTATGCTCAGGGCTTCCGACCCCTCACGGGTGCCAGCTTTGACGGAGTACCGTTCGATCCTGAAAAGACCGAATCCAGCGAGATCGGGGGCAGATTCTCTAATCGCGAGGGCAATCTTTCAGGCTCGGTAGCATTATTCACGGCGACGAAAGACAATATCCTGACCGCCGATCCAATAAACTGCTGCTTCTCCGCACAAATTGGCGCAGCGGAGAGTCGCGGGCTAGAGATCGATCTGACGGGCAATCTTACAGATAGCGTGTCAATGTATCTGTCGTACGCATATATTAATGCAGAGTCGGTGAATTCCATTATTAATCTGGACTGGGGTGTGGAGGTTCCCGCTGGTTCTAGGCTTATAAACATACCAGAGCACGCGGCCAGCCTGTCCTTGAGGAAGCGGTTCAATATTGGCAATGGAACTGGCCTGGCAGGCGTTGCCGTAGAGTATAATAGTGACATGCTTGGAGAGACCGTCGATCCTAGTTACATACTTCCATCATATACTCTGCTCAATCTGTATGTGAATTACGAACCGAACGACTCGCTTCAGTTTTCAGTAAATCTCGACAATGTGACTGACGAACATTACATAGCAAGCTCCTATCATAAATGGTGGTCATTCCCAGGAATGCCTCGCTCATATTCGGTATCGATGCAGTACTCATTCTAGACGCGGGATTGAGTACAATGAACCGGCGCAGGGGTGGCAATAGGAGCAGCCGCGGGGCGTTGGACCGCCGCCAGTTTATTGCCGGTCTTACTGGTGCGGCCGCTGCAGCTGCCGCCACAGCGGACGGACGACCCGCAGGTCCGGCTATAAATAAGGCGTTGCCGGACGTCGTGGTCGTAGGTGCAGGAGCATTCGGCGGATGGACAGCGCTAACGCTGCGCGAACGCGGCGCCAAGGTTACGTTGGTCGATGTTTACGGACCTGGTAATCCGCGCGCCGCATCCGGAGATGTAACGCGGTCTATCCGTGCATCGTATGGCGATCGCGAGATCTATAGCCGTTGGGTCACCAAGGCGCAGTCGGCTTGGGAATCTCGCGAGGAGAGCTTCGGGCGACGCCTCTTTTATCCTAACGGTAGCTTGCGCGTCATGTCGGGCGAGAAGCTTGCTACGCAGAGCCGCGTGTTCGACAAGCTAAAGCTCAAGTACGAGGTTTTGACTAACAGCGAGGTGCATCACCGCTGGCCTCAAGTGCGGTACGATGATGCCGAAACCGTGTTTTATGAGCATGGTGGCGGCCTCGTCAAGGCACGAGAGAGTATGATAGCAGTGGCTGAATCCTTTATGCACAAAGGAGGAGAGGTCCGGATCGGTCATGCTGTTCCCGGAGAACGTTCCAACGGTCGGCTCACCAATGTGCTGGTTGATGGGGAGCCTCTGGCAGCTGGTGCCTTTGTTTTCGCGTGCGGACCGTGGTTGCCGAAGCTGATGCCGGAACTATTGGGTGACCGAATCCTTGTACCACGACGTGAGGTATTCTACATTGGTTCGCCCGTAAATGATCGCCGCTACAGGTGGGAGCATCTGCCTAATCTCTCAGATCACGACACCTATGCGCACTCCGACACCGACTATGGTTACAAGGTTGCTGCGCGCCTTCCCAATATTGCCTTCGACCCCGACACTGACGAGCGAATAGCAACTCCGTTTCTTACAGAGCAAGTTGCCAAATATATCGCTAAGCGGTTGCCTGGACTCGTCGGACAACCAGTTGTTGGATCCCGAGTTTGTCAAACCGAGTATTCTGACAACAACCATTTCATCATCGATACGCATCCCGATTTTGCGAATTCATGGATTGCAGGCGCTGGTTCTGGCCATGCCTTCAAAATGGGTCCGGTGCTCGGTGAATATGTTGCAGACCGGGTATTGGGCGTTGCTGAGAAGCCAGAACTCAAGGCACTGTTTGCGCTGTCAACTCATGGCAGTGCGTTATGACTATTAAAAACGCAAGGATGCAATTAGATAATGCGACATTTCGAGAGTGTCTCGGCGGCACATCCCAGACAGATTAATTAAACCAGGGGTCCGGCGTTGCCTGCAGAACGCAAGGCGACGGATCGCATCCACTAGTTTCGCGTTCGCGATAGCGATGTAAGGCCCGACAAAGAATCGAGTGTAAGCGTTGGGTATCAAATTACAACACTGCGGCGGCAATGACTCCGACACAATGTTCTTGCTCGGTGTTGCTAAGGCGATTGTGGGAGATTGGGTTGCACGCACATTTCAGTATTAGGTTTTTGAATTGCATTAAACTCCCGAACCGTCTACCAAATTGGAGGACCTTGGATGCACTATCTTGCTAGATTGGCCGTCACGGTGACGCTCGCCTTGGCCGCTCACGCTACCATGTCTGCCGAATATCGCGATGCGCGCGAACAGGTGCCGCCGGCGCTTTTAGGTATATGGAAGGTCGATATGGACAGCTCTACCTATAGCGGAAGCAAACCCAAGGTGGCACTTCGTTCCTTTCAGTACACACAAGATGGCAAAGTGCTGGTCACCTTCATCACGCTGAATGCCGCCGGTGTCTACTCCACCGGTCACTGGGCGGCCCAACTTGATGGAACCGACGCGATTGAATATCACAGCTCAGCAGGCTCAATCCCCTACAATGTTGTGCGTCTGACAAAGTTGGATGAAAGAAACCTGCAGCTCGTCGTGCTTCGCCACGGCCAGGTATCCATGAATGCCACGTATCAGATTTCCGAAGACGGGACGACGCTTACCTATAAATATGGGAGTAACGTGCTCGTATACAGACGATGGGATCAAATGAACTGGTAGCGTAACCTGGATGTTTGATCAGCCTGACCTGACACGGAGTGGATCTATCCACCAATCATGAAATGCATACAGTTCGAATGTTGCGTGAAGGAGAACAGAAATGAGTGACAAGGTGCGTGTGATATCGCTTTTGGTGTTGGTCACGAGTTTGATAACAGAACTCGGAACAGAGCCGGCATTTGCGCAGACACCCTCGCAAAGCGCGGCAGACAGGTTCGGGCGTATTGGAGGGGAAAGGGCGCCAGAATACCGCGAACTCAGCCGGAACAGTGAGAATCCAAAATCATACGGGTCTGAGTCGTATTACGCGCAGATGCTCATTCACAGAGCCCACGTCGTCATGTTGACCGAACAAAAGATTTTAACAGAACAAGAGGGTGCGGCTCTTCTCCAGGGACTACGACAGGTCCAACAATTGGCTGGGGAGAATGATGGCCTAAAGTCCTATATGGCCACAGAACGATCGCTCATAGATACCATCGGAAACGTCGGCGGCAGAATGCATATAGGGCGGAGTAGAAACGATCTGGGTCAGGCACAAAGTCGGATTTATTATCGTGACCAGTTGAACGACCTGATCCGGTCCGTCATTGAATATCAAAAGGCGGTAACGAGGAAAGCAGAAGAAAACCTGGATACCGTGATGCCGGGCTATACCCACAGGAGACAGGCTCAACCGGTCACACTCGCTCATTACCTCATGGCACATGTGCAAGCCGCAGAAAGGAGTGTTGAGCGATTGGAAGGCGCATATGCGCGAACGAACAGAAGCGCTCTCGGAGCAGCGGCACTTGCTGGAACCGGCTGGCCTCTTGATCGCGTTAGGACGATGGAGCTTCTCGGCTTCGACGGTATGGTGGAGAACACGCAGGATGCGGTGGCCGCGTGGGATTATATTGCCGAAATTGCATCGGCTATTGCTATTCACATGACCAATCTGAGCCGCCTCGGGGCGGATCTCAAGGTATGGTCGAGTGACGAATGGGCTATGATCGATCTGGATGAAGCGTATGCAGGCACGAGCAGTATCATGCCGCAAAAGAAGAACCCCAGCGCGGTAGAGACCATTACGGCCTCCTCGAGCGAGAGCCTGGGTGCGCTCGTCGCGATAGTCTCTTCGTTGAACGGAATAGAATATACAAACACATCAGAAAGGGTTCGGCTTCAACCCCATATTCTGGACCTCGCATTGGGAAGCACTGACGTGATGGCAGGCTTTACGGCGACAGTTCGACCGATGAAGGAGAGAATGCTCGCGCTGGCGACGGAGGGATTCTCGACGACGACAGAGCTCGCGGACACGTTGGTCAGAAAAACCGGCATCTCATTCAGGCAGGCTCATGACATAGTTGCTCATGCCGTGTTGGCGGCGATTGCCGGGGGCCAGACTGCTGATCAGATTACTGCGGATATGATCCAAGAAGCTGCACTTGAAAGTATGGGAGAAAGAATTGACATTACCAGCGAGGACATCCGATCAGCAATGAATCCAACGGAGAATGTCGCGAGACGGGACGTCATCGGCGGACCTGCTCCTCGGCAAGTCCAAACAGCGATTGAGAATCAGTGGGAGAAGATTAGCAGCCAGGAAGCCAGGTTAAACGAGCGGCTCGAGAGTCTGGAAAGCGCTCACGAGAGCCTCGAGAAGGCGGAGGCACAGATTCTGCGGTCCGGAAGTTGATGTCCTATGGCTGCGCGCTTCGAAATCGTCGCGAGCGGCTCAAGAGCAACGCTTCTGGGGGCGACCAAGACGTCGAACGGTACTGAATGTGCTATCGCCCGCAGGGTCGCAGCAGGGTGATGCAACTTTGCACGGCTGCCGTCGGGTTGGCTGGCGAGCACCATAGGTAAGCGGCTGTCAAATAAGCGCCAGACGGATGGGGCGGATCGGTTCCCGCCGGAAGACAGTCCGCTGTTGCTCCAGTCTGAGGCCAGTCTGCCGTAAGCTTACTCCGCCGGGGAGGTATATATGTCGAGGGTTAAATAAATGCGGCACAATAATCCGCCCAAACGCAGAGATTCGGAATAATTGTCTTTGCTCAATATGCTTCAATTGTGGTGATTCAACATCTACTGTGGACGAAAAGCGTGAAACAAATGATCAGGATATTCGTGTTGACAGGTGCCCTCTTGGCCTTTACCAGTGCAAATTCTCATGGCTTGACAGAGCCTCAGCACGGTGGCGTATTGACCACCTCTGGCGACTGGACGTTTGAACTTCTCGATACCGCCGACGGCGTCAAGGTCTATCTATACGACGACACCGTACCATTTGATACTACGGGCATAAAAAGCAAGATAAAGGTCGATCACCCGGACTCCAGTATCGATGTAGAACTGAAGCCGGCTGGAGAAAACACGCTAGTTGCAAAGGATATAGACATACCAAAGGGCGCGACGGTGCTGGTCGTAGTGACGTTATCGGACGGTTACAGCAAGGTCGGCGGCAGGTTCAATAGTTTTGAATAAGAACTTGCGGAGTAACCTCGTTTACGCTCGACGGAAACCCTAAAGGTTCTAGTTGTGTTGATGTTGAATCCCCTTTACCGCGTATTAGTACGGCTTGGCCAGCACAAAGCCTTTGCATACGTGTGTCTCGGATATCTGGCGCTAATAGCCACCAATGTCCATGCCCATGGTGTTGCTGAAGGAGATGGCGCATTCATCGAGCAAAGTTCTGGCTGGAATATCATCCCGTTCATATACCTTGGCGCAAAACACATGGTCACGGGCTACGATCATCTCCTGTTTCTGTTCGGTGTCATTTTCTTCCTGTATCGCGTCAAGGATATTGGCGTATACGTCACCCTGTTTGCCGTAGGCCATAGCGTTACGCTGCTATACGGTGTACTCAGTGAGACGTATGTCAACCCGTACATAGTCGATGCCATAATCGGTCTTTCTGTAGTGTACAAGGCACTCGACAACATGGGTGCATTTAAACGATTACTGGGCTATCAGCCGAATACGAAAGCGGCAGTGCTGATTTTTGGCTTTTTTCACGGTTTCGGTTTAGCTACGAAGCTTCAGGACTTCACTCTGTCGCCCAATGGCCTGGTCCCGAATATTATTGCATTTAATGTCGGAGTCGAAATTGGCCAACTGCTGGCATTGTCAGCGATCCTCATTGTCATGAGTTACTGGCGCACCACAGATGCTTTTACCAAACACGCGTTCGTGACCAACGCGACCCTGATGTCCGCAGGTTTCATTCTGATGGGCTACCAGATGACCGGATATTTCGTAGGCTTAAGTTGAAGTAGATAATGAACCAAATTGCTGATCAACCGATACCAACCGCGACACAACTGATTCGGGCTACAGTAATTGCCTTGTTGGCAGCGGTGGCAATTCTCGTCGTGTCCGTACTGCCGGCAGAGTACGGCATCGACCCTACTGGACTGGGCGAACGCTTGGGCCTGGTAGTGCTTAACCAAAACGAGGTGGGGCCGGATGTTGTGCCTGTGGATGCGGCAACTGTGTTGGCCATGTCTGGCGGTCCGGCAGTGGGTAAAGCAGCGGGGACTTTCCGTGCTGAGGAGCAATCCATAGTACTCCGCCCTTATGAAGGTATTGAATTGAAGGCGGATATGAATGCCGGTCATGCTTTCGTCTTCTCCTGGGACACTGAAGATGGCCGCGACCTGTACGTGGACATGCATGGCGAGCCGAGAGGTGCTTCGGATGAAGAATTTGTCAGCTATTGGAAAGAGCAGCAGCAACGTGCTGGACAAGGGACTTTTACGGCCCAGTTTGACGGCACTCACGGATGGTACTGGCAAAACATGAGTGATGAAGATGTCACGGTCAATGTGCGAATCAGTGGATTTTACAACAAGCTCTATCAGCCATAACAATCACCAACTTGATGAATGGAGTTTATATGAGCCAATTTCACAAATTACTGGGCATTACAGCCGCTATTTTAACCGGGCTTGTCGCAACCTCTGCGTACTCTCATGGCATTTGGTTCGCTCAGCGGGGGAATCAGCTGGCCATGGTTTACGGCGTCGGTGCCAACGACCTCGACATGGTCCGGCGTTTACCGACAATCCAAACTTTCACAGGCTACGATGAAAGGTGGAATGAAGTAGATGCCGAATTGATAACGGCAGGGCCGCTAGTTTTGGTAGCGGGCGATGATTATCCGGCAGCAGTTTCCGCGTTTATGGATTACGGTACTTGGAGTAAAACACCGGATGGAAAGTGGCATACCAAAGGCAAGGACGAAGTACCGAATGCAATAATTTCCCAAAAGTCATTTAAGTACGCGGTGCATGTCCGCGGGATGCTGCCCAAAGAGATACCGAACTTGCCGAGCCAGCAGCTCCAAATCATTCCCGTGACAGGTACGCCAGCTCTCGATAACGGTAAACTACTGCTTGTTGGGAATGAGATGCCGGTTCTGGCGGGCGATCTATTAAAACTTAGAATCCTCTTTGAGGGGAAACCGGTCGCGGGTGCCCGTATCGTAAGAGACTTTGTCAATGATCCGGACCAGCAGCCGTGGACAACTGGAGAGGATGGTACGGTTACGATTCGTGTCCGCAACCAGGGTTTGAATGTTATCGGGGCGACTTATGATGGCCCACCCGATGACCCAGCGCGTATTAACAATATTGAACATTTCGCAACGCTGTCTTTTGTACTGCCGATCCTTCCGGAATAGGGCAGAGAATCCGTTCTCCTAAGGATAGGGAGAATCTGAAACCCAAAATCAAATTGAGCTGGCGTATATTGCGAGCGGATGTATTATGAAAGCCTGTTGTTGGACGAAGGGGTCGCTGCCGAATGAGGTACGTTTCGCTGTATGGAGATAGGCTACAGGAAGATGGATTACTGGGCGAGAGGCAAGAGGAGAACGCGGCCATAGTGTGATCCAGATCAGTATCACTGCTGAATTGAACGCGAATGAAGCGCGGCAGCGCTATCGCTCGTCCAAAAGAATGTCGACCTGAATATCAGTTGCAATAGGTCGAACTGACGGTGAGAGTGCTCGATGAGTGCATCAACAGTAGCAGCAGCTGAATCGCTTGGTTCGGCTGCCCGGGAGCGCACGGCTTCCGGAGTACGGATATCCTCGATCGATGTTATGCGCGGCTTGGTCATTGTTTTGATGGTCGTGGATCATGTGCGCGAAAAGATCTACTTTCATCGGCAGGTCACTGATCCGATGGATTTGACTGTTACTGAGCCGGCTCTGTTTTTTACTCGTATGTCAGCGCACTTGTGTGCCCCGACATTTGTGTTTTTAGCTGGCCTTGCAGCATTTCTATACTCGCATCCGCGTAGCGGAGGTACGCGATCACCGGCGAAGTTCCTGTTTACACGCGGTCTATTCCTTATAGTGCTCGAGATCACACTGATCAATACTTCGTGGTTTGGAGAAATTCCGCCGGAGACGATATGGCTGCAGGTTATTTGGGCGATTGGACTAAGCATGATTGCCTTGTCGGCGTTGTCGTGGTTGCCGTACTGGGCAATTGTCACCACGGGATTCCTGATTGTATTTGGTCATAATCTCCTGACGCCAATTTCGTTTGAACAGGGTGAGTTCGGGTATACGCTGTGGACAATATTGCATGACCGTGCCGTGCTTTATGCGGGTGACGCACTTACGATCAAAGTGTCGTATCCGGTATTGCCTTGGATCGGCGTTATTTTGCTTGGCTATGCAATGGGGCCGCTGTACGCTCCAACGGTTGATTCGAGAATGCGGACTCGGATGCTTTGCGCCATCGGTGCCAGCTGCCTGACGTTACTTCTGATTCTTCGCGGCTTCAATATATACGGTGAAACACTACCTTGGTCCAGCGGCGGCAACGCGCTGCAATCGTTGATGTCATTCATAAATTTCACCAAATACCCTCCATCGCTCGATTTTCTGTTACTGACTCTGGGGCTCGCATTCTTTCTGATGGCGTGGTTCGAGTCGCTGGACAACGGTGCGACAAGGGCGCTGGAGATCTTTGGCAAAGCACCGATGTTCATCTACGCTTTTCATTTGTACGTTTTGCTCATCGGATACCGGATTTTGCTCGCAACAATCGGCCCGAACAAGGGTGAGCTGTTTGGTGTTGATCAAGTTTGGATCATCTGGCTTGTCTCCGCGCTGCTAATATTTGTTCTATATTTTCCTACGCGATCTTTTGCGCGTTTCAAGCGGTCTACCAACCAATCTTGGGTAAAGTACTTCTGAAGATGCAGCGCGTCATGCTAGGAAAAATTGCATGCGCATGAGCCGGTCGATGGAAGCGTCCCGGTGACGCGACAGGCGGAAGCGGTCGCGGAAACGAAGACCTACCAGCTCGTTGGCCGCGTGCTCGGACCGGCGCTATTTGTCGTGATGCTGGCGACCGAGGGCTGGCAGGAGACGATGCCGCCGGACGCCTGGCGCGCCGCCGCGGTCGGCATGTGGATGGCAGTATGGTGGGCGACCGAGGCGATCCCAGTTCCCGTGACTGCGCTTGTGCCACTGGTCGTGTTCGACCCACTCGGCATCGCGGGCATGCGGGACGCCGCGGCGCCGTATGCCAACCCGACGATTTGGCTGTTCTTCGGCGGCTTCGTGATGGCGCTCGCACTCGAGCGCTGGGACCTGCACCGGCGCATCGCGCTCGCGGTGCTGGTTCGCACCGGCACCGACGGCAAGCGGCTGATTGGCGGTTTCATGCTAGTGTGCGCGGTTCTCAGCATGTGGATGACGAACACGTCGACGACGATGATGCTGCTGCCTATCGTGTTGTCCGTCGCTGCGGTTATCGAGGACAATGTTCCGAACTTGAGCGAGGTCGACCGGCGTTCGTTTCGCGTCGCGCTGTTGCTCGGTCTTGCATACTCGGCAAGCATCGGCGGTCTTGCGACGCTGATCGGCACGCCGCCGAACGCGTTGCTGATGGGCTTCATGGCAGAGAACTACGGTGTCGAGATCAGCTTCGCGCGCTGGATGCTGGTCGGTATCCCGGTCAGCGTCGTGATGCTGCCGATCACGTGGTTGCTACTGACTCGCTACCTAATCACGGTCAACGTGCCGGCGAGCGCTGCGGTGCGTGGCCATATCCGCGAGTTGCGCGACGAACTTGGCCCAATGAACGTGGCTGAGTTGCGTGTCGCCGCTGTGTTCGCCGTCCTCGTAGTCTCCTGGATGTTCGGCGGGCCACTGAGCGAGGCGTTCGGCCTCACCGGAATTTCGGACGCTGGCATCGCCGTGACCGCGGCCGTCGTGCTGTTTATTCTGCCGAGTGGCGATGCCGGGCAACGGCGGTTGATGATCTGGGAGGACATGCGCCGGCTGCCGTGGGGGATCCTCATCCTGTTCGGCGGGGGCTTGAGTCTCGCCGCTGCGATGTCGGATACTGGTCTTGCGCTGTGGCTCGGCGAGCAGCTCGCGCCGCTCAACGCCTGGGGCACGGCCGTGCTGGTGGTTGCATCGGTCGCACTGGTGATCTTCCTGACCGAGCTGACGAGCAATACCGCGACGACCGCTACGCTGCTTCCCGTGATGGGTGCGATTGCGGTACAGGCGGGCGTGCCGCCGATCGTCCTGACCGTGCCGATCGCGATCGCGGCGAGCTGTGCGTTCATGCTGCCGGTCGCGACGCCGCCGAACGCTATAGTGTTTGCGACCGGGCATCTGGACATCCCGCAAATGGTGCGCGCCGGCCTTCTCCTGAATCTCATCGGCATCGTCGTTGTGTCGCTGGTGTCGTTATTACTTGCGCCGAATTTGATGTCGTAGGCAGCTCCTGCGTCCCGAATGCCCGGAACAATTTCTTGCAGCAATGGATCGAAGCGAATGAGCTCCAACAATCGAGGTTCCTGCGAAATTAAACGACGTCGTCGGAGCTTGTGCGGTGTTTTCACCGCGGACGGCAGACGAGCATTTCCGAAACGCTGACATTAATGCAGGAGATTTGATGACTAAACTTATTGATCGTCGCCAACTGATGCGCGGTGCACTTCTTGCCGGAGCGGGATTAACCTTTGGCGGCCTTTTCCCCGTATGGGCGCGGAGCGGCACGCCGGGACTGGTCCCCGATATGCAGACGCTGAGCGGCGAAGACATCGCCCTAACCGTCGGCGACAGCCAGTTCACCGTCGGTGGGCGCACCGGGCACGCGGTGACCGTCAACGGCACGATTCCGGCGCCCCTGATCCGCCTCCGGGAAGGACAAAACGTCCGTATCGCGGTGACCAACATGCTTGCTGAAGACACGTCGATCCATTGGCACGGTGTGTTGCTTCCGTTCGACATGGACGGCGTGCCAGGGGTGAGCTTTCCTGGCATTCGACCGGGCGAGACCTTCGTGTATGAGTATCCGATCTTGCACGCCGGTACCTTCTGGTATCACAGCCATTCAGGGCTGCAGGAACCGCTCGGCCATTATGGACCGATGATTTTCGACCCTGCCGACGCCGATCCCGTGCGTTACGATCGCGAGCATATCGTCGTGCTGTCCGATTGGAGCTTTATGCATCCGCACGTGATCTTTGAGAAGCTTAAGAAAGTACCGGGCTATTTCAATTATCAAAGGCAAACGCTGGCGAGACCCAGCGGGCAGAGCGCGGCTCCGGAACCGATGTCACGGGCGGATCAGTGGATGTGGGCGCGGATGCGCATGGACCCAACCGACATCGCCGACGTCACAGGCTCTACCTATACGTATTTGGTCAACGGCCACGGGCCGAACGAGAACTGGACGGGCCTGTTCCGTCCGAACGAGCGCGTGCGGCTGCGCTTCATCAACGCCTCAGCGATGACCGTGTTCAACGTACGGATTCCGGACCTGCCAATGACGGTGGTCAACGCGGATGGTAATGATGTGCGTCCGGTAGAGGTCGACGAGTTCCAGATCTCGGTTGCCGAAACCTATGACGTCGTGGTCCAGCCCACCGAGGACCGGGCGTTCACGCTGGTCGCGGAGGCGGTGGATCGCTCCGGAATGGCGCGCGCCACGCTCGCGCCGCGGCCAGGCATGATCGCCCCGGTCCCGCCGCTGCGGGCGCGACCGACGCTCGGCATGGATGACATGGGCATGGATCACGGGTCGCCACAGGGCGCCGATCACGGCGGGATGTCCCATGCGAATCACGCCACGCCGGCTGCAGAAGACCACGGGTCGCACGGCAACATGGCGGCAATGAACATGCGCGATAAATCGCTTGCGCCGCCCCATGTGAAGGTAGGTCCCGGCGTCGACATGATTGCGCCGGCACCGCAGGACGCTGCCGGCAAACGTGGTCTCGGTCTTGAAGACGTCGGCCACAGAGTTCTCGTTTACAGCGACCTCGTCGCCTTGCAGCCGAATCCCGATCCGCGGCCGCCGACCCGATCGATGGAGATCCATCTGACGGGGACCATGGAGCGCTTCATGTGGTCGTTTGACGGGCGAAAATTCAGCGACGGCGTGGAGCCGATCCGCCTCGCGCGCGACGAACGCGTGCGGGTGACACTCGTGAACGACACGATGATGCAGCACCCGATCCACCTTCACGGTCATTTTTTCGAGGTGGTGAACGGACATCCCGGCCATCATCCGATGAAGCATACGGTCAATGTCGCACCGGGCAGCAAGATTGCCTTCGACCTGACGGCCGACAATCCCGGTGACTGGGCATTTCATTGCCATCTTCTTTTTCACATGCATGCGGGCATGTTCAACGTTGTCACGGTTCGCCCGCTCGATGGAGGTGCAGCATGATGCGCTCTCTAATCGTGCTGTTGGCCGCCTCATTGAGCACGTCTGCTTTCGCGCAACACGAGGGTCACGAAGCGGAAGAGGTGCCTGTGCCGCAGACGACCTCAGACCCCCACGCCGGTCATCACCAACCGATGACGCCACGCGACGCACCGGATCGCATCGATCCGCACGCCGCACATCGGGGCCAGGAGCATGGCCCTGACCATGAACCTGAGCAGGAACATGCTGCACCGGTACCGGCGGCGTCGCCACCGCCGCCCGAAGCGTTCTCCGGACCGACCCACGCTGCCGATAGCCTGTTCGATCCGCTACAGATGTCCGCCGCGCGTGAACAGTTGCATCTCGAGAACGGCGGGACGAGGACCTACATGATCCTCGCGGATCGGTTTGAAACTCATCACGGCGGCGGTAATGACAGTTACTCGTGGGATCTGAGCGGTTGGTATGGCGGCGACATCCACAAGCTCCGGGTCAAAAGCGAAGGCGAGGGGGATTGGGGCAACAGCCCGGAACACGCCGAGATCCAGGCGCTTTATAGTCGGGCCATCACTCCCTTTTTCGATCTGCAGGCTGGCATTCGGCATGACATCCGCCCCGATCCGGATCGCTCGCACCTTGCGATCGGCCTGCAGGGACTTCTTCCGTATTTGTTCGAGATCGATGCGTTGGCGTATCTCTCGGACAAGGGAGATCTGACGGCGCGGGTAGAGGTAGAATACGACCTACGGATTAACCAGCGCCTCATTCTGCAACCGCGGCTCGAACTGAACGTGGCAGCACAAGAGGTAGTGGAGCTAGGCCTCGGCTCCGGCCTAGGTTCTGTCGCAGCCGAATTTCGCCTGCGTTATGAAATTCGGAGGGAAGTCGCCCCTTATATAGGCATCGGCTGGGAAGGAAAGCTCGGGGACACGCGTGACTTCGCTCGAGCTGTCGGCCGGGACGATCGAAGCTGGAGTGTGGTGCTGGGAGTCAGATGGTGGCACTGACAGCTGCGCTGCCTCGCCGGTTATCAGCGCAATGGTTGTGGCATGCCTACCTGAACTATTGCTATGGGCTTGCCGGAATGAGTTCCGGCAAGATTTCGGCAATATTACCGTCCGGCAGGGGAGTGCTCGACTGGTAAGTAATTTGGGCTTTGTTGCATGACTCCATTTTGGACCGGAGCCGGGTGGCAGCTGTTACTTTTTAGGAGACGCAGTGCCCATGGGACATTCTGAGCTTCGTCACCGTGTTCAGAACTAAACAAGCAATGCGAACCTCGGTTCCCTGTGTTCGCATAGTACGGCTTCCAAGGGTACCGCCGAATTCACTCTTGAAACGCGAGACTGCAGCCTCGACGAAACTTCGCCGCGTGCATCCAGATTCTCTCTGCCAACAACGTCGGCCGACACGATCGATTTGTCGGATGTTCTCATCTCGCTGGTCGCTCTCGACGCCTGCATCGTCGCTGGTTTTCGCATTGCAGCCGGGCGGGATGAGGATTCTGGTTGGAGTTGGGTCAACTGATCCGTGGTTCTCAATGGCACAATAGACCGAAGCCTGATCGTAAGCGCCGTCCGCCCGCTCCGAGGCGAGCAATTCGCGAAGAACAACTTCTGACAACCCGATCGTCAGGTCACCGCGTTTGCATAGCCCGGCGTCGGATTCCCTCCCATTCCGGCCACGATACTGCTTCTACGTGTACTTCAGCTGGTTACCCTGTGGATATACCTGGGGTACTGGGTTCCCCGGGGGCGGGAGGTTCGTGCCATTGAAGGTCGAGATGCGGAGCCATGCACCAAGGTATTAATCAGGCCACAGAGTGGTTTCGGCCTTGCCGGACTACCAGCGAATCAGCCGCTCATACTACAAAAAAAATTGCAGACCCAGGTAGTACCGAAAGTTCAATCGATCTGCCAATCTGGAGCTAGTTCTG
>CAZLNH010000137.1:0-1896 GCA_964560775.1 uncultured Woeseiaceae bacterium | reverse complement strand
CGCCGCACCGTTGACAACACTATCGCTGCCTGGTCGCCGCCCATGACGGAAATGCGGGCATTGGGCCACATCCACAACAAGCGTGGACCGTATGCACGGCCGCACATCGCGTAATTGCCGGCACCGAAAGACCCGCCGATGATGACGGTAAACTTTGGCACCGTTGAAGTCGCAACGGCATTGACCATCTTGGCGCCGTCCTTCGCAATGCCGGCATGCTCGTATTTTTTGCCGACCATGAAGCCCGTGATGTTCTGCAGAAAAATAATCGGGATGCCGCGCCGATTGCATAGCTGTATGAAATGCGCACCCTTCTGCGCCGACTCGGAAAACAGGATGCCGTTGTTCGCGATGATGCCGACCGGGTAGCCGTACAAATGCGCAAAACCGCAAACCAGTGACGCCCCGTACAGCGACTTGAACTCCTGGAACTCGGAGGCGTCCACGAGCCGCGCGATAACCTCACGGATGTCGTACGGGAAACGGAAATCGCGCGACACGATGCCGTACATTTCTTCCGGCGGATAGGCCGGCTCCTGCGGCTCACGCACGTTGAGCGGCGGCCTTTTGCGCCAGTTCAGGTTGGATACGATTTCGCGCACGGTCTCGAGCGCTTCGGTGTCATTGGCCGCGAGGTAGTCGGTCACGCCGGAAATACGTGAATGAACGTCGCCGCCGCCCAGCGTCTCCGCGTCTACGACTTCGCCGGTTGCCGCCTTGACGAGCGGCGGGCCGCCGAGAAAAATCGTGCCCTGGTTGCGGACGATGATTGCCTCGTCACACATGGCCGGGACGTACGCACCGCCCGCCGTGCATGACCCGAGCACGGCGGCAATCTGCGGTATGCCGCGCGCCGACATACGCGCCTGGTTGTAGAAGATGCGGCCGAAATGGTCGCGATCCGGAAACACCTCGTCCTGCATCGGCAGGAACGCGCCGCCCGAATCGACGAGGTAGACGCACGGCAAGCCGTTCTGCTCGGCGATTTCCTGCGCCCGCAAATGTTTGCGGACCGTCATCGGGTAATAGGTGCCGCCCTTAACCGTCGCGTCATTGGCGACAATCATGCACTCGACATCGTGTATCTGGCCGATGCCGGCAATAATGCCGGCCGCCGGCACTTCATCGCCGTACATGCCGTACGCCGCGAGCTGGCCGACTTCGAGGAACGGCGCGCCGCGATCGACAACGGTTCGAATGCGGTCGCGCGGCAGCAACTTGCCACGGCCCAGGTGTTTTTCCCGAGCACGGTCGCTGCCGCCGCGGGCGATGGTCGCTAGATCGTCGCGCAACTGTTTGGCCAGCTCGCGGTTGGCTGCATCGTTCTTCTGGAACGATTCTGATTCGGGCTTAACCTTGCTCTTGATGACTGGCATGTAAATGCTTGCTCGTCCAGGGCCTGTTCAGGAAACCGCGTTGTATAACTCGCGGCCGATCAGCATGCGCCGGATCTCGCTCGTACCGGCACCGATTTCATATAATTTTGCGTCCCGCCACAGTCGTCCGGCCGGGTACTCATTAATATACCCGTTCCCGCCGAGCGCCTGTATCGTTTCGCCGGCCATCCACGTGGCCTTCTCGGCCGCGAGCAGGATACAGCCCGCGGCATCGAAGCGCGTCGCCTTGTCACGGTCAGCCGCCTTCGCGACCGCATAAACATACGCCCGCGAGGAGTTCATCGCAGTGTACATGTCGGCAATCTTGCCCTGCATCAGCTGGAACGTGCCGATGGGCCGGCCGAACTGCTTGCGTTCGTGGACGTACGGCATGACGAGATCAAAACACGCGCGCATGATACCCAGCGGCCCGGCGGCAAGCACGAGACGTTCGTAGTCGAGTCCCGACATCAGTATCGCGGCGCCGCGGCCTTCCCCGCCCAGCAGGTTGTCGGCCGGA
>CAZLNH010000136.1:0-11312 GCA_964560775.1 uncultured Woeseiaceae bacterium | reverse complement strand
GGGGCTAAAATAAGTGCCTTGAAGGCTAAGCTATGAGGTTATTGATTTCGAAAATGGGCAGCAATATCGCCAGCACTATCAGCAATACGATGGCCGCCATGACGATGACCAGCAATGGCTGCATGATGCCAAGCAGAGTCGCGATCAATCCGTCCACCTCACGCTCCTGGTTACTGGCGGCCCGACCCAGCATTTCTTCCAGCCGGCCGCTCGCTTCACCGCTGGCGATCAGGTGCGTAGTCATTGGCGGGAACAGGTGGCTGCTGGCCAGCGACTTGCTGATCATCGCGCCTTCGCGAATCCGAAGGGAGGCTTCCTCGACGGCTTCGCGCATCGGTACATTGACGACCACCTGCGCGGCAATGCGCAGCGAGTCGAGAATCGGCACGCCACTGCCGGCAAGTATGCTCAATGTCTGCGTGAAACGGGCCGTATTGATACCGCGCGTCAGGCGGGCGACGATGGGCAATCGCAGCAGCAGCCGGTGGAAGCGGCGTTTCGGGCCTTCTTTTTTCAGCAAATGCCGGGTGCCCAGGACAGTCGCGACGACTCCGAGGACCAGCAACAGCCAGTGATCTCGCAAAAAGTCGCTCGTGCCGATCATGATGCGCGTTAACAGCGGCAACTCCTGGTCGAAATTCTCAAAGACGTAGACGACCTTTGGCACGACGTAGGCGAGCATGAAACTGATGATCCCGACGGCTGTGACAACCAGCGCGATCGGGTAAATCAGTGCATTGCGTATCTGCTGCTGCAGTATCTGGCGGGACTCGGTGAACTCGGCGAGGCGTTCGAGTACGAGGTCGAGATGTCCGGACTGCTCACCCGCGGAAACCGTCGCCCGGTAAAGCTCGGGGAACGCATGAGGAAAATCGGCGAGGCCGTCTGCCAGCGTGTGACCTTCCATCACCCGGGAGCGAACACCCAGCAGAATGCTTTTCAGTCGAGGATGTTCGCTTTGCTGTCCAACGGCGAGCAGGGCTTCTTCCAGCGGCAGCCCTGCCTGCGAGAGCGTGGCGAGCTGCCGCGTTACCAACGACAGGTCGGATGCGGAAATGCCCCGCCGAAACGTAAACGAGGCGCGTTGCCGCGACTCTTTCCGCGTTACTTCGCTGACCTTTACCGGCAACAGCTGCTGCTCGCGCAACAGCTGGCGCACATGGCGCGGCGTATCGCCTTCAAGCAGGCCTTTGGCCTCCTTGCCGGATTTATCGATTGCTACGTACTCGAACGCGCCCATGGCGAAGTATCCAGTCGGTCAATCGGCGCGGGTGACGCGCAATACTTCCTCGAGAGTGGTTACTCCGTCGAGTACACGGCGGCGGCCGTCATCGCGAATGCTCGGCGTCATCGTCCGGGCATGACGCTCGAGATGCTGTTCGCTGGCGCCGTCATGAATCATCGTGCGCATCTCGTCGTCGACGGCGATAACTTCGTAAATGCCGGTACGGCCACGAAAGCCGCCGGACTCATTCTCTCCCGGGCGGTAAAGGGTCGGTGGATTCTCAGGGTCCATTTTCATCGTGCTGGATTCGTAATCCCGGGCAGCGTAGGCAACGCGCGTTTCCGGGTCGAGTACGCGCACGAGTCGCTGGGCAATGACACCGATCAGGCTCGATGACAACAGGAACGGCTCGACGCCCATGTCGCGTAACCGGGTCACTGCGCCAACAGCCGTATTGGTGTGCAGTGTCGACAGCACGAGATGGCCCGTCAGGCTGGCCTGAACTGCAATCTCGGCCGTTTCGAGGTCACGTATTTCGCCGACCATCACGACATCGGGATCCTGGCGAAGAATGGCCCGCAAGCCCTTCGCGAAAGTCATCGATACCTTGGTGTTCACCTGTGACTGGCCGATACCGTCAATAAAGTACTCGATCGGATCCTCGACCGTCATGATATTGCGGCTGTTATCGTTGATGCGCTCGAGCGCCGCGTACAGCGTCGTCGTCTTTCCCGAGCCGGTGGGCCCGGTCACGAGAATGATGCCGTGCGGTTTGTGGATCAGGTCGTCCATCAACGCGAGTGACTGGTCATCCATGCCAAGTGACGTCAGGTCCAGCCGTCCGGCCTGCTTGTCGAGCAGCCGCAATACGACACGCTCGCCATGGCCTGATGGCATCGTCGACACACGCACGTCAACCGCGCGACCGGCGATGCGCAGCGAGATACGGCCATCCTGGGGCAGGCGTTTCTCGGCGATGTCGAGTTTCGACATGACCTTGATCCGGGATACGACCAGTGGCGCCAGTGCGCGGCGCGTCTGCAGAATTTCCTGCATCACGCCATCGATACGAAAGCGAACACCGAGCCGATTCTCGTAGGGCTCGATGTGCACGTCCGATGCATTTTCCTTTACGGCCTCGGTCAAAACAGCGTTGATAAAGCGGATGATCGGTGCATCGTCGTCGCTTTCGAGCAGGTCCGAGGGTTCCGGCAGTTCCTGTGCAACCTGCAACAGGTCGGTGTGATCGTCCAGATCGCCGACCATCTGCATCGCCTTGTGGCTGCCCTGCTCATAGGTTTGCTGCAACATGCGGTCAAAGGTATCGACATCAACGCGCTTAAGCCGCAACGGCATGCCGGCGTACCGCCGTGCCTCGGCGATACTCACTGGCGATGCGCCACTGCGATACACCGCATCAGCCATGTCCGCATGTACATCGTGTATCAGCACGCCGTGACGTTTCGCAAAGGAGAATGGTAGCGGACGCTGATCGGCCGGAAGGACAGCGACACCCGGCGCAGGCGCGGCCTCCGGCTCTTCGAGTATCAGTTCATGCGGGCTTTCAATCGCGGTCATGGCAGGATCAGTTGTCGCCTTCCGGCTGGATAAATGGCTCGGTATCCTCGAATGACTCGAGCGGTGGGATGACCGGTCGCTCGACTCCTCGCATCCACGGAATCTCCGAATCGTCCCGGCCTTGCTGGACATCGCGAATGTAATTGTACTTGCTGTCAGTTTCGAACGCGGCGGCGGCACCGTCGCGAAGAATTTTCGGGCGTATGAACACCATCAGATTCGTCTTGACTTTCTGGACGCTGCGACTACGAAACAATGCGCCCAGTACCGGAATTTTTCCGAGTATTGGCACCTGCTGGGTATTCTCCCGCAAGGTATCCTCTATGAGCCCGCCAAGCACGAGAATTCCGCCGTCCTCGACAATGACGGTCGTTTCAATGGTGCGTTCATTGGTGATGAGGTCGGCTGCCCCTGCAGTCGCCGACTCGCTCAGGCTCGAAATCTCCTGCGAAATCTTCAGGAGTATGGCGTTGCCTTCGTTGATCTTGGGCGTAATCGTAAGTTTTACACCGATCTGCTCGCGCTGGATGGTCTGGAACGGGTTGACGCCACCACCGGTGCCGTTACCGGTGTTCGAGAAGGAGCCGGTAACGAAGGGCACTTCCTGACCGACGTTGATGCTGGCTTCCTCGTTGTCCATCGTCACCAGTGTCGGCGTCGAAATGATATTGGTATTGGCATCACCCTGCAGGGCATTCAGGATGGCGGCGAAGCTGGTTCCGGTTTCGCTGATGCGGCCGATGCCTGTCGTAATGCCTTCGCCGATCAGGCCCGTCGGATCGACCGCGGTGCCGCTGCCAAGCAGGGCAGCAAGGTCGAGCACATTGGTGCCGGCACCGGAGAAACGCGTGGCGCCAACGACGCTGTTGCTGCCGCTGCCGTCCACGACCCAGGTGACGCCGAGTTCCGACGCGCGGTCCGCGGCGATTTCAACGATGATAGCTTCAACCAGGACCTGGGCGCGTCGAATATCCAGCTTGTCGACTATGTCCATCAACGAGCGCATTGCTTTTGGCGGCGCATTGATGACAATTGCGTTGGTTTCGGGATCGGACCAGACACTGACTCCGTCGGGCGAGGTGCTGGCGGGTGCTCCGCCGCCGGCGCCGGCGGCGGCGGCTCCCGCCGCCTGCTGCGTGAAGTGCTGTTGAAGCTTGGTCGCCAGCTCTTCGGCGTCCGCATAGCGCAAGTACCGCACCTGCGTATCGCCGCCTTCCTCGAGCGGCGTGTCCAGATGCGCAATCAGCGCCCGAAGCCGGAGCCTTTCACTCCGGTCGCCACCGATCAGCACACTGTTGGTTCGCGCATCGGCCACCAGGCTGGTTGTCACGGGGAGCCCATCCGCATTCGGTGTCTGTGTCAGGGCGGTCAGGATGCGTACGATCTCCCCGGCGGACGCATGGGTCAGCCTGATGACCTCGACATCCTCATCGTTCGACTGGTCGATACGGCGAATGATGGTGATCATGCGATCCACGTTCAGCGCGCGGTCGGAAATAATCAGCATGTTTGAACCGGGATGTGCTGCGAGATGGCCGTACTGCGGAATCAGGGGCCGAAGGATGGGCACCAGCTGCGCTGCGCCTACATTCTGGACCTGTATCACCTGGGTCACGATGTCGTCGGCGGCCGCGCCGTCGCTGGACAGGTTCCCCGGATACTGGCGTGCGCTCGCATTCGGCAGGATCTTGATGATGTCGCCGGTTTTGACGGCGACGTAGCCGTGCACTTCGAGGATCGACAGGAACGCCTCATAAAAGGCATCCGGCGTCAGTGGCGTGGCCGACAACATCGTGACCTTGGCATCGACGCGCGGATCGATCAGGAAATTCTTGCGCGTGACCTCGCCAACGGCCTCGACGATCTGGCGCAGGTCCGCATCCTTGTAATTCGGCGTGATGGTAGCCTGCTGCTGTGCCAGTGCGGGCAGCGTGATGACAGCCAGCAACAGCAGGAGCCGCTGCGCCACGCCGTATCCGCATGTTCTTGCTCGGACTATGTTCAATGGACTCTCATTTTATTCGTCTTCAAGGCTGAGCTGATTGGTGTTCAGGACCAGGACCTGCGGCTGGCCGTTGCGCTCCACAGTAACGGAAACCTGTTCCGCCGTCCCGAGGCTCTGAAAAATCTCCATGGCCTGCTGCGGGTCCGTCAGTGCTGCGCCGTCGATGTCCTTGATCAGGTCGCCGGGGCGCAATCCAAGAGCGGCAAACTGACGCCGGTCGCGGCCCGGGTACACGCGGTAACCCTGTTGCTCGCCGCCGACAAAGTATGGGGTCGGGCGGATAACGTCGGCGAGCTTGGTTACGTTTTGTGCGACCACGGCCTGGATACTCTGGCCGTCGCCCGTCTGGCTTTCGTCCGGTTGGGGGGCATTGGCGCGATCAAGCGCTGCGGCATTGCGCCGTCGCGCAGTCCCGTCCGGAAATTCGCGGGGCAGCTTCAGCACTTCGAGGCTGCCGCTTCGATCCAGGACGACACGATCCGCATAGACGGCATGCAGCGTTGTACCCTGTGCAATGGAGTCGTTCAAACCGTAGATTTTTTCGTTATTCCGGTCGTCGGCGATGATGGCGATGGAGCCCGATTCATCGGTTGCCGCAATCGTGCCCTTTAACGTCAGGCTCAAGCGGGTTTCTTCGAGGTTCTCGACGTTGGCCGGTGGCGCCTCGCCAGCGGACTCGACCGAAACTTCGCCAAACAGGTGTGCGTTCGCGATAGCCGTTACGTCAAGACCGTTGGTGCCTGGACGCGCGGGCGACGACGGGTCTGTCATGACCTCCGCCGGGATCGTGGCAACTCCTTGCGGGCCTGCGACGAGCAACCAAACCAGTTTCGCGGCTTGCCAGCCGAGTGCGACCACCAGCAGCAGTGTCACCCAGCGGGGCAAATGGCGGGTCAGGATGGCGAACAGGCGCTGTCCGTCCAATCTGCTGAAATCCGTCCAATTTGCGCTTATTGCCATGGTTATTGCCTGTGCAGCGCCGCGATAGCTGCGGCCGCCGCTTGCAGTTCTGTCATACACAATTAACGCCGCCGGTGGATGATACGGTTTACCAGTTGCGGCAAACAAGCCCGGACGCGAAAAAAATCGTTATCTGGCAAGCATATAAGTCAGGTTCCTGGGCGGAACGTTAAATACTGCGTTGAGCGGGTGGCGGCCTGCCGGGCCCCGTTTTGAGACCCAGACTTGGATATCGCAAACGGATGCCAATATATAATGGTGTCGTACCGCGGAACCAACGCGGCCGCCGGAAAGTCGCAGGAACAGCAGTCAGTCGATTATGTCGCAAAAAAGCCCCGAATATTCGCAAATGGAGGACCACGACCAGGCCGTCCAGGAAAGCCGTCCCAAACTCAAACGGCCACCCATGTATCGTGTCATTCTTGTCAACGACGATTATACGCCGATGGAATTCGTCGTCGGCATTCTGGAGTCCGTTTTCGGCCTGGAGCGTACGTCAGCGACACGTGTCATGCTGGAGGTGCACACCAAGGGCAAGGGAACATGCGGAATTTACAGTTACGAAATAGCGGAAACCAAGGTTGCACAGGTAACGACGATAGCGCAGGAGCAGCAGCATCCGTTGTTGTGTACGATGGAAGAGGCGTGAGTCCGACAGAGATCCGTGAGGTCAAGAGCAGGTAACCATGTTAAGCAGCGAACTCGAATTTTGTCTCAATGAAGCGTTCCAGAATGCGCGGGATCGCCGTCATGAATTCATGACGGTAGAGCACCTGCTGCTGGCCCTGCTTGACATTCCGAGGGTGCACGAGATCCTGAAGGCCTGCGACTCGAACGTTGGTGAACTGCGGCAGCAACTGTCGACATTCATCGACGAGGCCACGCCGCGTATGTCGTCGGACGCGGACAATGACGTCCAGCCGACTCTGGGTTTCCAGCGGGTGTTGCAACGTGCTGTGTTCCATGTGCAGTCAAGCGGCAAGAAAGAAGTAACGGGCGCCAACGTACTGGTCGCCATTTTCAGCGAGAAACAGTCGCAGGCCGTCTATTTCCTCGGACTGCAGGACATCACGCGCCTCGACGTCGTCAATTATATTTCTCATGGCATGCCGCAGGTGCCGGGCGATGGTGGCGAAGAGCAACAGGAAGGATCGCTGGACAGCGAATCGGAAAATGCTGAATCCAGTGCGCTGGAGAAGTACGCAACGAATCTCAACCAGCGGGCCATGGAAGGTCGCATAGACCCGTTGATCGGCCGCGATATTGAAATCGAACGCACAGTCCAGATCCTGTGCCGCCGACGCAAGAATAACCCGCTGTACGTCGGCGATGCGGGCGTCGGCAAAACGGCGCTGGCCGAGGGCCTCGCGCGCATGATTACCGAGGAACGGGTGCCGGACGTACTCCGTGACAGTACGATCTACGCGCTGGACATGGGCACGTTGATCGCAGGTACCAAATACCGCGGCGATTTTGAAAAACGATTAAAGGCCGTCATCTCGGAGATTCGCAAGGATCCGGGCGCAATTCTCTTCATCGATGAAATTCATACCGTCATCGGTGCCGGCGCGGCATCCGGCGGTGTCATGGATGCATCGAACCTGATCAAACCGGTGCTGGCCAACGGCGAATTGCGATGCATTGGGTCGACGACTTATACAGAGTATCGCGGCATCTTCGAAAAGGACCACGCGCTGGCACGCCGCTTCCAGAAGATTGACGTACCGGAGCCGAGCGTCGATGAGACCGTTGCAATCCTGCACGGACTGAAGTCCCGCTTCGAGGAACATCACGGGGTGAAATATGACGACCAGGCGCTGCGGACCGCTGCGGAACTGGCCGCCAAACACATTAATGATCGGCAGCTTCCGGACAAGGCAATCGACGTAATAGACGAGGCGGGCGCCAATGTGCGATTGCAGCCTGAAGCCGACCGCACGGATCGCGTGACCGTCACGATGATCGAGAACATCGTTGCCAAGATGGCACGTATCCCGCCAAAGAGCGTATCCGCGTCGGACAAGGATGTCATGCGAACGCTGGAACGGGACCTGAAGCTGACAATCTTCGGCCAGGACAAGGCGATTACTGCATTGGCCTCCGCCATCAAGATGGCGCGCTCTGGCCTGACCGACGAAGGCAAGCCGATTGGCTCCTTCCTGTTCGCCGGGCCGACGGGCGTTGGCAAAACCGAGGTGACGCGCCAGTTGGCGCTGATACTCGGTGTCGAGCTGATTCGTTTCGACATGTCCGAGTACATGGAGCGCCATACAGTGTCGCGGCTGATCGGCGCACCGCCCGGATACGTCGGTTTCGACCAGGGTGGCCTGCTGACCGAGGCAGTCACGAAGAATCCGCATGCCGTCGTACTGCTTGACGAGATCGAGAAGGCACACCCGGAAGTATTCAACCTGCTGTTGCAGGTCATGGATCACGGTACATTGACAGACAATAATGGCCGCAAGGCGGATTTCCGCAACGTCGTCATTGTCATGACAACTAATGCCGGGGCCCAGGAAATGAGCCGGCCATCAATAGGGTTCACGACGCAGGATCACAGCAGCGACGGCATGGAAATCCTGCGCAAGGCGTTCACGCCGGAATTCCGCAATCGTCTTGACTCGATCATCCAGTTCTCGCCGCTCGACGACCATTCAGTCGCCCGCGTTGTCGACAAGCTGGTCGTAGAGCTTGAGGCCAAGCTGAGTTCAAGCAACGTTACTTTGGAACTCGATGATGCGGCACGGGCGTGGATCGCCGAGCGCGGCTACGATCCGAAAATGGGTGCGCGGCCGATGGCCCGGGTTATCCAGAAGCACATCAAGCGTCCGCTCGCCGAGGAATTGTTATTCGGGAACCTTACCGAAGGCGGACACGTTCGTGTCGGTGTCGGTAGTGACGGTAACCTGGAGCTCAAGTCCGAAGCGGCGCGCAAGGAACTGCAACATCTGCCTGAAAACTGATTGTGAACGACCGGGAAGCCCGGTCGCCGCGAGGCGCGAAGCGCCAACGTCATCGCGAGGAGCGCAGCGACGTGGCGACCTCGTAACGACTACCTTTCCGCCAGGTCAACGAGGTTGCCACGCCCTTCGGGCTCGCAATGACGCAGGGTTCCCACACCCTGCGGGGCTCGCAATGATGAAGGAGTCGGACTAGCGTCCGCGGTAAACGATGCGGCCCTTGCTGAGGTCGTACGGCGTCAGTTCCACCGTCACCTTGTCACCCGTCAGGATACGGATGTAGTTTTTGCGCATCTTCCCGGATATATGCGCGGTCACGACATGGCCATTCTCGAGTTCTACCCGAAAAGTCGTGTTCGGGAGCGTCTCGGTCACGACGCCCTCCATCTGCAATGCTTCTTCTTTCGCCAATTTGGGCTGGTCTCCGCTAATCAGGCGGCGAATTGTGCAGAAACGGGGCGGGTATTGCAACGCAATATACGACGGCACAAGGCGCAGCGCGCGCCCGTCATCGCTAGGAGCCCGGCGCCATCGATGCGATGGCGATCTCACCGCCGGGCCACCCGGTGAACCGGATTTTCTCGGGACAGGCAATCGCCAGTACCTCGCGAAACGCCACCCTCGGCATTGCAACGGCGCCAAGTGTCAGCAAATGGGGCGAGACAACCTGGCAGTCAATGAGATTGAATTTGTGACGAGTCAGCTCGTGACAAAGGGCGAGCATGGCGCACTTGGACGCATTGCTTTCCCGGCTGAACATCGACTCTCCGAAAAAGACCTTGCCGATCGCGAGTCCGTATAGTCCGCCGACAAGCGAGTCACCCTGCCAGACCTCGACCGAGTGCGCCCAGCCGCGGCGATGCAGCGCGTTGTACGCGTCACGCATTTCCGCCGTGATCCACGTCCCGCGCTGGCCCATGCGCTGCCCGGCACAGCCGTCGACGACGGCGTCAAACGCCCGGTTGAAGGTAATTACGAACGAGGCGCCGCGCAGCCATCTTTTAAGCCGTCTCGCGATGTGAAAATTATGCGGCTCCAGAACGCAGCGTGGATCAGGTGACCACCACAGTATCGGCTGTCCATCCTCGTACCAGGGAAAGATGCCGTGCTGGTAGGCGTACAGCAGTCGGTCCCGGGACAGGTCACCACCGGCGGCGAGCAGGCCATTCGGCTCCCGGCACGCATTGTCGATGACGGGAAACGCATCGGGAGCGTCCGCGCTGCTGATATAGCGGATGGGCAGTTCCGTCATTTATTGCCTGTCACGCTGCTTGCCGTCGTCTTTCGGTACGGGCTGTGCACGTCGACCGCGTCGATGTAGTCATCGATGTGACGTCCTTCCTCGTCGAGGTAACGGCGGACCGCTGAAAAGAATTCATCGTGTGCGAGCCAATGAGCGGACCAGGTAGTTACTGGCAGAAACCCCCGGCTGACCTTGTGCTCGCCTTGTGTCCCGGGTTCGAATCGCGACAGACCGTTGGCTATGCAGAAATCAATTCCCTGGTAATAGCAGGTCTCAAAATGCAGCGCGTTATAGTCGGCATCCGCGCCCCAGTATCGGCCATACAGCGTATCGGCCCCGACGTAGAACACGGCCGCGGCTACCGCCTGTCTGTTTCGCTCCGCGAGTACGACGAGCATGTTTTGCGGCAAGGCACGGCTTACCGCTTCGAAAAAATCGAGACTGAAGTAGGGCATTGCACCACGGCGCAGAAAAGTGATGGCAATCAACTGATAGACATCGCGCCATATGGCCGCATCGAGGTTATCTCCTCGCAACCAGCGGAACGCTATTCCCTGTTCCTGCACATGGCGGCGGTCCCGTTTAACCTTTTTCCGCTTGCGCGAACTGAACTGCTGCACAAACTCGTCAAAAGACCGATAGCCACGATTGTGCCAGTGAAACTGGCAATCTTTGCGGGTCTTCAGGCCGGCGCGGCTCAGGTCATCGAGCTCGTCAGGATGCGGGAATTGCACGTGAAACGAGGAAAGATCCTCCTCACGTGCAAGATCGAGGGCCGCAGCCAGTAGCAGTGCGGCGCATTCGGTATGGTTTTCTCGATTGGTCAGCAGCCGGTGGCTCGGCGCCGGGGTGAACGGGACCGCGGAAACGAGTTTGGGGTAGTAGGGCAGCCCGGCCTGTTCGTAGGCGCGTGCCCACGCCCAGTCAAAGACAAACTCGCCCCACGAATGCTGCTTGCGATAGAGGGGCATGACTGCTTGTAGCCGGCCGTCCGCGTCGCGAATTGACAGGTGCTGTGGCGTCCAGCCGGTTGCGGCGGAGGCGCTGCCGGTGTCTTCTGCCGCCAGCAGGAATTCATGGCGCAGGAACGGGTAGCCGGCGCGGTTCAGGCGATTCCAGTCATCGGGCTTTATTTCCGCGATGCTGTCATGACGATCGACCTGCAAATTCAAGCGTGGTGGCATGACTCAGTCCGAATGCTTCATGAGAATGGACCGCCGCCGCCGCACCGGTACCCCCTGCCCGGGGCCCGTTGACGGAATGGCGCCCGTCGGTGCGCGTTATTTACATAAAAGGGCTCCCGGCCCGGGGGACCGGTGCGCCGCTGGGTGGCCAGCAAAA